>JBEAUK010000047.1:0-46569 GCA_041161465.1 Planctomycetota bacterium | reverse complement strand
TTCATCTCGCTGCAGGACATCATCGCCCACAACCTCGACGACCTCTTCCCGGGCATGGAGATCCTCGAGGTCCTGCCTTTCCGCGTCACGCGCAACGCCGAGACCGAGCGCGACAACGAGGACGCCGAGGACCTGCTCGAGCAGATCCAGCAGCAGCTGCGCGAGCGGCGGTTTGCGCGGGTGGTGCGGCTCGAGGTCGGCGCGCGTCCGAACGACCGCATCATGCGCTTCCTCGAGGACGAACTGCAGCTCGGCGACGACGACCTCTACGAGACCGACGGCATGCTCGACTGGGGCACCGTCAACGAGATCGCCGATCTCGATGCACCAGAGCTGCGCTGGCCCAAGTGGAAGCCGATCGCGCCCGCCGGACTCGAGGACGAGGACTCCGACATCTTCGCCCGCATTCGCGAGGGCGATCTCCTCGTGCACCATCCCTACGAGTGCTTCGACCACACCGTCGAGCGCTTCATCGAGGCCGCGGCCGCCGATCCGAAGGTGCTTGCGATCAAGCAGGCGCTCTACCGCACGAGCGGCGACTCGCCGTTCATCCCGTCGCTCATCCGCGCAGCCGAGAGTGGCAAGCAGGTGGCCGTGCTCGTCGAGCTGCGCGCGCGGTTCGACGAGGCGCGCAACATCCTTTGGGCGCGCAAGCTCGAGGACGCGGGCGTGCATGTCGCCTACGGCGTCGTCGGCTACAAGACCCACACCAAGGTCGCGCTCGTGGTCCGGCAGGAGCAGGGGGGCATCCGCTCCTACGCGCACATCGGCACCGGCAACTACAACTCCAAGACCGCGCGGCTCTACGAGGACATCGGACTCCTCACCTGCGACCCCGCGATCACCGAGGACCTCATCGGGCTGTTCAACTACATGACCGGCCGCAGCCGGCAGACCGAGTACCGAAAGCTGCTCGTCGCGCCCGTGGCCATGAAGCGACGCTTCATCGAGCTCGTCGAGCGCGAGGCCGAGATCGCGCGCGCAGGCGGCAGGGGGCGCATCGTGGTCAAGATGAACCAGCTCGAGGACCGCAGCGTCACCGACGCGCTCTACCACGCGTCCGCCGCCGGGGTGCAGATCGACCTCGTGGTGCGCGGCTTCTGCTGCATCCGGCCCGGCGTGCCAGGCCTGAGCGAGAACATCCGCGTGACGTCGACCATCGGCCGCTTCCTTGAGCACAGCCGCATCTTCTGGTTCGGCAACGGCAAGGCCGATCCGCTCGACGGCGACTTCTACATCGGCAGCGCCGACTGGATGTACCGCAACCTCAACACGCGCGTCGAGTGCGCGACGCCGATCGAGCAGCGCGCGCATCGCGAGCGGCTGTGGCACATCCTTCAGCTCCACATGACCGACCGCCGACAGCGCTGGCTGATGAAGCCGGACGGCTCGTACGAGCTGAGCGACCCGGCGGTCGTGGCCACGGGTCCGGCTTCGTCCGATCCGGCGTTCATCGGAACGCACCAGCGGCTGATGCAGGACGCGCTCGAGTCGCGTGCCCGCGCCGACGCGCTGCGGCTCGGAAGCTGAGTGCTCGGTCGCGCGCTCACCACGGCGAGCGTCGTGGCGAGCCCGTGCCGACGAGCCGGAGCGGCGCGACCTCATCGCCCTCGATCGCCAGCTGCGACTCGGGGTCGCCTGCGACCGTGAGGTCGAACGACGCGCGCACGAGCGAGGTTCCCTTCTCGAATTCCAGCGTGAACGCGCCGCGCGCGGCGCCTTCGTCGTCGACGGGACCGCGCACGCCGGAGAGCAGGGTGCGCTCGTCGCCCGCGCCCGCTCGGATGAAGAGCGTTTCCTGCGCGCGGTCGAGGCGCAGCGAGACGGTCTCGCCGCTTGCGAGCGTGATCACGAGGCTGTCGCCCTGCACGAAGCGGTCGCGCGGGTCGTCGGGAAGCGGTCCGAACGCAGCACCGGTGCGGACGAGCGTGAGGATCCGTTGCACGACGATGCGCCCGGTCATGTGCGTCGACGATTGCGCGACGCTCGCCTGGTACCCGTGGAAGCCGACCTGCAGCGCCATGAGCATCGCCGCGAGCAGGGTTGCGGTGATCGCCAGCGCGATCAGGAGCTCGATGAGCGTGAGGGCGCGGCGCGCCTGCCTGCGGGTGCTGAAGCCACGCGACCGCTTCATGGCGCCGCTCCCTCGCGGTAAGTCTCCGCGACTGGATCGACCGAGATCGGCCACGGCACGCCGTCCGGCAACTTCGCGTCGGGGTCGTAGCGCAGGCGGATCTCGCCGAAGCCCGCGAATCCCGCGTCGCCGGGCAGCGCGCCCTCGCCGTCGCCGTCGCTGGTGCCGAAGTAGCCGATCGTCGTGTTGAACGACTCGGGAATCCCGTTGAACGAGAGCGGTCCTTGGCCGGCGACCGGGCGGAAGGTCATGAGCAGCGTGCCGAAGAGATCGGCGGTGCCGCGGATGTCCATCACGCCCGCGACGATGGTGCCGCGCAGCCGAACGCGTGGCGTGAGGTCCGGGTCGCTCGCGACCTCGTTCGTGAAGTTGCCGACATCGACCGACCAGCCCGGGAGCATGATCGAGCTTCGCTGCAGGCGGTCGAGCTTCTCCGTGCCGAGCGCAAGGAGTTGCGCGCGCAGCGTCGCGGCGTCGGGCTGCAGCTGGATCTCGGGATCGTCCGGATCGCTGTAGAACCGCGTCGCGCCGGTGATCTGCACCTTGTTGCGCCAGTGCGTGTACTGCGCGGGGGTGTCGCCGGCGATCGAGCCAAGGAAGGTGCACCCGTCGAAGCGAATCGAGTTCGAGTGTGGCCGCGTGTCGTTGAGCGTGGTGGACGCGAGTTGCGCCGTCACCGATGGAAAACGCGGGGCGAAGCTGACGGATCCATCCGAGGCGTTCACCACCTTGAGCGCGCCGGCGTAGTTCCACTTGGTGTCGGTGCACGCGGTCTCGGTCTCGAGGTAGCAGGTGCCGAGGAAGGTGCAGTCTCGGAAGAGCGCGTTCAGCCCCTTCGGGATGCGGACATCGGTGAAGGTGATCCCTTCGTAGATCGGGCGTTGGTAGAAGTCGTACGCGGTGGGGGAGCCGTACGGAACAGCCTCGAAAGGCGCCACGGCCGCGGGGGTGTGGGAGCCGCCATCGGCGAGTCCGGCGTTGGCCTGCGTGTCGAAGTTCGATTGCGCCTGGGTGCTGAACCACTGCGCGCTCGCGGAGAAGTCGTCGGTGTTGATCTCGCGGAGCTCGTTGGCATCGACCTCGAAGCGCGCCGCGGCCTCGCGGTCGGATGGCGCGATCGGCCCCTGCGCGAGTTGCTGCCACGGCTCGCCCGCCGTGCCCTCCCACGCGGATTCCTCGACGCCGAAGGCGAGGTTGCCGTGCACCTTCGCATAGACATCAAGCGAGTTCAGCACGCCATCCGAGTAGCCGAGTCGCACATCGCGCGCGTCGACCACGCCGTCGTCGTTGCGATCGGGCACCGCAAGATCGATCAGCCGCGCGAGCTGGTCGTCGACGCCGGTGAACTCCGCGCTCAGCTCGCCAAGCCCTGCCTGGGCCGTGCGGGTCTCGTCCCACACCACGCCGCCGTCGCCGTCGGCATCGAACTCCCCGAGGAAGAGGTCGAAATCGTCGACAAAGCCGTTGCCGTCGACATCGGTGAATCCAAGGACATCGAGATCGCCGCCCTCGAGCGAGTGCGCGGGGCGCAGCCGTCCATCGCCATCGACATCGGCGACGGCGACCGCAGCGACAAGCGCGTCGAGCCGCGCGTCAAGGGCGGTGGAGAGATCGCGGAAGTCGCTGCGCATCACGAGCGGATCGCCGTTCGCAGCCGTGAGTTCGCCGGCGACGGTGCCGTAGCGCGTGCCGAGCGGACCCTCGACGAGCACGTTCTTCCCGATCATCACGCGGTTCGGCGAGAGCAGCGCATACTCGATGCGCTTGCCGAGGCGGAAGTCCATCGACAGCGTGCGGCGGATGTCGCCCGCCACGCCGAGCGCCGTGACGCGGATGTTCGGCGTCCCCTCGACGCGCGCGTAGGTGACCTGGAACCACACGCGGTCGTCGCCTTCCTCGAGGCGCAGCGGACGCGTCACGAGCACGCCGTCCGCCAAGATCGATGGAAGCGTGCCGTGGGCGGCATCCGGCGCGAAGGTGCCTCGATCGGCGTCATGCGCGTCGCGCAGCGCCTCCGCGAGTCCGGCGGGCGAGAGCGGCCCATCGAAGCCCTCGGGCGGCAGCACCGACACCGCGCCGTCCGCGAGCGTCCATGAGCCGCTCCACAGGCGCGTGGCGAAGCCGTCGTCGACCACGCCGCGCGCGACCACGAACCGTGACGACTCGCGCGCAAGGCGATGCGCTGCGAACACGAGTCCGCTCTCCGCCGCGCCCTGCGCGCGCGCGGCGAGCAGCGCGCCGTCCGCGGCGCGGAGATTTGCCTGCGCGACCACGGCCATCGACGCCGCGAGCGAACTGAGCACGACGAGCAGCAGGAGCGCGAACACGCTCGCCATGCCGCGGCGGCGCAGGGAGTGCGGGCGCTGGGTGGTTCGATTCGTCATCGGCGCGGCGCGATCCAGGAGACGCGGGTGAACTCGCGGGGTTCCTCGTCCGCGGCCGTGCGGCGCTCGATGACCACGGTGATGCGCATGAGATCGCTCGTGCCGTCGTCAACCGTGCGCGTGAGCTCAAAGGGATCGATGTTCTCGACGAAGACCCGCTGGCGCCAGCCATCCATGTCGGCGATCGGCTCGCGAAGGGCGTTGAGCGGGCCGGTTCCATCGGCGGAATCGAAGACCGCGTCGTCGAAGTCGTCGAGATCGTCAAGGTCGCCCACGCCGCTCTCGTCGGGCTCGGAGCCCCAGAGGTCGTCGTTCGTCACGGGATCGCGCTGCGGGAGGCCCAGCATGAGTTCGCGCATCTCTGCGCCGAGCTGCTGCGCCGTCGCGGCCTCGGCGGCCCACGCGTTCTGCGCATGGAATGCACGGTGCGCCGCCATGACCGCCACGATGCCGCTCCCGACGATCATCGTGGCGACGGCGGCCTCGATGAGCGTGAAGCCGCGTGCGCGGGACAGCGAAGGTCTTCGCAATGAAGCGTCGCGCAGCATCGCAGCCCTCACTTTCCGGTGACCAGGTTCGACATCTTGAAGATCGGCAGGATGATCGCCATGGCGATGAAGCCGACGACCGATCCCATCAAGACGATCATGATGGGCTCGATCATGCTCGTGACGGCCTTGATCGCGTCCTTGAGCGCCTTCGCGTAGAACGCGCTGACCTCGTCGAGCACCTCGCCGAGACGGCCCGATTCCTCGCCCGCCGCGATCATCTGCACCACCGACCGCGGCAGCAGCGGGCTGCGCGAGAGCTGGAGCTGCACGGGCTTTCCCTGCTTCACGGAGCCGTGCACCGACCGCCAGAGCCGTCGGTAGTGGCGGTTGCCGGCGACATCGCCCGTGATCGCGATGGTGTCGAGCATGGGGACTCCCGCATTGAGGAGTTCGCCCATCGTCTGGAGCGACCGGCTGATGTAGAGCGCGCGGAACATCCGGCTGACGATCGGCGCGGAGATCTTGAAGCGGTCCCACCAGCCGCCGCCGAGTTCGGTCCTGATGAACGCGACGAAGCCGCCGATGACGAGCACCGCGCCGCCAAGCAGCATCCACCACCACTGCAGCATGAACTGCGAGAGCCCAAGGAGGAAGATGGTCGGTCCCGGCAGGGCCTCTTCCTTGCCCTTGAAGACGCCGGCGAAGCTCGGCAGCACGAAGGTGAGCAGGAACACCGTCGTCGCGATCGCCATGGTGGCGATGATGCAGGGGTAGATGCTCGCGCCCACGACCATGCGGCGCGTCTCCATCTCCTGCGCGAGGTAGGCGGCGATGCGGTCGAGCATGCGCGCGAACGAGCCCGACATCTCAGACGCCCGCACCATGCTCACGTAGAGCGGGCCGAAGAGCTTCGGATGCCTCGAGATCGCCTCGGAGAACTGCCGGCCCGCCTCGACATCGGCCTTGATCTGCAGCAGGATTCGGCGGAACTTCGGGTTGGTCACTTGATCCGCGATGCCCTCGAGCGCGGCGCGGATCGAGATGCCCGCGCGGATCATCACCGCAAGCTGCGAGGTGAAGTCGAGCACATCCTTCTTCGACGGTCCGGACGAGTAGTTGAGGAGCTCGATGGCCCGAGTGCGCAGCGACAGCGCGGCGCTGGTCGCGCCCTCTGCCGCGAGCAGCCCCGAGACGATCTCGCCCTGCGGGTTCCGTGCCTGAAAGCGAAACTGCTGCGCCCTCATCGAATCCTCCCGCGCCGAGCGCGGACTTGTCTGCCCCATCGAGCCTTCGGACAGAGAAGCGCGTCGTCACGCCGCTGCAGCCGTGCGCCCGAACTTCTCGGGTGCGGCGGCCTTCGCGAGCGCGTCCTCGCGAGAGATCATTCCGTTGTTGTAGAGCTCGGCGATCGAGGAATCGAGCGACCGCATGCCGATCGCGCGGTTCGTCTGGATCACATTCGCGATCTCGAAGGTGCGCGCCTCGCGAATGATGTTGCGCACGGCGGAGGTGCAGAGAAGCACCTCGACCGCAGGCACCATGCCCTCCTGGTCGGTGCGGCGGAAGAGCGTCTGCGAGATGACGGCCTGCAGCGTGTTTGCCAGCATCGCGCGGATCTGGTTCTGCTGTCCCGACGGATACATGTCGACGATGCGCTCGACCGTCTGCGCCGCGTTCACGGTGTGCAGCGTCGAGAGGACGAGGTGGCCCGTCTCCGCCGCGGTGATCGCGAGCGCCGCCGTCTCGAGGTCGCGCATTTCGCCCACGAGGATGATGTCAGGGTCCTGGCGCAGCGCGTGCTTGAGCCCGCTTGCGAAGCTCGGCATGTCGCTCCCGAGCTCGCGCTGCTCGATCAGGCAGTTCTCGCTGTCGAAGACATACTCGATCGGGTCCTCGAGCGTGATGACATGCTTCTTCGTGCGGCGGTTGATCGCCTGCACCATGGCGGCGAGGGTGGTCGACTTGCCGGAGCCGGTGTCGCCCGTGACGAGCACGAGCCCGCGCGGAAGCTGCGAAAGTCGGTCGATGACCGGCGGCAGGTTGAGCGTCGAAAGCTCGGGCACGCTGGTGCGGATCGCCCGGAGCGCCATCGCGACCGAGCCGCGCTGGCGGTGGGCATTCACGCGGTATCGCCGCAGGGTGGGCACGGCGTACGAGAAGTCGAGGTCGTGGTTCGACTCGAAGCGCTCGCGCTGCGAGCCGTTGGTGATCGTCTCGAGGATGTAGCGCATCGCCTCGGGGGACAGTTCCGCCAGCGGCAGTGCCTGCATCACGGTACGGCACCGCACCATGGGCGGCAGCCCTGCGACGAGGTGGATGTCGGATGCGTCGAGTTCGTTCGCGCAGCGCAGGATGTCGTTGAGTTCGGTGCAGTTCGCCAAGGCAATATCTCCCAGTCGATCGGAAGATCGGCGCTGGTGGCGCGATCGGTGAGCGCGCTCGCATCGGAGGCGTCAAATCCCGCAGGAACGCGACGGGTCGTGCAAGCGGTGCGGGGGCGACCTGCGCGGGCAGGTGCGATATCTCGCCAAAGGGGGTCCTGCGGCGTCTGACGCGCTACTGACCCGTCGCGGCGGCGGGGGCTGCAAGACCGGCGCGGATGGCGCTTCCGGAACCGGAGAACCCGGTCTCGGTCTTCAGGATGCCCGCCTCGTACAGGATTCGAGCGATCGATTGCGGGTCGCGGTAGCGAACCGTGCCGCTCACGCGCCACGCGGGTGGATTCGATCCGGCGGCGGCGACACTGGCCGTCGGGAGCACGGCAGGAATCGTGGCCGCAACGACCCGGCCAGGCGGGAGCGCGCGAAGGGCCGCCCACTTGCCGCCATACGAGGCGCCGTCAGGCAGCGTGACCACGTAGTCGTACTCGACGAGCTCCACCTCGTCCTTGCCGGTGTTCTGGAGCTCGAGGGCGACCTCGATCTTCGTCGCATTCCCGTTTGACTCGACGATGCGCGCATCGACTGCGCGCGCCTCGGGCCGCAGCACCGAGCATCCGCCGAGGGCGCAGGCAAGCACGGCAAGCGCGCCCACGGTCGCCCCGAGGCGCAGGCTCGCGCGCAGGCGGGTGATGGGGGAGTTCGGCTCGGACATCGCCTTGGAATGTATCACGCCTTTCGGTTCCCGCGCGGATGCGTGCTGCCGCGGGAAGCGGGAACCGCTACGCTTCAGGCGATGGTTTGCCCGTCCGCCCCAGCGCGAAGCCGCCTCGTTGGTTCGATCGCGACGCCGATGGCGATCCTCGGCCTCACCGCGTTCTGCGCGCTTGGTTCGGCCACGGCGCCGTTGCACGCTCGGCAGGACACCGTCCCCGCGATCGCCGATTCTCCGACGGCGCAGGCGCTCTACGAAGATGCGCTCGCCCAGCGCGCCGACAACCCGGCAGAGGCCGCGCGCCTCGCACGCAGGCTGCTCGATGAGTATCGCGGCAAGGTGCTGCGCGTCGGACCGGAGACCGACGGGCTCTTCGTCTCGGTTGCCGACGAGACCGAGCGGTATCTCCTTGCGAACCCAGTCGTCCTCGAGCGCTTCCGCGAGAATGAGTCGCGCGCCGCGGAGCGCATGCTCGCCGAGAACGGCGCCGACGAGACCGCGTCACGACGACGCCTCACGCGCGCCGGGCTCATGGCCTCGCTGGCGCTCGCCGAGCGCGCGCTTGCGGCCGATCGTCCGGCCGAGAGCCGGGCGCTGCTTGCGCGCGTCGCCCAGCACCCCGATCTCGCGGGCCGAGAGCGGATCGCCCACGCGGCGCTCTCGGTCGCCACGGCGCGTCGACTCGGACGCAGCGCGTTCGAGGCGGTCATGCCGCTCGAGCTCATCATCCAGACCGGCGACCTGAGCCCCGAGCTCCTGCGCGAGGCGCGCATCGCGCTCGCACAGTCGAGGCGCACCGATCCGCAGCCCACCGCCGCGCGTTCGCGTTCGCCGCTTCTCACGGGCGGACCGACGCAGCAGCCCGACTCGAGCTGGCGCGAGATCTGGTCGGTCGACCTCGATGGCACGCTGTTCCGCCGTCTCTTCGACGGTCCCGTCGCTTCGCTTTCGCCACGCGTCGTCGAGCGCGCGCGCACCGAGGCGACTTGGATGACCGCAGCACCGACGGTCGTCGGGCAGACGATCTATCTCTCCGAGGGTCAGCGCGTCCGCGCCGTCGACGCCGACTCGCGCGACGAGCGCTGGACTCGCTCGCTTGGCACGCTCGGGATCGAGCGCGATGTCGGCGGCGTCGGCGATCTCTCGGCGGTCGCGGTCGATGACGGGGCACTCGTGGTTCTCGAGGGGCACGCCTTCTCGACCGCGCGCAGCGGGCCTGCGCGAATCTGGTGCCTCGACCCGCGCGATGGCGCCGTGAACTGGTCGGTCGACCTCGATGGATACGAAGGACGCAGCGACTTCGAGGCGCTCTTTCCGGTCGGCACGCCCGTCCTCCTGCCCGACTCGGTGCTGGTGACGGCGCGGAAGTCGACGCAGCGACTCGAGCAAGTCGACTGGCTGATCTCGCTCGATCGCCGCGACGGCAGCGTGCGTTGGGCCACGACCGTGGCGGGCGCGCCGGGCGCGCGCGTGGTCGCCGGTCGTCGCCATGCCGGCCTCACGCTCGACGACGAGGCGGTCATCATCGCCACGCCCCTCGGTGCGACCGCGCGCGTACGGACTTCGGACGGTGCGATCGAATGGCTGCGGCGCATGCCCGTGCCGCTGCGCGACGCTCGGTTGAGCGCGGAGCCGTGGGAGTTCGCCGCACCTGTCGTCGCCGGCGGTCGCGTGGTGGCGATTTCGCCCGACGGCGATGCCGTCGAGGCGCTCGACCGATCGACGGGTCGGTTGGTCGAAACGCGTCCGATCGGTCCCGACACGGCATGGGGCGACCCGCGCTACCTCGTGGCCGCGTCGGCGCGCCTCGGTGGAAGCGGCGAGCGCACGCCGATCGTGCTCGGCGTCGGCGGCGATGTCGTTGCCTTCGACTCGCGCGACCTTTCCAAGCCGCTGTGGCGTTTCTCCGACGCGGCCGCCGCGCTCAACCCGCCGCGGAGCGGCATGGACAACCGCACCGGCATCCGCGGACGCGTCAGCGTCGCCGGCGATGCCGTGCTCGTGCCTGGGCTCGAGGAGTTCGTGGTGCTCGATCTCGCGACGGGCGCGGTGCGCGCGCGGATCGCGGGGCAGCGTCCGGGCAACGCCGTGCTCGCGGACGACCGCATCGTGGTCGCGGGCGACGACGCGCTTCGCGTGCTGATGGCGCCGGAGCGCGCCGAGAGCATTCTGCGCGCCCGGCTCGCCGCATCGCCCGACGACCCCGGCGCCGCACTCGCGCTCGTCGAACTTGCGCGCGCCACAAGCCGCCCTGCGCTTGCGCTTGAGGCCGCGCGCGTCGCCGAAGCTTCGCTCGGGCGCGGCCACGGGAGCGAGGCGATCCGGGAAGCGCTCATCGCGCAGTTGATCGAGCTTGCGATGGGTTCGCCCGACGCGGGCGCCGAAGCGCATGAAATCGCAGCCGCGATCGCCAACGCGCCGCGGCTCCGTGTCCAGCAAATGCTCGCGTACGGCGAGTTCTTCCGACTGACGGGTCGTGCGCGCGAGGCGGTCGAAGTCTGGAGCAGGCTCTCAAGCGACCCGGTGCTCGGTCCCGAGCTCGTCGAGGATGAGGGCATCGCCCGCGCCACACGCGAGGAAGCGCTGCGCCGCATCGCCCGCATCGCCGCACGCGATGTCGAGATCACCGCGCAGCTCGATCGCGATGCCTCCGAGTCGCTGCGTGAACTGCAGGAATCCAATCCCACCGCGACGGCGCTCGTCGCCTTCGCACATGCACATCCGCGCACGGCGGCCGCAACCGATGCCGTTCTCGCCGCCGCGCCCGCGCTTGGTCCGGTGAAGGCATCGCAAGCGCTCGGCACGGTGCTGAGCGACCTCCTCATGCCGCCGGCGCGTGTCGAGCTCGTCGATTCAGTCGTCGGCGCGCTCGCCGCGCTGTCGACCGAGAGGGGGCGGGAGCGGCGCGTCCGCATCCGTGCCGCCGAGCTACTTGTCGCGAGCGGCCTGTCGCGGCCCGAACTCACCGATCGCGGCGGCAATCTCGCGCGTGTCGGCACGGTGCCGGGCACCGGCCGCGATATCCGTGGCCGCATCGCCCGCATGACAGGCAGCGCATATCTCGCGCGGCAGACCGATCTCGCCCTTGTGGTCGCCGACGGCGCGCTGCAGCGACTGTCGCTCGACTCGCTCGAGTCCCAGTGGCGGCTGCGCCTCGACGACCGTGATCCGCTCATCCTCCACGCAGGCGAGCGGATCGTCGTCTGGCAGGCGGTCTCCGGCGGACTCGAGTATGCGCTCATCCTGAACGCCGCCACGGGAGCGGTGGAGCTCGCCACGGGCCGTGGCGAGGAAGTGTGGTCGTCGGTGGCGCGAGCCGGTGGTGGCGATCGCCCCGACTCGACGACGACCCCCGACGGCGGCGCGTTCATCGCGTCGCAGGTGCTTCCGCTCTGCGACGGCGAGTCGCTCATCCTCGTTCGCCGCAACGGCGATGCGGCGCGTTACGCCATTGCGGACACGCAGCAGCCGCCGACGCTCGTGCGCGAGACGCTCGCGCAGGTCTACGCCGCGTCGATCAACGATGGCCTTGTCACCCTCGGCGGCCGCGGCGGCTCAAAGGTCGACCCGCGTCCGACGGTCAAGGTGCTCGACGCCCGCACGCTCGAGGAGCGCGTCTCGTTCGAGCCCTCGTCACGCGAGGATGTGCGCTGGGCTTTCTCGACGGCCCTCGGCGAGATCTTCGTTGGCACGAGCTCGGGCATCGAGCGCTGGATCATCGGCGCCGACGGCAAGCCGATGCCGGTGCTCGTCACCCGCAGCGCCGAGTGCAGTGATGCGGCAGGGCCGATGCTGCTCGGCTCGAGCCTCGTGGTGCTCGACCGAAACGACCGCCCGCTGCGGATCCCGCTCTTCGAGGGCGGTATCGGCGCGTTCGAACTGCCCGAGAGCACCGACTTCGGCGCGCCCTCGTTGCGCGGCCTGATCCCGGTTCGCGAGGGGCTCCTGATCCACGCTGAGAACCGCATCATCCTGCGCGGTCCAAACGGCGACATCCTCGGCATGGACCTGATCGCCGGGGAACTCAACTTCGCGTTTGCGCTTCCCGCGGAGCCGGGCGTCTTCATCCTGAACGGACTCGGCGGTCGCCAGATTCTCGGTGCGGCCGCAGGAACCTTCCGCGTCGACTTCCCCTACCTCGCGCAGCTGCTGTCGACAAAGCTCGGCCTCCGCATGGTGGGCGCACCGTTCGAGATTCGCTGCCAGTCGCAGCGGGCCGACCGCGCCATGGCGGTGGATGGCTGGATCCTGATGTCCTCGAGCCAGGGAATCACGGCCGTTTCGATGCCGGTCGAGGCCCCGGCGGCTCCCGCCGAGCCCGTGCCGCCCGCGGTTCCGTGACGCAACGGGACAATCCTGGGAGTCAGGGAAGAATGCCGCCCGAAGGCCATTTTCGCGGGGTTGACATGTCGACCTGAAGACGCGACAAATCCCGCGCCCTCCTGGAGCCGCCGGCCGAACCCAAAATCGTGCCGTTCTCTTCAGATTCCGAGCATGGATCGACCGATACAGGCGAACGCGCGGAACCTTGGATCCGGCGGGCAAGTTTCCAAAGGCGAGCGGTTCGCCTCGGAAAGCCTCAGGACACATACGCCCATGACAAGCCTTCTCTCCGACGACACCAAGCTCTCCCGTCTCGAGTCCGCCCGATCGGGCTGCGGGACCCTCCTTGCGGCAGGCCCGTTCAGTGGCGCCCTGGCCGCCGCGCCGTCGTGGCAGGCTACGGGCGAAGACCTTTGGGCAGGCAGCCTCGGTGGCGCTGGAACCCTGATCCTCGACCGTGATGAGGATGAGGACGAGGACTTCGCCCTCGAGGACGACGACGACGACTTCGGCGACGAGGACGACTTCGGCGACGAGGACTCCGACCTCGATGAAGACGAGGAGGAGGATGAGGACGAGGACGAAGACGAGGACGAGGATGACGACCTCGACGACCTCGACGAGGAAGAAGAGGAAGCCGAGGAAGAGGAAGAGGAAGAAGAGGAAGACGACCTCGAGGACGATGAGGACGACTTCGGCGATGAGGAAGACGACTTCCTCGACGACGAGGACCTCGACGACGAGGATGAGTAATCGATGGGGATGAACAACCGAGGGGACGAGTAAGCGAACAGTCGAGATCCCCGCAGTCGCACGGCTGGAGTGTTTGGGCGCTCGCCGCTGCGGTGGCTCGCTCCGACGAGGAGATCGCTCCGCGCAGCCCGGCGCCGTGCTCGCGTTAGCCCAGCAAGCGCACGATCAAGAGCTTCACGCCACCCGACTCGGGTGCGATCAGCAGCAGTGCCGGGCGTTCCTCGATCGTTCCGAGCAGCCGAGGCACTGCCAGTTGCTCGAGGATGACTGCACCGGGCTCGCGCGCGGCACCGGCCGGGTCGAGCTTCGCGCCCCGGATCCGCACGCGTCCACCATCGAGGACCGCGATGCGCTGGTCGTCGACTCGCGACATCGCCACCGCTCCACCCGCGATGGGGCGCAGGCCGTCTGTGTCGTTCCATCGCGCGATCGACCCAAGCGTCGGGTGGAAGAAGAGCAGGTCCCGCCCATCGACTCCGTCTCGCGTTCCCTGCGGGGTCACCATCTGCGCGGCGGTCGCATCGTCTGCGCGGTCGCTCACGAAGGCGCGCACCAGGCTCTGCTGCATGGCGTCCTCGCTCGTCGGGTCGACCGAACCCAGTTCGAGGATGCCATCGCGCAGCACCATCATGAAGACCCGCGACCCATCGGCGTTGAAGCTCGGGTGCGTGTAGCTGCGCAGGTCATCGCCTGAGAGCCGCATGGTGGATCCGTTCCGCCGCACCATGAGATCGAAGTTGCGCGAGCGGTTGTCGCGGCGCGACCAAACGAGCGAGTCGTCGGGGCCGAGCGCTGCGAAGGCATTGACGCCGCCGTCCTGCACAAGCCAGTCAGGCTCGTAGTTGCTGGTCGCCGCCTCGGTCCCCCAGGCGATGCGTCCGATCCAGCGCGAGCCGTCTGGGCGCGGGCTTTCGATCAGGAAGCCACGGTCGTCGGCGGAGCGGCCGAGGATGAGCCCACCTTCGGTCTCCCCAAGCCGCGTGACGCCCCGCGTGTCGATGCGATAGAGGGCGATCCGCGATGCGCGGGGCGCCCGCTGGCGTGGCAGCGCAAGAGCCGCCGCCGCGTCTGGCGGCGTGCCCGTCTGGACCGCCATGAAGCGGCCGTTGGGAGAAAGCAGGGGCAGCGTGAAGCCATCGGTCGGCACGCTGCCAAGGGGACGCAGGTCGACGCGCAGCGCCGAGTCGATCAGCGGCGTGCCGGAGGGCGCGCCAGGCGCGGGAACATTCGAGACGCGCTCTGGCCGCGGCGCGGGCTCGTCGGGCTTCTGTGGGGATGCAGGCTTCGCGGGGGGCGTTGCGCACGAGGCAAGCGCCAGGGCCGCCGCCAACAAGAGGGACGCTCGAACGAACGCACCCGCCGAGCGGGGGCTCGACGGGTGCGTGATGCGTTCGGAACGGTTGGTCGGCATGGATGCGACGCTGCGTGCCATCGGTCAGGGAGTCGTCTTCTGCGCCTGATCAAGACCTTCGGCTTCCTCGTCCGCCTCTGGCTGCGAGTCGACCGACTGGCCCTTCTTGATGTCCTGGAAGAACTTGCTCTCCTGAAGGAGTTGCTTCGAGCCCTTCTCGAGCGGCTCCTGGAGCTGCTTCAGGCGCTCGCGCTCATCCGCGTTGAAGTTCGCGTCGTTGGCGTCGGGGTTCTCGACCACGATCGGCACGAGGAACACGACGAGCTCGACGACTTCCTTCGAGCGCTCGGTCGAGCTGAACGCCGCGCCGAGGAGCGGGATGTCGCCGAGGAACGGAATGCGGCGGTCGATCTGCGTCTCCTGCTCGCGACGGATGCCCGAGATCACGATCGTCTGGCCGTTCTTCACGGTCACGGTCGTGTTCGTCTGGCGGCGGTCGACGACGGGGTTCGAGTTGATCGTCGTCGACGAGAGGTTCGAGAGCAGGATCTCGACCTCCATCGCGACATTGTTGTCCTGCGTGATGCGCGGGCGCACATTCACGCCGACGCCGACGAACTGCTGCTGATACGAGGTCTGCGAGGTGCCGCCGGTCTGGAAGCCCGAGGTCTCGCCCGTGAGGAACGAGACATCGCTACCGGCGACGAACTTCGCTTCCTTGTTGTCGCTCGTGAACACGCGCGGCTGCTGCAGGATGCGCACCGAGTTGTCGGTCGACAGCGCCTGCAGGAAGAACGCGAGGTCGTCGGTGGTCGAGATCGTGAGCGAGCTGGAGTCGAACCACGGGCTCGCGAAGTTGCCTTCGCTGTTGCCGGTGCCACCCTTCTCGAGCTCGAGGCCGATGTTGCCGGTCACCGAGTTCTCGCTGCCGTTCAGCGGGCTTGCGAAGTCGCCGACGCGACCGATTCGCGCGCCCCACGAGAAGCCATCGCCGACCTTCACTTCGGCGAGCACCGCCGTGATCATCACCTGGCGACCGGGCTTGTCGAGCTCCTGGATGATCTCCACGATCTTCTTCTCGACTTCCGGCGGCGCCATCACGAGCACGGAGTTCTGCGACGCGTTCGGCACCACGCGGCTTCGACCGATGAGTGCGCTGACCTCGCCGGTGGTTCCGCCGGCGCCTGCGCCTGCGCGGCCGCCCTGCCACGGGAACTGGATCTGGTTGCTCGCGCCGCCGAGGTTCGACTGCGGCGATGCGCCGCCCGAATCCGCACCGAGGCCGGTGTTGAAGCTGTCGTCGAGACCGCTGAGGCCTTCCTCAGGCAGACGGAGCCCGCCGCCCTGCGAGCCCGACTCGGCGAGCAGGGTGTTGAGGATCTCGCTCAGCTCGATCGCGCCCGCGTGCTTGAGCGGCACATTCACGGGCAGACCGGAGGTGAACGGCTGGTCGAGCTCCGCGATCCACTTGTCGAGCCAATCGAAGTTGTCGGGCGTCTTCGAGATGACGACGAGTCGATTCGAGTCGGGGTAGGACTCGATCGAGAAGATGTTGGCGACCGCCGCGTTCGGCGAGCCATCGCCAGCGGCGCCCTGCGGAGTGATCGCGCGGCCGCCTGCGAAGGCGCGGTTGGTCGTCGATGTACGGCTTGCGCCGCCGCCGCTGAGGAGCGTGTCGAGCAGGTCGCGCACCTTGCCTGGGTCTGCGAACTTGAGGTCGTAGGTGCGGAAGATACTGCCCTTCGCGTTCGGCGGGAGATCCCACGCCGTCGCGACGAGACGCTTGATCTCGTTGAGCTGCGCGGGCGTCGCGCGAACCGTGAGCGAGTTCATCGAGGGAAGCACCGAGACGATCGGCGCGCCGGGACCACCGCCGCCGCCCTGAACGCCCTGCACGCCCGGCACCGGCTGGTTGGGCTGGCCGCGCTGGGCGCGGTTCGCGGTGCGCGAGCTGGACGATCCGCCGACACCCGAGTCGGCGAACAGTTCGTCGATGAGGCCCGCGATCGTGTTCGCGTCCTGGTACTGCAGTCGGAAGGTCTCGGTCGCGTAATCGGTCCACGACGGCACATCGAGCATGTTGATGAGCGTCTGCACCTTCTTCGCGAGGCCGATGTCGCCCGAGAGAATGATCTGGTTCGAGTCGCCGTCAGCGACCGGGACCGCGTAGTCCTCGGGGATGAGGCCCTGGATGCGCTGCAGCACATCTGCGGCGCGCGACTGCTTGAGACGGAACAGCTTCGTGACGAAGAGGCCGTTGTCGGGCATCGCCATCACATCTTCCTCAGGGCCAAGCACGACGCCAGGCTGCGTCTTGTTGAACTCGTTGAGGCTTCCGAGATAGATCATGTCCGCCGTCTCGGTGGCGGCGATGCCGTTCATCTTGAGCGCCTGGAAGAGATAGTCGAGCGCCTGGCCCTTCGGCATCTGTCGCGTGCCGACGATCGTCAGCTTGATCGCGCCGAGCTCGCTCTTCTTGTAGAAGACATGCTTGCCGGTCCACTCGAAGATGTAGGGGATGACCGACTCGATGCCCTCGTCCTTGAGCGAGAGCGACACCATCTCGTCGTCGACGGTGCGGCGGCCTTCACGCATGCCACGCAGCTGCGAGGGCGGCGTCTGCGGCGGGGCGGCGGGACCGGAAGAGGAGATCGTGCGAGGATCGGCCTGCGCGGGCTTGGAATCGCGGGCAGGCTGCTCGGCGGCCTGCGGCGCCGGTGCAGGAGTCGGCGCTGCGGCGGGCGCTGGGGCTGGCGTCGGCGCTGCGGCGGGCGCGTCCTGCTTCGGTTGATTCGCAGGCGTCGGACGCTCTGCATCGGCGTGCGCCGGGGTGATCGACAGGAATCCGGTTGCGGTGACGACGGCCGTCATGCGGATGATGTCGCTGAGCGAGTTCGCGCAGAAGAGAGTTCGGTTCAGACGCACGATGCGCACTCCAAGGTCAGGATTCGAATCGATCGGGAATTCAGTCGGTCGTTCACACGGGCGGTCACACCGGCTCGGTCTTGCGCCAGCTGCAGCGCCGCGACCTTCGCCGCCGTCGGTCTCTCGACCTCGGGCAAGTTCGCGCGGGGGCCATCCTGCGCTCACGACATGTTCCGCCATTCTCACCATCGGCTGCCATCTTCGCGGCGAGCCGACACATTCAATCTCACGGGCTATCTCGCAGGCAATCTCACGGGTTGCGGTTGATCCTCTGGACGAGCAAGGTTCGCTCGTGGTTGAGCCGCGCGCGGCTGTGGCTGTCGACCTGCCAGTTCGCCGTCGCGTCGATCGCCGCCAGCGCAACCCGCGCCTGGTCGAGCGTCATAGCATCGATCTGCTCGACCGAGCGTGGCGGCGGCAGATGCTCGCGATCCACAAACTCGACGCCCGCGCCTTCGCTGGCCGGCTCGTTCGGCGGCGGCACTTCCTGGGGATCCATCGCGGGCGACGGCAGATCGCTGGCCGGGGCCGGTTCGCCGCCAGGTCCTGTCGCGGGCGCTCGCACAGGGGCAGGCACAGGGCTTCCAACGCCCACTCCGCCGCCGAGCCCGGGTTGCGGGTTGGTTGGGATCGGTGCGCCGCTCGGGACAGGTCCGCCCGAAAGGCCACCAGGACCGACCACGGGGCTTGGGCCTGAGGCGCCACCAGGGCCGGTGACACCGCCGGGTCCGGCCACGGGGCCTGGACCGCTCAACGGGTTTCCCGCGCCTCCGTCGACGGGGCTTCCGCCACCGCCGACGCCACCGCCAGCGCTCGGCGCGGGCTTGATGCCCGAGGCGACGCCGGTCGCCTTCGTTGGCTGCAGCAGTCGGTCGTCGCCCTTCGTGAAGAGCGGCACGGTGTAGGTGCCGCGCATGTGCTCGACCTTGATCGAGTACGGCGCGTTGATCTCCGTCACCTTCACGCCCTCGACGGTCTCGCCGAGCTTCACGCGCATCTGCCCGAAGTTCACGGTGTCGCCAAACACGCTCGTCGGCGACGGACCTGTGTAGGTCGCGGGCGGCGGCGGCGGTCCCTGCGGCTTCGGCGGCTCGACCGGCTTTGGTTGCGTGACGATCGTGGGCCGCGGTGGCGGGGGAGGCGATGGCAGCGCGTATACCGAGCGGCCGTCGAAGCGCTTCCGGCTCGTCTCGAGGAACTCCTCGCTGTCGACCGCAAGCGCCTTCAGCGGATCGGCCGACTCCTCGTCGACCGAGCTCGTGAACGCCGCCCCGAAGAGCGAGCCAACATTCGTCGCGACGACATACGCGGAGAGACCGATCGCCGCCGTCGAGACAAGAACCGGCGCCGATACCCGGAATCCAGCGGGAAGACCGCGGAACTGGTGCTTGATCGCATCGATCACGCGCCACCTCCCGCGACGCCCCAGCGCTCGATCGAGAGCACGGCGTTGACGCGTCGGTCCTTGTAGGTGAGACGCACTTCGGAGATCGCATCCACGAACGGGCTCGAGTCGAGCTCGGCGATGATCTTGCTGACCGACTCGGCGCTCGCGCTGAACTTCAGCTCAGCGACGGTGCGGCTCATCTTGCCGCCGTACTGCGCGGATACACGCGGAAGCACATCGCCCGAGAGCGCCTGCGGCCGCGCGTCGAATCCGTACGCATCGGCGACGCCATGCTTCTTCATGATCGCGGCGACGGCGTTGCTGAAGCGCTCCTTCTCGCTGATCTCGCGCCCCGGCACCGAGTTCGGGCCGAAGACGATCGCACGGTCGGTGATGTCTGCCGGCATTTCCTCCGCACGGGTTCCCGCCGACTTGAGCAGCACCGCCGCGCGGTCAGCTTCTTCGTTGAGGTCGTCGGAGACCGGCCAAACCACGAACTGGAAGAGCAGGAAGACGATGTAGAACGCCGCCGCCACGGCGATCCACTTTCCGACGCGTGGAAGCGCGACGAAGGCGGCATACGCCCGCGAGAACACATCGGGCTTCGGCCCGATGGCGGCGGTCGGCTGCGCGCTGGATGGCTGGGTGGTCTCGTTCACGGTCGGTCCTTCTGCTCAGTCGTCTGTCGTGCCTGCGTTACTTGGTCTGTGCTTCCCGAAGTGCATCGACGATGCGCTGGAAGTCAGTCCGAACTCGTGCGGCGGTCTCAGGGTCGAGATCCTCGCGGCGGCGTGCCTGGGCGAACACCGTGAGCTTCTCGCGGAGTTCCGCCGTCGTCATCGCCTTGAGCTGTTCGTCGGTGAATGTGTCGGGAACCACGAGGTTCGCCTTGGCGACGGATCCCGGGCCTCCGCCGGCGCCAGTTCCTGCGCCGCCTGACACGGGAGCCTTCGGCGTCTCATTCGGATCGGGGGTAGGGCGTCGTCCGATTCCGCGCTCCGGCAAGGTCGCACCAGACGCCTCGCCCTCGGCTGCGGCATTGGCATTGGCGGAGGCGTTGGCCGCAGCGGCTGTGGAGTCCTTGGGGGGCGTGCCGGCGCTCGCGACCGCAGTCGCGGGCGGGTTCGTACCCGCCGATGCCTGGGCGCCTTCCCCTGCCTGCTCCGTCGGTGCAGGCGAGCCGCCGCCCGAGGAAGTCGTATTCGTCGAGGAAGTCGTCGAGCCATCGCCGCCGGTCTCGGACTTGCTCTCGTTCGGATCCGGATACTTGCGCTTGGCAAGCGTCTTCACGGCCCAATCACGAGACTCGGGCACCTCCGCGATGAGCGTCGGTCGGGCGATCTGAGCGCTCAGGTTGAACTTGAAGACATTGCGCCCATCGGGCGTCGTCCAGTTCCAGCTGGTCTTCTGAAACACGCCTGACGAATCCATCAGGGTCGCCATCGTGTTGACGATCTCGTCGGGGCTCTTTCCGTTCTGCGGCTTCGCCACGCCACGCACGGAGATGCCCTGCGACAGCGACAGCTGGATCGACTCGAGCTCGATGCCGTCAGGCGTCGCCACGGCGAGGTCGCCGAGGATCTTGGTGGCGGGGAGCGCCTTGCGTCCGAGCGCCTCGTAGTGCGAGATGCGCTGCTCGACATCGAACTGCTGCATCTGGAACTCGCCGAGCGATGACGGCATCTTCCACTCGTAGACCTTGGCACGGAGCCATGCGAACGCCATCGGCGCAATCGCCATGATCGCCACCGACGCCACGACGACCTTGAGGGCGCGCACGGGGTCGGAGTAGCGCTCGACGAAACGCGCAAGGCGAGTGGGCTCGCTGCCCTTCTCGTGCTTGCGCAGCCGGCAGAGTTCGGCAAGCGGGCCCGCCGCGGCCACGGCTGCGCCGAGGAGCGGCGCATAGGTGCGCCACCACGAGGATTCGAGCGCTTCAGAGCCGACATCGACGGCGATCTTGCCGTTGAGCGCGCCGCGGACATCGGGGTCGAGCACCAGCACGCGGTCGTCGTCGACTTCGGCCGCAGATTCGGCGCTTGCGACAACGGCAGCGATCTGCGAGGGCTCGACGCCAGCGTTCAGCGCGGTCTCCGCAATCGCGCGGCGGAGGCCTTCATTCCACGCGTCGCCCATCGCGTCTTCGCGCGCGGAGCGCAGCACCACGCCGGTCGGCGAGCGCAGCGCGATCGCGATGGAGCCGCTTCGGCGGTCGGCCACGATGGCGGGGAGGTCGCTCGAGGCGAGCACCATCAGCGCAGCGGGCTCGGGCAGGTAGGTCGTGATCGACTCGAGGCGCTGCGGCGTCTCGGTCGCGGGCTGGTTGGTCGGCCAGGCCACGATCAGGCCGCGGCGCTCGGCGCCGGAACCCTCGTTGAGCACCGCGAGGCCGAGGCGATGCTGGGGAACCGAGCCGAGGAAGAAGCTCTCCGCCTGCAGGGCCAGCGCGGTGAGCATCTGGGTCTGGCTGGCCGCGGGAAGGCTCGTCGACCGGACGATCACGGCCGACGCGGGAAGCATCATGCGGAGGTCGTTGCAGCGCTTGAGATCGAGCCACTGCGCGAGCGAAGTGGCGTCGTTCAGGGCGAACTCGCGAGATTCGATGGCGGTTGGCCGCGCTCCCTTGCGCACAAGCAGCACGCGAAGCCGATCGGAGCCGCGCTCCGCCACGGCGAAGAGCGCGTCGTCATAGGTGATGGTGGCTTGCTGCTTCACGGGGTGGCTGGCTCACTGCTCTCGGTACTCAAGGATGCGCGCGGGAAGCTGAGAACGATCCACGACGGCTGTGATTTCAACCTCGAGACCGGTTGAGGCGGAACGCCCGCGGCTCGTGATCGTGAACACATAGCTTTGCGTATCGGCATACGGGGCGATGGCTGCAAGGGACTGCGGCGAAATCCTATTCGATTCGAGGAGATCTGAAATCGCGAGGATGCCCGTGGAGCTCGCCGTGCGCATCGAGACGATCGCATCCGCACTGATCGGGTCGTTTGGCAGCATGGCGCGAAGATTGGCTGCGGAAACCGTGTTCAGGTTGATCCGGCCCGTTTGCTTCGCGTTCGCGACCCGGATGATGCCTTCCTGGAAGATCCGCCTGAGCTGGAGGGAGTCGAGCTTCTGAAGGCGGGAGTTGGAGCCCGTGCCGCCCATGCCGGCGGAGCTCCGGCCGCTCGACTGCTGCGCGGGCTGCATCGAGGCGAGCAGGAATTGCGGCTCGCCTCCCTGCCACTCGGCGGTCGAGATCGACGGCGTCAGGCGCGTGGGGCGCTGATTGGTCGGCTTGCGAGTGGGCTGATTCCCGTTGTTGTTTGCACCCTGTCCGTTGCCGCTGCCGACCGGGTTGTTGGACTGGTTGTCGCCGCGATTGGCGCGGTCACTCCCATTGCCGCCACGACCACCGTCGCCGCCACGACCACCGTCGCCGCCACGACCACCGCCACCGGACATCCCCATTCCGCCACCGCCACCGCCGACACCTCCGCGGGCGCCCTGTCCACCTTGTGAGGTGCCAGCGAGGGTGCTGAGATCTTGGGTGAGCAGCTGCTCGAGCCGCGCGTTCGGGTTTCGACCGAACTGCGAAAGCGCCGCGGCTTGGTCGGCCGTCACGCCGAAGCGCTCGGCGATTTCATCAGGGGTCGCCGTGCGCAGGTTGAGCTTCGGCTCACCGCTCGCGCCGATCAGCGTTCCTGTCGAACGCGCGGTGATCGCGCCCGACCAGCCGGCGTCCAGCAAGCCGTCGGCGTCGTCGGGCGGATCGCTCAGCGCGCCGTCGTTCTCATTCGGGTCGAGCTGCCCGTTGAGGTTCTGGTCTTCGCCGCGCACATAGCGGGGGAAGGCGCCGGCCACGAGCTCCAGCTCGGCGATCGAGCGGAACGGCGCGTTTCGCGGCTCGTACCCGAGACTTCGACCCTCGTAGAACTCGTACTCGGCGCCCATCATGCCCGCGTTGTCGTCTGTGTCGCGCCAGTCGACGATCGCATCGGCGACATCGGGGCTCATGTTGGCAAGCTCGAGCAGCATCAGCCGCGTCGCGGTGTTGATGTTGATCTTCGCGTGCTCATCCTGCGGGCCGAGGAAGCGCACGCCATCCTCTACATGGCTGATTTCCCACGATCCGCTCTCCACCTCGCCGGTTGCGGCAAGGGTGAGGTCCTTGAACAGCTGGCGCGCGTCCTCCGGATCCGGACTCTCGGTGTGGTACTCGAGGATCGCGATCGACTCCTCGATTCCAGCGCGCGCGGCCCAGCGCGCCTCGACGCGCGCGATCGCCTCGCGACCCATCGCCGCCTGGCGGAACGCGAGAATCTGCGCTGCGGCGATCACCACCGCCGCGATCGCAACCGCCCAGATGACGATCACGATGATGGAGCCGCGCCGCGGTGCGGAGGGTCTGGGGAGTGCGCCATGCATCTCGCTCACCGGCGGCCTCCTCTGGCTGGCCGGCTGCCCAGGTTGACGCCGGGACCGTTCACATAGCCGCCCTCTTGTCCGACCGAGACAGGTCCGCGACCTCTCGAACCGCCACCGAAGCCACCGCCGCCACCGGTGATGGTGGGGCTGCGATCGACGGAGCTGCCGCCGCCATTGCCGCGGCCGCCGCCCATCGCGCCGCCGGTTGGCAACACCGGTCCGCCGTCGACCGACCCGCCCGGAGCCGCGCCCATCGTGCCACCGCCGTCGAGCGCGGCAGCGCCAGCAGCGCCCGCGCCTCCGCCGGTCAAGCTCCCGAGCGTCGGATCCGTGCTGCCCGATGCGGTCTCGTCTTCCTCTGGCGGCGGTGGTGGCGGCACGATTCGATCCAGCGGAATCTGGGTTCGGAGCGTCACCATCGGCCGCGATGCGGTCGGATTGTCAAGGTCGCCACCAACCGCGGTCACCGACACGCGGAGCGCCCACGGCAGCCCCATCTCGTCGGAATCCCAGTCGGGATACCAAGTCTCGCCGTCGTACGCCTCGATCGAGATGCCCACGACGCCGTCGACGACCGGAATCGCCATTCCGCCGCCCTCGCCGTTCTGGTCGGGCACCGCGTCGCGGCGCATCCAGAGGACGCCATCGAGGGCGTCGAGCCGGTACTGCGATTCGTACTCGCCGCCCTCGCCCTGGTAGTCGTCGCGCTTCATCGGGCGCAGGCGGTTGTTGTAGACGAGCACCTCGTCTCGGTCGGTCGACCCGAGCGCCGAGTAGCCCGTGCCATCGAGCAGCAGCACCCGCGTGTTGTAGAGGTCCTCGTCGCGGATCACGGACATGAGGTCGCCGCGCAGCGCGTCGAGCGCTGCGTTCGCGCGCGAGACGGCATCGAGCTGCGAGCGCGCGATGTCGCGGGTCTGCGAGACGCGCGAGAGCACGGATCCGATCGTCACCACCACGATCGCTCCGACCGCGATCGCGATCACGAGTTCGATCACCGTGAATCCACGGGTGGGAGCGCGGAGTTCGTCACGGTGCGGCTGGTTGGCCTTCACGGCGAGCCTCCTGTTCTGCAATGCGAGCTTCTCGATCGATCGGCTCAGTCGGGAACCGCACGGGATCCGGCTCCTCGCCGCGCTTCTCCGCGATGCGGGTCACGACGGTGAAGCTGCGGCCGGTGGCGTGGGTGAGCACGACCTGCACCTCGGCCGGAACGCCCGCGCCACCCTGGTCGATCGTGATCGCGTACTCGAAGTCGGCGTACGGGGAGTCCTCCTCGAACGCGCCGGCCGTCGGATGGAGCTCTGGGAAATCGCGCGGCCCCTCCGTGAGGACCTTGCCAAGCAGTTCATCGATCGCGGCGGCCGCACGCACATCGACTTCGCCTCGGCGCGCGAGCGCGAGCGCCTGTCCTGCGACGGACAGCACGGCCACCATGCCGATCGCAAGCAGGATGCCTGCGATCACGGCGTCCATGAGCGCGAAACCCGCGCGACGGGTTCGTCGCGGCGCGAGACGCGCGGTCGTGGCGGTGTCGCGCTGCGTCACCATGGGTCGTACGCGCTCCCTTCCGAATCGAGGTCGATCGGCTGCAGCACGCGCGCGCGCGGATCGTCGGCCCGGATCGGCGAGTTCGAGTAGCTCTCAAGCACAAGCTCGGCGCGCTTCTCCTTGCCCGCGAAGAAGAGCTCGATGCGCGGACGGCTTCCATCGGGGTTCGTCGTGATCGTCCACTCGTCCTCGGTCATCGGAAGGCCGTCCGCGAGCGCACGCTCGATCATGAGGCCCTCGGGGAACTCGACCGGCGAGCTCAGGCGATCCTGCTGCCAAACGCGCGGCCCCTCTGGATCCGCGGGATTCAGATCCATGATCCACAGCGTGAGCGTCGCGCTCTCGCGCATGTAGTGCAGGCTCACCTGCTGAAGCCCCGCCGAAGTGCGGAACGCGAACATGCGCAGGAGGTCCTCGGCCGCGACGACCGCCTTCTCCTCGCGCTGCGAGTCAACCACGAGGAACCGCGGCAACGCGAGCGTGCCGACGATCACGAGGATCGAGCATGCCACGATCATCTCAAGCAGCGAGAACCCGCGTCGTGATCGGCGCGGGTTGCTCGGGTTGGATCGCTGGCGACGCGGGGTCTTCGTCATTCGCTTCTTTCGCCGCGGTTGGCGCAGGGCGCCTCGCGTGTGCTCACGAGGTCTTGCGCTCCTTGCCGTGGATGATGTCCGCGTTCTCGCCTTCGCCACCGCGCTGCTTGTCGGCGCCGAGGCTGATGATGTCGAAGTCGCGGCCGTTCAGGCCCGGACGGTCGAGCACGTAGGGCATGCCCCACGGGTCGATGAGATCGTCCTTCGACTCGATGTACTTCGGCACGAGCGCCTCGAGCGTGAAGTCGCCGTCGAGCGTGGTGGCCTTGTTCTCGGTGAGGTAGATCTTGATCTGGTTCGCGATCGAGGTCGCCTCGACGCGCGCCTTGTCGACCTTCGCCGTGCCGACGCGGCCGAGCAGGGTCGGCGCGATGACGGCGGCGAAGAGCGCGATGATCGTCACGGCGACGATCACTTCGATGAGGCTGAAGCCACGGCGGATCTGGCGGCGGGCGCGACGGGGGGAGTTGGTGGTCTTCATGTTCATGCTCGGGTGTACGGGTGGGAGGTCTCGGCGGTGCGGCGTTTCCGTCACTAGACCGCCTTCTGGAGTTCGATGATCGGGAGAAGGATCGCCGCGAGCACGAAGCTCGCGATGAGCGCCATCACGATCAGCAGGATCGTGGGCAGGACGCGCGTGAACAGCTTGAGCGAGTTGTTGACCTGACGGTCGAACGAGCCCGCCGCGTGGAGCAGCATCTGCTCGAGGCGGCCGGAGCGCTCGCCGATGTTCACGATCTGGACGAGAAGCGGCGGGAAGTGACCCGAGCGCTCGAGCGGGTCCGCGAGCGACTGTCCGGTGGTGACCTTGTCGGAGACCTGGTCGACCGCCTGCGTGAGCGCCGAGTTGCCGAGCGTGTCGCGCACGATCTTGAGCGCCGAGAGGATCGGGATGCCCGCCGAGACGAGCGTGCCGAGCGTGCGCGTGAAGCGCGCCACCGCGATGTCGCGGACGAGCCGCCCGACCACGGGCATGCGAAGCACGAACGCGTCGAAGCGAAGGCGGTTCGCAGGCGAGGAGAGCCAGTTGCGCGCGGCGATGTACGCCATCACGCCTGCACCGATGATGACGAGCCACCACGACGCGAGGAAGTCGGAGATGTTCATCAGCACGACCGTCGGCATCGGAAGGTCGAGGCTCGCGTTCATGATGGGCTTCATGACGCGCGGCAGCACGAACACGATGAGGATGACCACGCTGACCGCGATGAGACCGGCGATCATGAGCGGATAGATGACCGCGCCGACGATCTCGCGGCGCAGCTCGACCGAGCGCTCGAGGAGGTCGGCGAGCTGGTGCATGATCTCGGCGTTGCGTCCCGACGCGTCGGCCGCGCGCAGCATGCCCGTCGTCATGTCGTCGAACGGCGGGCCATACTCCTTCGCAGCCTGGTGCAGCGTCACGCCCGCCTCGACGCGCTCGATGACGAAGTCGAGGATCGCCTGCAGGTTCTTGCTCGCCGCCTGCTTGCGCACGGTGCGCAGGGCCTGCATGAGCGGAAGCCCTGCCTCGAGCGCCGTCGCGAGCTCGCGCACGAGATCGGCGAGTTCGGCGCGCGAGATCGACGGACGCGAGAAGCGACGGCCTTCCGCCGCCGCGGCGTCCGCTGCGCTCATCTCGATCTCAAGCGGCGTCTCGCCGCGCTGCGAGATCAGCTTGAGCGCGCTCGTGCGGTCGGGCGCGTTGAGCGTACCGGCCTGGACGGAGCCGTCGGCGGAGATTGCCTGGTAGCGGAACGACGGCATGGCGCGGGATCAGCCCTTCTTCTCGCCAGAGCGTGCGTTGAATTCCGCCGAGAAGTCCTCGACATCCTGCGTGGCGCGCAGCACTTCCTCGATGGTGGTGATGCCCGATGCGGCCTTGCGCATGCCGTCCTCGCGCATGTTGATGAAGTCCGGATCGAGCAGCGCCTTGAGCTCGTGGATCGGGCGGCCCTGCGCGATGGCCGCGCGGAGCGCCGAGTTGATGCGCACGATCTCGTAGAAGCCGAGCCGGCCGCGGAATCCGCTGCCGCCGCACTTCTCGCAACCGGTCCCGACCGTCTGGCGGCCGTTGAACTTGCGGCGCTCCTCCGGGGTCAGGCGGTTGTCGGTTTCCTCGCTGATCGGGCGCGATTCCTTGCACATCGTGCAGAGTCGCCGACCCAGGCGCTGCGCAAGCAGGCCCTCGAGCACGCTCGCAGCGAGGTACGGCTCCGCGCCCATGTCGACGAGGCGGCCGACCGACGAGATGGCGTCGTTGGTGTGGAGCGTCGAGAAGATCAGGTGACCCGTGAGCGCCGAGCGGATCGCGATGTCCGCCGTCTCGGTGTCGCGGATTTCGCCGACGAACACGATGTCGGGGTCCTGGCGCAGGATCGCGCGCAGGCCGGTCGCGAAGCTGAGTCCGCGCTTCGCGTTCACGGGGATCTGGTTGATGCCGTTGAGCTCGTACTCGACCGGGTCCTCGATGGTGATGATCTTCTTGCGCGGGTCGTAGAGCTTCGAGAGCGCCGCGTAGAGCGTCGTCGTCTTGCCCGAGCCGGTCGGGCCCGTGACGAGCACGAGGCCGTGCGGCTTCTCGATCATGCGGTCGACGATCGCGCGGTGCGACTCGCTCATGCCGAGGCTGACGAGATCGAGCGGCAGCGAGCTCTTGTCGAGGATACGCATGACGACCGACTCGCCGTAGAGCGTCGGCACGGTGGACACGCGGATATCGACCTTGCGTCCCTCGAATCGCAGCGTGATGTGGCCGTCCTGCGGCACATAGCGCTCGGCGATGTTCATGCCCGCCATGATCTTGATGCGGCCGATGAGCGCGGCCTGCAGATGCTTCGGCGGCTGCGGCTGCGAGACCAGCACGCCGTCGATGCGGTACTTCACGCGCAGCTCGCTCTCGAAGGGCTCGACATGGACGTCGGACGCGCGGCCCTGGATCGCCTCGAGCAGGATGAGGTTCACCAGGTTGATGAGCGTCGGCTGCTCCGCCATCCGGTGGACATCGTCCGCCTCGATGGCGTCGAGGTTGTGCTCGCTGTCAGGGGTGGCGACGAGGCCGTCGTCCGACGCGAGCGTCTCCGCCATGCGCGCGGCGGTCGTGCCGTAGCGGTCGCGCATCAGGTCGCGGAACGCAGGGCCCTCGAGGCCGAAGCGACGAACGGCGCGCGAGGTGACCGCTGCGATCTCGTCGACCGCCGCCGTGTCGAGCGGGTCGAGCATCGCGACAAGCAGTCGCCCGCCCTCCATCGACACCGGAACGGCGCCAAGGCGCACCGCAAGTTCAGGCGCAAGCAGTTCGGCCGCTGCGGGATCGGATGCAGGTGCCTTCTCGAGCCACTGGATACCGAGCAGCGCGCAGCGCTCGCGCACGGCCGCGTCCTGCGACGCGGGCGTCGCAGGAGTCTTGGCGTCACGCGAGATCTCCGTGACGGTGGTGGTGCCGTTGATGCCGTTCGTTCCAGTCTGCACGAAATCCTCTTGCTTCGTTCCTGTCGACTCCGCGCATTAGCCGCGGGGACGCTGCTTCACAGTGGGGCTGTTGTTGATACCGAAGCCATTGCCGGCGCCGGAATCGGCCGACTGGCCTGGCTTGGTGCTCGCGGGCTTGTCGCCATCGGGCACATCGCGCGGATTGGTGTCCCCGCGGCCCGGTGCGCCGTCCTCGAGCTGCTCGGTGCCATCGCCGAGCTGCGCGGGACTGTCCTTGAGTTTGTCGGGGTTGATGACCTGAGTCGGCTCCTTCTTTCCGCCAGGAAGGGCCTCGAGCTGCTCTGGGCTGAGGATGGCGGTCAGCAGTGCGCGGTACTTCTCGTAGAGATCCTCGCGCTGCTTCTTGGCCTGCTCGACCTGCGGCGCGTCGCCGAGACGAACCGTGGCGCCTTCGGCCTTCTGGCGGGCGAGCTCGGTGCGGCGACGCGGCTCGTACGGCTCGGTCGCCTTGAACGCGGCGACGAGATCGTTCTGCACCGTGCGCAGCTCGGCGTCGAACTGGTTCTTCAGCTCGGCGACCTGCTTCTTCTGATCGTCGGTCAGGTCGGGAAGAGCCTGCACGGCCTCGAACAGCGGAGTCACCGGGTCGGGACGGAAGACCTGCGGGAACGCCTTCTGCATCGCGCGACGCTCGAACTCGGCGCCGTACTCGGAACCGAGTGCGTCGCGAATCGCGATCAAGCCTGCGTCCTGCGCGTCGCGGACAAGCATGCGCTTCTGCATCAGCGACTCCTGCATCGCAACACCGCTGTTTGCATCGGCGTTGGACATCGCCTTGAGAAGCGGGGCGATCGCATCGTCGAGCGCTGCGTCGCGCGTCGAGAGCGCCTCGTGGAGCGCGATCTCGTACTGCTCGATGGCGCCGCGGGCCGCGTCGAGCGCGAGTGGCGATGCCTGGACTTCACGAACCACGATGGTGAGGTCGACCGACTCGCCGGACAGCTCGCCGAGCGGCAGGCTCTTCTCGCGCAGGAGCGCGCGCTCGAGGCGCGGCCAGTTCTCGAGCTGGGTGTCGCCGAGCGTGCCGCGCACGCTGGCGAGGAAGTCCTCGCGAAGCTTCTTCTTCTCGGCGGTCCACGCCACGAGCGGCTCGCTGATGAGTTCGATCACGCGCTCGGCGTTCGCACCGGCTGCGATGTCCTTGAACGACGACATCTTGGAGCGCACCCCGTCTGCGGCGGTGGTGAAGTTCGCGTCGTAGTCCTGCAGCAGCACCTCGAGCACCGGGCGCTGCCACTCCTCGAGCGACAGGGCGTCGACGAAGATCGGGAGGTCGCGCGGGAGGAAGTCGGGGGTGAACATCGACGCCATGCCGCTTCGGCCGCCGAACTGGGCTTCTGCCGTCGACGCGCCCGCGAGGGCGCAGCCGACCGCGATCGCGGTCACGGCCAGTCGGGTGCGGATGGTGCGAAGGGTCAGAGAGCTGATCAGGCTGTTCACGGGCAATCTCCTAGGCGGGGGTTGGTCCGATGTTCAGTTCGCCCCGACTCGGGTCGGCGTGCGGCGGAACGGGGATTGTTCCATCGAATGAATCGCCGCGTTGCCGATTTGGGAGGGGATGAACGAACTCGTTGCGAATCTCATGCAGCAGGACTCGGCACTCGGGTCACAAACCCAAATGTCTTGCCGATCCTCGGTTCCGGTTCTCAGTTGATCGACTGAACCGACCTCGGGCTCCACCTTGTTGGCACTGAACATCGACCCAACATGGCGGGGTGCGCGAACCGATCCGAGCCGCAGGGTTGATTCCGATAACCAATCGATCAGCGCGGTCGAACCGTTCGCTGCTCGATGCGCTTCTCCGAGACCGTCTTGACGATGCGGTCGACATAGATTCCAGGGGTGTGGATGTTGTCCGGGTCGAGGCTTCCGACGGGCACGATCTCCTCGACTTCCGCCACACAGGCCTTGCCACACATCGCGACCATGGGGTTGAAGTTCCGTGCGGTCTTGCGGAACACGAGGTTGCCCGACTCGTCGGCCTTCCAGGCCTTCACGAGCGACAGGTCCGCGCGGATCCCGCGCTCGAGGACGAAGGTCTCGCCGTCGAACTCCATCGTCGGCTTCCCTTCCGCGACCACGGTTCCAACGCCCGTCCGCGTGTAGAAACCGGCGATCCCTGCGCCGCCCGCGCGCATTCGCTCGGCGAGCGTTCCCTGGGGGTTGAACTCGAGTTCGAGCTCGCCCGACATGAACTGGCGCTCAAACTCCGCGTTCTCGCCGACATAGCTCGACACCATCTTGCGAATCTGACGGGTCTGGAGCAGGAGTCCAAGTCCCCAGCTGTCGACTCCCGCGTTGTTGCTGACGGCTGTCAGGCCCTTCGCGCCCGAGTCACGGAGTGCGATGATCAGTTGCTCGGGGATGCCGCAGAGCCCGAAGCCTCCGACGGCGACCGTGATTCCGTCGCGGGTGAGCCCCTCAAGCGCCGCAGCCGGCGTCGGGAAGACCTTCTTCGCGGTGTGCTTCGATGTCGCGTTCGTCATGTCGGCCGCTCCTCGTTGTGCCCCCGACTCGGGGGTCGCGGAGTGTAGCGAATCGTGCGGGAATCCCGCGCGGAAACGCCAAAAGCACGATCGGGCGCCGTGTGCGGGCGCCCGATCGGTGGGGTGACTTGTCACGAGGCTCAAGCGTCAGTTGGCGCTCGGCTCGGCGCGACCCTCGCGGGCCGCGATGTCCGCCGCCATCTCGGTCGCGGCGTCGGGGTTGGCCGCCTGCAGCGCGGTGCGGATCTTCTCCAGGGCCTTGTTCTGGATCTGCCGCACGCGCTCCTTGGTGACGCCGATCACCTGACCGACCTGCTCGAGGGTCAGGGCCTGCGCGGGCTCGGAGGCAACAGGGCTCAGGTCCTTCGCGCCAAGCGCCGCGAGTGCGCTTGAAGCGTCGATCCCAAAGCGGTGGCTGATGACCTTGATCTCGATCTCCGAGAGGTCGGCCTTGTTGGTCGTGACGATGTGCTTGACCTCGTCTGCGCACTCCCGCTCATGGGTGGCACGCACGGTCTCGAGGTGATTTGAACGCTCGAGGGCCGGGTCGTACTCCGCGCCGAAGCGGCGGTTGTGCGTGGTGACCTTGATGCCGTGACGGCTGAAAGCCTTCAGAATCGCGCGGCAGGCGTAGGTGGAGAACTTGAACCCGCGGTTGCAGTCGAACTTGTCGACCGAACGCATCAGCGCCATGTTGCCCTCGCCGATCAGGTCGGCGAAGTCCACTTCGGACAGGCGGACGCGCTTCGCCATGGCGAGGACCAGGGCGAGGTTCGTTTCCGCGAGCTGCTCGCGGTACTGGCGCGAAACGGCGTACCAGCGGAGGACATCGCGCGCCTCGGCGAGCGTCAGGGCGCGCGAAGCGGCGCGCTTCTGAATCTCGGAGATGCTGAAGCGGGCAAAGTTGTACTTCATGAACAGGATGCGCTCCTGCGCACCCGTCAGCAGGATGGTCGACTGCGACTTCGGCGAGCGAACCGTCCGGCTGCGTGCCGCAATGAAGTCATCCATCAGCGGCCGATACCAAGTCACATCCGGGCGCTCGATCTCGGCGATGCCGTAGATCCGCTCAGTCGCACCGGCGAGATGGAAATCGGGGTGATCGATGTAATCCATGGGCTCGGCCATGATGCCCTTGAGGATGCGCTCCTCCACAGGCGTAAGTGGCGCAAGTCCATTTGAGACAGAGACTTCCGATCCGTTGTTGCGGGCGGGCTCCGACTCGGGCAGGGAGTTGGACCGCACGGCAACACCAGAACGCTTCCGCGCTCGCGCGAGCGGCGAGTCGGCGGAGTTGAGGTTGGGGCGGTTACGAGAAACGAGATCACGCATGGCAGAACCCTCCAATTGCGGATTCCAGGTCGCTGGGCAAGGCGAACTAGTCTCCAGGCGGGTCGATCTTGCGGAGATCGCGACTTTTCATCGCAATTGACCGAAGATCAAGGAACTTTCCACTCCTCACGCGTTCCCCGCGCATGAGGATGGCCAACACACACTTTGGATCGCAGCCCCTGAGGGCTCTCTCACGATCCGACTCGAACCGGCGGCCACCCGACCGATCCAAGACCTTGCGAGTTGGAGCGCACCGCAAGGCGCGCGCCTATGAGAATGCCTGAACCAACCGAGCTGAAGCGGGAATTCACCGCCATTTCGCGTTGGTCAGCAGGTTCTGACTGTCAAACCTGCGAACGATGAGGCCCCGAGGGCTGGGTCAGGCTCAAGGGAGTCCCGCAAGGAACAAGACTCCCGAAACGAGTTTCCCTTCGCCAAAGTTCGGGATTCCGATTCCGCTCGGCGCCTGAACAGTTGCGAGATGACACAGAACAGCCGGGACTTCCGATCCCGCATCGACTTTCCGCACACCCATAATTGTTCTCGGACTCAAGCCGCCCAGACAACAGTCTGGTGAGGCAAGGATGCCCTAAGCCAGCAGTTCCGTCCACACCAGAACCAAAAACCAGAACCCCGAACCTCGGGAATCGCCGCAGTATACGCAGCCGCACCGCGACGGTTTCAAAGAAGGCGCCAACGCCCAAAGCAATTGCCCCCGCGAACCGCCGGGTGGCGGGCTCGCGGGGGCGGCATGCTGTTGCGACCGATCACTCCGGCTTGCCGGAGGAGCTGTCGTAGACCCAGCGGTCCGAGGCGCGGGGGAAGTCGAGGACTTCGCCAGCCTTGAAGAAGAGGCCGAGCTCGCGGGCGGCTGCCTCTGGGCTGTCCGAGCCGTGGATCAGGTTGAAGGAGTTGGACACGCCGAAATCGCCGCGGATCGTGCCGGCGGCGGCCTTCGAGCCGAAGGTGGCGCCCATCATGCCGCGGCAGATGGTGATCGCGCCGATGCCGCGGACGGCCATCACGAGGACGGGCGAGCTCGTCATGAAACCGACGAGGCCGTTGTAGAAGCCCTTGCCCTGGTGGTCCTTGTAGTGGGTGGCCGCGAGCTCGGGGCTGATCTGCATGAGCTTGGCGCCCACGATCTGGAGACCCTTGTCTTCGAAACGGCTGATGATGCGACCCATGAGGCCGCGCTGCACGGCGTCGGGCTTGAGGATGATGAGCGTGGTTTCCATGTGGATTCTCAGGTTAGGGGTTCTCTTGAGGGGCGGAGAGTGTAGCGCAAATCCCCACAGTTGGTCGAAATCCTGCGGAATCCGCGCGGTGGCGTCGCGGCGCGCGCGGTTCGGATAATGTCGAGTGCTGAGCGGCGAAGGAACGCCGGGAGTCCACACGATGGAGAGCGCAGTGAAGGAACGGTCTTCGCAGGGAGGCACCAAGCGTCGAGGCGCCACCGCCGAAGAGATGTCGGCGCGGCAGAAGGAGGTCTCGGTCAGCGAGTTCTTCGTGAAGAACCGCCACCTCCTCGGCTTCGACAACGCCCGCAAGGCGCTTCTCACCACGGTGAAGGAGGCGGTCGACAACTCGCTCGATGCGTGCGAGGAGGCGGGCATCATGCCCGACATCGCCGTCATCATCGAGGACCTCGAGCCGAAGCGGCCCGCGACCGCGAAGCAGTCGCGCTACCGAGTCACCATCGTCGACAACGGCCCGGGCATCGTGCGCAAGCAGGTGGAGAACATCTTCGGCCGACTGCTGTACGGCTCGAAGTTCCATCGCCTGAAGATGTCGCGCGGCCAGCAGGGAATCGGCATCTCCGCGGCGGGCATGAACGGTCTCATCACGACCGGCCGCCCGATGCTCATCTACACGAAGCCGAACGCGAAGCAGCCAGCGCACCACATCGAGCTGGCGATGAACACGAAGACGAACCGCGCCGAGGTCACGCTCGACAAGGAGACGAAGGACTTCCCGCCCGAACGGCTCCGCGGGCTGTCGGCCGGCACCAAGCAGCTCTCGCAGGAGGGCGTGTTCCTGTCGCCCGAGGTGTTCGCGACCGGCACGAGCGTGTCGATCGAGCTCGAGGGCAAGTACCAGAAGGGCCGCGGCTCGGTCGACGAGTTCCTCGAGCTGACCGCGATCGCGAACCCGCACGCGCGCATCGTGTTCGTGCCGCCGTCGCGCGTGGCGCAGGAGGAGGTCGACGATCTCCTCCCCGGGACGAGCGCAGCGGCCGCGGAGGACGGCAAGTCCAAGGTTTCGAAGTCCGACGCGCCCGCGCAGACGACCGAGACCGGCGGCGTGACGGTGTTCCCGCGCGGCGTCACGGAACTTCCGCCTGAAACCAAGGAGATCCAGCCGCATCCGAAGGGGATCGAGCTCGGCATCCTGCTTCAGATGCTGAAGGACTACGAGGCGAGCGAGAAGGGGAGCCTCTACGACTTCCTGCAGACGCGCTTCTGCCGCGTGTCTGCCAACACCGCGAGCAAGTTCTGCAGCGCGATCGGCGCCACGAGCCGCACGCGCGCCGGCGACATCGAGCCGCAGCAGGTCGAGAAGCTCTTCAAGGTCTTCGAGGACGAGAAGCTCGCCCCGCCGCCGACCGACTGCCTTGCGCCGATCGGCGTGCGGCAGCTGCTTGCGGGCCTCTTGAAGGGCGTGAAGGCCGAGTTCTACGCGGCGTCGACCCGCGAGGCCGCCGTGTACCGCGGGCGCCCGTTCCAGATCGAGGCCGCGATCGCGTTTGGCGGCGACCTGCCCGGCGACCAGGCCGCGCGCGTGATCCGCTTTGCGAACCGCGTGCCGCTTCTCTTCCAGCAGAGCGCGTGCTCGAGCTTCAAGGCGGTCGAGGAGACGCCGTGGAAGAACTACGCGATGCAGCAGCCGCGCGGGAGCCTCCCGATCGGGCCGCTCGTCGTGATGATCCACATGGCGAGCGTGTGGGTCCCGTTCACGAGCGAGTCGAAGGAGGCGATCGCCGACTACGACGAGATCCGCAAGGAGATGCGCCTCGCGCTCATGGAGTGCGGACGCAAGCTCGGCACCTACCTGCGCAAGCGCCAGAAGATGCGCCGCGAAGGCGAGCGCCGCGATGTGTTCGAGCGCTACATCGGCGAGATCGCGAAGGCGCTCAATGCCATCACGGGCGAGGACGCGAAGCGGATCTACGACGCGCTGCTCGAGCAGGCGAGAAGGAAGACCGCGGTCGCCGACCAGCAGCTCGACGAGGATGGCAAGGTCGTCAAGGACGACGAAGAGGATGACTTCGGCGAGGGCGTGATCGTGGTCGAGAGCGCGATCGCGCCGATCGAGAGCGCGGCACCCATCGCGCCGCCCGTGTTCGACGCGCCGAAGGCGAAGGAGTCGAAGCCGTCGAAGTCCGCCACGGCTGCGAAGCCTGCGAAGGCCGCGAAGCCCGAGCCTGCGCCGAAGCCCGCCGCCAAGGGCGCTCCCGCGATCGTGACCAAGAAGGACCTCTCGTCGCGGGCCGAGACCGAACCGAAGCCTGCGCCGAAGAAGAAGTCGTTCTCCGACGACGATCCGCGGCTCTTCTGAACGCGACGCCTGCATGCGATGAACGACGCCCGCGCCCCGAGCGCGAAGGAACAGAACCATGGCAAAGAAGACGACTGAACAGGGTGGCGGCCGAGGACCGACCGAGCGGATGAAGGAGCGTGATGTCGCGACGCAGAAGAAGATCCTGGCGCTCGCCGAGGACATCGCGCAGCGCTCGCTGAAGGGCAAGGAGCCCATCGTCGAGATCCCGACGCGCACCAAGTCGAACACGCTCTGGAACAAGAAGAAGGGCATCCTCGAGATGGGCGACGCGACCGCCGAGCGCCCGCTCTTCGACCTGAAGACCGCAAAGCAGTTCATGCAGACGATGCTGCATGCGAGCACGATCAAGGATCTGATCGAGGCGCAGAAGACGAGCAGCCTCCGTGGCGTCTTCTACAAGGCGAAGCACACGGTCGCCGGCACGAAGGAGAACACCTTCGACACGCAGGACGAGTCGGACCCGATCCTCGAGGACCTCGAGGTGGCGCTCGGCGCTCTGCGCGAGGAGCTGCATGTCTTCGCCGAGAACCGCGGCTCGATGGTCGGCAACATCACGATCGTCGACAAGGGCGACGAGATCGACTGCCGCCGCATGGGTTCAGGCGGCTACGCGCTGCCCTCGATCGTCGAGCCGGACATCATCCAGTTCAAGAAGTGCGAGGCGAAGTTCGTGCTCCATGTCGAGAAGGGCACGGTCTGGAACCGCTTCAACGAGGACCGCTTCTGGGAGAAGAACAACTGCATCCTCACGCACGGCGCGGGCCAGCCGCCGCGCGGGTGCCGGCGCCTGCTGCAGCGGCTCAACCAGGAGCTGAAGCTCCCGATCATCTGCGTGCTCGACAACGATCCGTGGGGGCACTACATCTACAGCGTCATCAAGCAGGGCTCGATTTCGCTCGCGTTCGAGAGTTCGCGCCTCGCGATTCCCGACGCGAAGTTCCTCGGCATCCGCGCGAAGGACTTCCGCGAGTGCGGCCTCGACGACGCGGTGAAGATCGACCTCACCGACAACGACATCAAGCGCGCGAAGGAGATCGCCGCCTACCCGTGGTTCGAGGCGCACAGGGGCTGGCAGAAGGAGATCAACGCGCTGCTCACGAACGGCTTCAAGATGGAAGTCGAGTCGTTGATCACCAAGGACATCTCCTATGTCACCGAGACCTATGTGCCCGAGCGGCTGAAGGCGCGGGATTGGCTTGAGTGATGGATCGTGGCAGGCGAGTCCTGCTCACCGCGATGACTACGATGGCCGGTCTGCAGCGCGCGTGAACAGACGGTCGAGCACCGTCTTGCGCGCGTCGTCGTCCTCGGCTGCACGCGACGAGTCGGCTGGACCGTCGATCGGCAGGCGAACCATGAAGTCGCTGCCTTTCCCCGGCTCGCTGAAGAGGTCGATGCGGCCGCCATGTTCCTCGACGATGCGTCGCGTGACCGCCAGGCCGAGCCCGGAGCCGCCCTTCCGACCCGTGACATAGGGGCGGAAGATCTCGGCATGCTTCTCCGCCGCGATGCCTGGGCCCGTGTCGATCACATGGATCGCGACCTCGCGGGGCGCGCTGTCGCGCGAGCCCTTCGGCGCAGGCTGTACCGCGGGCATCAGTCGGATCATCAGCTCGCGCGAGTGGGAGTCTTGCGCGGCCATGACCTGGGTCGCATTGATGAGCAGGTTGAGGAGCGCCTGCTTGACGAGCGCAGGGTCGACGCGCGCGACAACCGGCGCTGCGGGCAAGTCCGCGCGCAAGACGACCCTGTGCTGGTCACACTGCGGCCGGTAGAAGTCGACGAGCTCCTCGACGACCTCGCGCAGGTCGGCTTCGACGGGCGCGAGCTTGATTCGCCCTGCGAAGCGGAGGAAGTCGTTGAGGATGTTGGCGAGTCGGGTCGACTCGCGCTCGACGGTCTCCACGCGGCGAACCAGCATCGCCTTGTCTTCGTCGGGCAGGCTTGAGTCGAGGATCGCCTCGCTGGCAAGCTGGACATTCAGGCCGATGGTGGAGAGTGGGTTCTTGATCTCGTGCGCAAGGCCGCCCGTGAGTGCGCCGAGCTCTGCGAGTCGCTCCTGGCGCTGCGCGCGCTCCTCCGCTGCGCGCAGCCGGACCACGCGACGGCGCAGCGCGATGTAGGTCGCGAGCAGCGCCACAGCGCCTCCGACGAGGAATCCGAGCATGGAGCCGAGCCAGTCCATTGCGCACAAAGTAGCAGTCGAGGTCGCCGCCTCGACAGGGGAGGTTGGCGTGGCGAGAAGAACAACGCCCCGCGCCAGCGGGGCGTCGAACAATCCATTCGTTCAAGCTGGCGTCAGCTCGGGGTGCGGCTGCGGCTGCTGGGGCGCTCGGCAGGCGGCACGCGCGAGCCAAGCGACTTGGCCTTGGTGGCGGTCCAGCCCTTGTCGCCTTCCTTCGCGGAGTAGCTGACGCGCTCACCGTCGCGAAGCGCGCGGAAGCCCTCAGACTGCTCGATCACGGAGAAGTGGACGAAGATGTCTTGGCCGGCTGGGCCGACAATGAAGCCAAAACCCTTGCGAGCGTCGAACCACTTGACGACCCCTTCGACATCGTTGAGTTCCTGCGCATCCGCCATCATCGGACTCCGGTCTTCTAGAACGCGCCCGCCGAAGCGGGTTGGGGACAAGTGCGGGGACGAGAACCGCAGGGACATTGTGCTGCGCGTTCGGGCATCGTGCAAGCACAACAGATTCTTCATGCAGGAATCGCCCAAAAATGAACGCGGGGGCGGCGATTTTCGCCGCCCCCGCAGGGGACTTTCAAACGAGTCGAATCGGCTTGAACTCGAGCGAGGCTGCGGGTCGCGCTGCAGCGAAGACCCTTGCAATGGCTCGACTTACAGCCGATCGATGCCTCAGGCCTTGCCAGCCGTCGGCTCCGGCGCGGGCAGCATGGCCTTGCGCGAGAGCTTGATGCGGCCGTTGTCGTCGATGTTGATGACCTTCACGGTCACCGTATCGCCGACCTTCACCTGCTCGGACACATTCTTGACATAGCCGTGCGCGAGTTCGCTGACATGGACCATGCCGTCCGTGCCGGGGGCGAGCTCGACGAAGCAGCCGAAGTCCTTGATGGCGACGACCTTGCCCGTGTAGACCGCACCGACCTTGATCTCGGCGCCGAGCGCCTCGACCGCGGCGCGCGCCTGGGCCGACTTCGCGGCGTCCGAGCACGCGATGAAGACGGTGCCGTCTTCCTCGACATTGATCGTGGCGCCGGTCATCTCCTGGATGCCGCGGATCGTCTTGCCGCCTGGGCCGATGAGCTTGCCGATCTTCTCCGGGTCGATCTTGACGATCGTGATGCGCGGAGCGAGCGGCGAGATGTCGGCGCGAGGCTTGGCGATGACCTTCTCCATCTCGGCGATGATGTGGAGACGGCCGACCTTCGCCTGCTCGAAGATCGTCTCGATCTCGGCGACCGAGAGACCGCGTGCCTTGAGGTCGAGCTGGATGCCGGTGATGCCCTCGCGGGTACCCGAGACCTTGAAGTCCATCTCGCCGAAGAAGTCTTCCTCGCCGATGATGTCGGTGACATGCGTCACCTTGCCGTCGGTGTCGGTGAACCGACCGACCGAGATGCCGGCGCAGGTGTTGCGGATCGGGACGCCGGCGTCCATGAGCGCGAGGCAGCCGCCGCAAACACTTGCCATCGACGACGAGCCGTTCGACTCGGTGATGTCGCTGACGAGGCGGATGGTGTAGGGGAAGTCCTCGCTCGTCGGCAGGATGCCGAGGAGCGAACGCTCGGCGAGCGCGCCGTGGCCGATCTCGCGGCGGCCGGGGCCCATGATGCGGCCGGCTTCGCCCGTGCAGAACGGCGGGAAGTTGTAGTGGAGGTAGAACTTCTTGGCGTACTCGGCGAGGAGGCCGTCGACGATCTGCTCGTCCTTGACGGTGCCGAGGGTGCAGGTGACGAGCGACTGCGTCTCGCCACGCTGGAAGAACGCCGAGCCGTGGGTGCGCGGGAAGACCTCGACCGCCATGTCGAGCTGGCGGATCTCGTTCAGCTTGCGGCCGTCGGCGCGGATCGAGTGCTGCGCGACCAGGTAGTGCGTGATCTTCTTCTCGAGAAGACGGAGCGCTTCCTTGGCCTGCTTCTGCTTCTTCTCGGCCTCGATGTGATCCGAGTACGGGATGCCCGCGGGGATCGAGAAGTGGGTCTTGATGACCTCGCCCTTGATCGCATCGACCGCGTCGTTGCGCTCCTTCTTGCTCTTGATCTTGCGGGCCTCGACCAGGCGGTCGTAGGCCACTTCCTTGCACTTCTTCATGACCTCGTCGCTCGGCGTGTTGAGCTCGCCCATGCGGACGGCGGGGGCGCCGCACTTCGCGCGGAGCTCTTCCATCAGCTCGAGGATCGGCTTGATGCCCTCGTCGTAGCCGAACTTGATCGCGGCGACCATGGTGGCCTCCGAGACCTCGGCGGCGCCGACTTCGATCATGTTGATGCCGTCCTTGTGGCCGGACAGCACGAGGTCGAGGTCGCTGAACTCAAGCTGCGCCTGCGTGGGGTTGAGCACGAAGCGCTCGCCCTGCTCGGTGATGATGCGGCCGACGCGGACGGTCGCGACCGGGCCGAGGTAGGGGGCGTCGGTGATGTAGAGCGCGGCCGAGGCTGCGGTGCAGGCGAGCACGTCGCTGTCGTTCTGGCCGTCATGCGACATGACCCACGCCTGGAGCTGGATCTCGTCGCAGAAACCCTCGGGGAAGAGCGGACGGATCGGGCGATCCATCATGCGCATCGTGAGGACTTCCTTCTCGTTCGGCTGGCCTTCACGCTTGCGGAAGCCGCCGGGGAACTTGCCCGCGGCGCCGGTCTTCTCGCGGTAGTCGCAGGTGAGCGGGAAGAAGTCGATGCCCGCGCGGGGGTTGGCGCGGACGCAGGTCGCGAGGACCCAGGTGTCGGCGTAGCTGGCGATGACGGCGCCGCTGGCGAGCTTGGCCACGCGGCCCGTCTCGAAGCGGAGCGTGCGCCCGCCGATGACCTTCTCAACGATGGTGACTGCCATGATCTGAATCTCCTGATGCCGCGACGATCGCGGCGGTTTCGGGCGCCCTGCGCCCTGTTCTGAAATGGAAAGAAGTCTTGTGAAGCGCCGCCGCGGTCGATCCCGACGAGGGAAAGGCACAGCACCGGCGCATTGCGCCGCGAGTGCGGTAAAGACGCGGGGCCGAATGAATGCCCTTCGGGCAGAACGCAAGCACCTGCGCCACGCCGCGGTCGCGGCGCGCGAACGGTTACTTGCGGAGGCCGAGGCGCTTGATGAGCGAGAGGTAGCTCTCGCGATCGGTCGAAGCGAGGTACTTCAGCAGGCTGTTGCGCTTGCCGACGAGGAGAAGAAGGCCGCGACGCGACGCGTGGTCCTTCTTGTGGGCCTTGAAGTGATCCTGGAGTTCCGTGATGCGGGCGGTGATGGCCGCGATCTGCACTTCGGTGGATCCGGTGTCCTTCGCGTGGTGACGGCTGGCTTCGACGATGGCGTTGCTCATATGGTTTCCTGAATTGGCGGCATTCCCGCCGCCCGAGTTCCTACGGGTGAGTGAGGATCGAAGAGGATACAGGAACCCGCCACGCCGCCGCAAGGGGGGACGCGACAGAGGGTTGCGGCACCGAAAGGTTCTCGGAACCTAGATGCCGCCCAAGCGGCTTTGGTTTGCGCGGATGGTCTATTCTCCGCGTCTCTCCACGCTCGATCCGAGGACCGCATGACCGCGACCAAGACGCCGCTCGAGACCGCCACCGCAGAGTACTTCGCCGAAGCCGCGAAGATCGAGGAAGGCGGCGGCGCGTCCGGCATCGAACGCCAGCACCGGAACGGCCGCCTCACGGCCCGCGAGCGCCTCGCGTTGCTCGCCGACAAGGGAACGCGCTCGATGGAGTGCGGGCTCTTCAGCGCGTGGCGGATGTACAAGGAGTACGGCGGCGCACCGGCCGCGGGAGTCGTGACGACGATCGCCGAGGTCGACGGGCGGCTCTCGATGGTGATCGCAAACGACGCCACCGTGAAGGCAGGCGCGTTCTTCCCGATGACTTGCAAGAAGATCATCCGCGCGCAGGCGATCGCCGAGCGCGCGCGGCTGCCGCTCCTCTACTTGGTCGACAGCGCGGGCGTCTTCCTTCCGCTCCAGGAGGATGTGTTCCCCGACACCGACGACTTCGGCCGCATCTTCCGGAACAACGCCGTCATCAGCGCGCAGGGAATCCCGCAGATCGCGGCGATCATGGGCAACTGCGTCGCGGGCGGCGGATACCTGCCCGTCCTGTGCGACACGCTGCTGATGACCGAGGGCAGCGGCCTCTACCTCGCGGGCCCGGCGCTCGTGAAGGCCGCGATCGGGCAGGAGGTCTCGAGCGAGGAGCTCGGCGGCGCGGAGATGCACGCGCAGATCTCGGGCACGATCGACTTCCGCGAGAAGGACGACCCCGCATGCATCGAGCGCCTGCGGCGCGTGTTCAGCGCTGTGCGCACGGCGCCTGCGAAGGCGCGCGCGCCGTTTGCGGCGGTTGCGCCTGCGCGTGGCGCCGATGAGATCACCAAGGTCTTCCGCAGCGAGCCGGGTGCGCAGTACGACATGGTCGAGCTGATCTCGTGCTTCGTCGACCGCGACAGTTTCGACGAATACCGCGCGGAATACGGGCGTTCGCTCGTGTGCGGCTATGCGCGCATCGGCGGGTTCCCGTGCGGCATCGTGGCGAACCAGAAGAAGCTGACGCAGCGCAAGATGCCGGGCGGCAAGGCGGGTCCGTCGAGCGGGACCAACATGCCCGCCGTGATCTACGACGACAGCGCCGACAAGAGCGCGCGCTTCATCATGGACTGCAACCAGAAGGGCCTGCCGATCCTCTTCGTCACCGACACGACCGGCTTCATGGTCGGCCGCGACAGCGAGCAGGGCGGCATCATCCGCTCGGGCGCGAAGATGGTGAACGCGATGTCGAACTGCGTGGTGCCGAAGATCTCGCTCGTCGTGGGCGGAAGCTACGGCGCAGGCAACTATGCGATGTGCGGCCGCGCGTTCGATCCGCTGCTCACGCTCGCGTGGCCGGGCGCACGCTTCGCGGTGATGGGCGCCGCGCAGGCTGCGGGCACACTGCTCTCGATCGATCTCGCAGCGCGCGAGCGCAAGGGCGAGAAGATCGACGAGGAGATGCGCAAGCAGCTCTTGGCCGCGATCACCGCGAGCTACAACGAGCAGCAGGACATCCGCTACGCGGCGAGCCGCGGCTGGGTCGACCGCATCATCGATCCGAAGGAGACGCGCGCGGAGCTCGAGCTTGCGCTCGCGGTGGCCGCGCAGGCGCCTGCGCAGCAGAGCGGCGTGTATCGCACGGGCGTGCTGCAGACCTGACGCGCGTCAGCGGCGGCGGCGCGTGCGCGCGAGTGACGCGAACGCGCGCAGGGCGCCCGCTGCGGGCGTCGGGATCGGCGTGAACTCGATCTCGAGGCGCGGCACGATGCCGCCGAACGCGGCGCTGTCGGCGCTGTCGAAGCGGCGCGCGGTGCCCGCGGCCGATTCGTCGCCGAGGATGAACCAGCCGAGATTGGCCGACGGATTCGCGAGGTACGACTGCACATCGGAGACAAGGCCCGCGCTCGACCAGGTCTGAAGGCCGCTCATCGTCGTCAAGAGCGACGCGCTCGCAGCCGCGAAGTCACCGCCCGCGGTCTGCCAGAATGCCCCGCCGCCCGCGCCGTCGGCGCTTGCGTGCAGCCAAGTGGCATCGCCGACGAGAGCGGCCGCGCCCGATGCCTCGGTGCTGTCCGGATCGCTCGCGCCGGTGGTCCAGGCCGTGAGCGCGCGGTGCACGGTCATCGTTCGGCTGCCGCCGTTTGCCTGCGTGACATTGAGAACGAGACGCACGGAAGTGATCGTTGCGTCGGCGGGCACGAATGCGCCGATGTCGAACCAGATCACGCTGCGGCGCGCAAGGCCCTGGTTCGTCTTCCCTCCGAAGAGGTATTGGCCTGCGCCATTCGCGAGCGATCCATCGGTCGACTGGTACAGCGTGGCGTCGCGCGAGGCGGCGATCGAGACAAGATCGCCGTGCGCGATGGACGCGGCGAGCGAAACGGTCAAGATGGCGACAGCGATCCCTCTCAAGGCGAGGCCCTCCTCGGATAACCTGCCGCGGAACAGGCTCAGCGCAAGGTCATCTGGTCAATCCGCATGAAATCGCTCGTCATCGCCACATCGAATCCGCACAAGGTCGAGGAGATCGGCGCCGTTCTCGGACAACTCGGAATCGAGTGCCTGCCGCTCGGCGACGCGGGGATCCCGGAGCCCGAGGAGGATGGCGCGACCTTCGAGGACAACGCGCGCATCAAGGCGGTGGCGTACGCGAAGGCGCTCGGACGCACGGTGCTCGCAGACGACTCGGGCCTCGAGGTCGACGCGCTCGGCGGGGCGCCTGGCGTCCACAGCGCGTACTACGCGGGGAAGTTCGCGACGCGCGCCGAGCGCGATCCGGCGAACAACGCGAAGCTCCTCAAGGCGCTCGAAGGCGTGCCTGACGCGCAGCGCACCGCGCGCTTCGTGTGCGTCCTCTGCATCGCGCGGCCCGACGGCACGATCCTCGCCGAATCGCGCGGCACCTTCGATGGCGTCATCGGCCACGCGCCGCGCGGCGCGAACGGCTTCGGCTACGACCCGTTGCTGGTGCTACCTGATGGCCGCACGAGTGCGGAGTTGTCGAGCGATGAGAAGAATGCGCGCAGCCACCGAGGAAACGCGCTGCGACTGCTCGTGCCGAAGCTGCGGGGGTGAAGTGGTGCCGAGGGCGAAGCCCGAGCGCCGCGCGTGCGAGTCGACAGCCATTCGGGCTGACGACCAGGTCGGTTCTGTGCCCTACACGCTCTCGCGCACGATGCGGCGGAGGCCGTCGTCGAGGCGGAAGTACTCGAGCCGCAGCCGCTCGCCGACCGAGCCGAGCACCGGTGCGCGGCCGGCGTGGCGGTCGATGCGGCCGAGCGCGTCGCGCACATCGTCGATCGTCGCGTGCTCATGGCCGCGCTTCGCGGCGAGCATGCGCGCGAGCCACGCGACGCACGCGATGTTCAGGACCAGCGCCTGCAGGCCGCGCACGGCGGGCCAGCCGTAGTAGCCCGCGCCCCACGCGCGGTTGCCGAGGATCGTGGCGCGCGCGTAGCGCGAGAGCAGCTGGTCGATCGCGTCGCGGTCGGGGCTTTCGGAAAGCGCGGGAATGCGCGAAATCGCGGCGAAATCCGCGCCTTCGAGCAGTCCGCGCGCAACCGCCGGCACGCGGCCCTTGCCGCGCGTGAACGCGCGGCTCGCGAGAAGCTGCGCAAGCACCGTGCGCCAGCGCCCCTTCGCCTTCGCCTGGTTGACCTGCACATCCTCGAGGCGCGCGTAGACAGCCTGGCGAAGGAGGCGCAGCTGCTTCGGCAGCGCGCCCTCGAGCGGCAGGTGCTGGAGTTCGTCGGGCAGCGCGCCCACGAGGACCTGCACGAGCTCCTTGAAGCGCGTCGCGCGCACCTCGGCGAGCTTCGCGCGTCCGAGGCTCGCGGCGATCCACGCGAGTCCGTCGAAGCGGTCGCGCATCGTGAGGTCCTCGCGCGCGAGATGGCGGTCGACGAGCTGCGCGAGCGCATCGAGCTCGCCTTCCTTCGCGGCCATCGCGTCGGCGAGCATCGCGGTGTAGGTCGCGAGGCGCGTCTCGGGCACGCCGCGGCTCATGCGGTCGATCTCGGAGAGATGGCTGCGCAGTTCCGCGCCCTTGTTCTCGCGCACGCTCTGGCAGGCGAAGCTGATGCCGACGTGGGTCTTGCGGTCGTCGGGCACGAGGACGAACGGAAACAGCTGGCATGCGACCGGCTTCTCGGAGAAGCCGTAGTCCTTGTGGATCCGGCAGAGGCCGTCGTCCATCAGGAACACGCAGCCGCCATCCTCGCGCTGCCTGAGGTAGGTGACGCCGCGGAACTCGGTCGTGACCGGCATTCCGAGCTTCGCTTCCCAGTCCTGCGCGCGCAGCTTCTCGAGGTCGGCGGGCCGCAGCTGCACCGTGAAGTCGCGGCAGCAGTTGCCGCAGCCGTGGCAGCTGTAGCGCTGCTCGCGCACGGGCAGCACGAGGATCGGGAGGGCGATGGGCTTCGACTCGCTCACGGCTGTGACGAGGAGGGTAGGGAGGCGGCGGCCGTGGCGTCGGGCGACTTCGCAGCCCGTCGGATCGCCCCGAGGCACCAGATCGATCCGAGGATTCCAAGCGGAATGGTGAGGATCGCCTCGCTCGCGCTCTCGAGCAGCGCAAGCTGCGAGGTCAGCATGTCGAGTTCCTTGGGGCTCGAGGTGCCCGTG
>JBEAUK010000044.1:0-40731 GCA_041161465.1 Planctomycetota bacterium | reverse complement strand
GCGCAAGCTACATGGCGCGCATCGTCGGCCAGAAGAAGGCGCGCGAGATGTGGTTCCTCTGCCGCAGCTACTCGGCGCAGGAGGCGAAGGAGATGGGCCTCGTCAACACGGTGGTGAGCGTCACCGAGCTCGAGGAAGTCACGGTGCAGTGGTGCCGCGAGATGCTCGCGAACTCGCCGACCGCAATCCGCGCGCTCAAGGCCGCGCTCAACGCCGATTGCGACGGGCAGGCGGGGCTCCAGGAGCTCGCCGGCATCGCCACCATGCTCTACTACATGACCGACGAGGCGAAGGAAGGCAAGAACGCGCAGCTCGAGAAGCGCAAGGCCGACTTCCGGAAATTCGCGCCGTGAGCGCGACGGCGGCACGGACATGGATCGCCGCGCTTCGCCCGAAGACGCTCGGTGCATCGTTCTGCCCCGTGCTGATGGGCGCCGCGCTCGCGCGGCATGACGGCGTCTTCGCGTGGCGTCCGGTGGGCGCCGCGCTCGCGGGCGCCATCCTGCTCCAGATCGCGAGCAACTTCGCGAACGACCTCTACGACGGCCTGCGGGGCACCGACGCGGGCGAGCGGCTCGGGCCGCAGCGGGCGGTGGCGAGCGGACTCGTGACGCCGCGCGCGATGGGCGTGGCGCTTGCGCTCGCGCTCGTGCTTGCCGCCTTGCCCGCCCTGTATCTCGCGTGGCACGCGGGCGCCGCGTTCGCGGCGATCGGCGTCGCGGGCGCGGTCTGCGCGGTCGGATACACGGCGCCGCCGATGTCGCTTGCGTATCGCGGGCTCGGCGACCTCTTCGTGTTCGGCTTCTTCGGACCGCTTGCGGTCGCGGGCACGCGCGCCGCGTGCGACGGCGCGTGGACGCCGGTCGCGCTCACCTGCGGCCTCGCGCCCGGGGCGATCGCGGTCTGCCTGCTCGCGACCAACAACCTGCGCGACCGCGTGGGCGACGCCGCGAACGGAAAGAAGACGCTCGCCGTGCGTTTTGGCGCGGGTTTCACGCGCGCGCTGATCTGCACGATGCACGCGGTCGCGTTCGCCCTTCCGATCGTCGCGGCCGAGTTCTACGGCCTGCCGCGCGGCATCCTGCTCGCGACGCTCGTGTGCATCGCGATTCCCGCGTCGGTCGCCATCGCGCGCGGCCGAGACGGCGCCGCGCTCAACCGGAACCTCGCCATGTTCGGCGCGACGCTCTACCTCTACGGCGTCGCCTTCGCGGCGGGCATGTCGTTCGACTGGGGGAACCGATGAGCGGCGACAGCTTCGGAGTCGAGATCCTGCGCGTGTCGCTGCCCGTGCGCGCGGCGGCGCAGCGGATCGTGGGCTGCGCCGCCCGCGAGATCGCGTTCGTGCGCATCGCCGACGGCCCGCATGCGGGCTTCGGCGAGTGCGCGCCGCTCGCCGGGCTTCACCGCGAGAGGCTCGACGAGAGCGTCGAGGCGATCGAGCGCTGGTCGGATGGCGAGATCGAGTTCGACGACATGCCGCCGAGCGCCGCGTTCGCGGCGTCGTGCGCGATCGAGACCTCGGAGGGTTTCGGTACGCGCCCCTCTGGGCCGGTCGCCGTGGCGGCGTTCTTCTCAGGCGGCGTCGAGGAGATCGACGACGCGGCGGCGCACATGCTGCGCACGCATCGCACGGTGAAGCTGAAGATCGGCCGCGCCAGCGAGGAAGCCGATCGCGCGCTCATCGGCCGCGTGCTCGAGCTTGTGCCGGATGCGCGCCTGCGCCTCGACGGCAACCGCATGCTGACGGAAGCGGAGTGCGTCGCGCGCGTGCATGGATTCGATGCCGAGCGCTTCGAGTACCTCGAGGATCCGCTGAAGGATCCGTCGCGGCTTGCGGCGCTTTCGGCGCGCACCGGCATCGCGGTCGCGCTCGACGAGACGGTGGTCGACGATTCGCCTGCGGCGCACGCGCTGCGCGATGAACTCGCGCGCGAGGACTGCGTGGCGGCGTGGGTGCTGCGGTTGTCGGCGCTCGGCCCGTTGTCGCGCGTACGCGCGATCGCGCGCGAGGCCGAGGCGCGCGGTGCGCACGCGGTGCTCTCGACCGCGTACGAGAGTTCCTACGCGCTGCGCCTCGCCGCGCATCTCGCGGCGTCGCTGCCGAACGGCCGCTGCGCCCACGGGCTCGGAACCGCGTCGCTTCTCGCCGAGGATTCCTGCGCGCCCGCGATTCCGGTCGCCGGCTTCCTCGCGTGCGATCCGCTTCCCGCGCCATTCGTGGAGGCATGGTCGTGACCACGGGCGGGCGTGGCGGATTCATCGTCGTCGAGGTCGAGCCCGGCGTTGATCCGCGCGGCGCTTTCGAGCGTGCATGGGCGCAGGGGGCGCGCGTCGTGCCGCTTGCGAAGTCGCTCCCGCCCGCCGCGCGTGCACGAATCCTCGCACGGCTCGACGCCGTGCGCTGCGAGCCCGCGACGGGCGTCGTGCTGCCGACGAGCGGTTCGAGCGGCGAGCCGCGTCTCGTCGATCTCTCGCTCGAGGCCATGGAGGCGAGCGCGCGGGCAGGCGCGCAGGTCATCCCCTTCGGCGCAGGCGATGTGTGGCATGCGTCGCTCGCGCCGTCGCATGTCGGCGGCGTGATGATCCTGATGCGCGCGCGGTTCCTCGGCGGTGCGGTGCGATTCGGCGCACAGCCGCGCGCATGGCGCGACCTCGAGGGCTCGACGCATGTGTCGCTCGTCGCCGCGCAGCTTGCGCGGCTTCTCGAGGATCGCGCGCCCGTGCCCTCGTCGCTCAAGGCCGTGATGCTCGGCGGCGGACCGAGCTCGCGGGGGCTGCGCGACGCGGCGATCGCGCGCGGCGTGCCGCTGTTCGCGACCTATGGAATGACGGAGACTTGCTCGCAGGTCGCGACCGGCGCGCTTGCGCACGGCGACCCCGCCACGCTCGCGGGCGCGGCGCTTCCGGGCGTGTCGATCACGATCGACGCGGCGAGCGAGGAGATCCTTGTCGACGGCCCGATGCTCGCGCGCGGCGAGTTCGTCCGCGATTCGCTTGTGCCGCTCGCCCGCCCGCTCGCGACGCGCGACGCCGGTTTCCTCGACGCGGCGGGCCGCCTCCATGTCGTCGGTCGCCTCGACGCGATGTTCATCTCGGGCGGGAAGAACATTCATCCTGAGCAAATCGAGCGGGCGCTCTGCGAACTGCCGTTCGTGCGCGCCGCCTGCGTCGTTGGCGCGCCTCACGCGAAGTGGGGGATGCGGCCGGTCGCGTTCGTCGATCTCGCGTCGTCGCCGCCGCGCGCGTTGGCGCCGATCCTCGGCGACACGCTCGAGCGCCACCTCGTGCCCGACGCGTTCTACGCGATGCCGGCGGACGAAGCCGCGCGCATGAAGCCAAGCCGCGCTGCGCTTGCCGCGCGCCTCGCATCAGGCGAGCGGTTCAACGAGCCGTAGGCGGCGCGCGAAGAGCGTGGTGCCCGTCAGCCGATGGCACCCACGCGCGACTGCGTGTCGAGCAGCCACTGGCGGAACGCCTCCGGCAGGTCGATCGACTCGCCGGCGCGCGGATCGATCGCCACGCGCTTGACGCGCGCGCTGATCGCGGGCTCCTTGCCGCGCGCGAAGGACCACTGGAAGGTGTAGCCGCTGCGCCCGATGTCGACGCCCGCCAGCTGCGCCGTCAGCTTGTCGCCCGCACGGACAGGGAGGCGGTAATCGGCCTCGCAGCGCACGATCGGCGTCGGCGCGAGACGCCCGCTCAGCATGTCGCGCAGGCTGAACCCGCCGAGCTCGAGCCAGCGCTCGAACAACTCCTGCTCGATCTCGAAGACCTTCGGATAGAAGATCACGCCCGCTGCGTCGGTGTGCGGCATGCGGACGACGAGGTGCTCGCTGAAGTCGGCCGGGTTCATGCAGGCAGGATACGCGCGACTTCCGCCGCGATCTCGGGTACAACATGCGCTCTTCCCAATCCAAACGGAGAACCCGCATGCGCTCTTGCCCGCTCTGCCCCGTGCTGTCCGCCACCGCCCTCGTCGCCGTTCCCGCGGTGCTTCTCATCGCAGCGGCGCCCGCGCAGGACGCCAAGCCCGCGGCAAAGAAGGAGTGGGCCGTGCACGACATGTCGCGCCCGCAGCCCCCGATGGTCGAGACTCCGGCGAACAAGGCGCCGAGCGATGCGATCGTGCTCTTCGACGGCACGAACCTCGACAAGTGGACCGGCAACGGCGGCACCGCCGACTGGTTCGTCAAGGATGGCTACTTCGAGGTGAAGCCGGGCAGCGGCAACATCCGCACCAAGGAAGGCTTCGGTTCGTGCCAGTTCCACATCGAGTGGATGATCCCCGCCGACCGCGAGTGCAAGGGGCAGGGCGGTTGCAACAGCGGCCTCTTCTTCATGGACCGCTACGAGCTGCAGATCCTCGGCTCGAACCCGAACCAGACCTATGTCGACGGCATGGCAGGCGCGATGTACGGCCAGTATCCGCCGCTCGTGAACCCGTGCCGTCCCAACGGCGAGTGGAACACCTACGACGTGATCTTCCACGCGCCGGTCTTCAAGTCCGACGGCTCGCTCGAGAAGCCGGGCTCGATGACGGTGCTGTTCAACGGCGTGCTGGTGCAGGACAACTCGACGATCCTCGGCGCGACCGCGCACATGGCGAAGGCCAAGTACTCGGCGCACGAGCCCGCGCTCCCGATCGGCCTGCAGGACCACGGCGACCCGCTGCGCTTCCGCAATGTCTGGGTGCGCCCGCTCTCGAAGTAAACGCGCGCAACGGGGGACTTCATGGGCTGGTACTTCCGTCGCTCGATCGGCCTCGGGCCGTTCCGCCTCAACCTCTCGAAGAGTGGGCTTGGGTGGTCGGTCGGCGGCCGTGGTTTCCGAACGGGGGTTGACGCGCGCGGTCGGCGGACGACGCATGCTTCGATTCCCGGCACTGGCATCGGCTACCGAAAGACCGGTGCGCGCGGGTGCCTGCTTGTGTTCGGTGCGGCGCTGCTCCTTGCGGGAGGCGCGCTGGGCATTGGGATCGCGCTCGGTGCGGCGGTCTGATGCGGACGCAGCGTTTGCGGACGCATCAGTGCATCCGCGCGTGAATCCTGACTTGATGGACGGATTTCCCACTCGACCGCGCGGAAATGCGGGGTAGACTCGTCCCGCCATGACGAGCTTGCCAGTCCGAACGGCTTTCTCCATGAGAACTTGCACCAAGATTTCCGCGCTGTGCGCGGCAACGCTGTCGGCGTTTGTCGCAGCGCCCTCGTACTCCCAGTCGGCGCGCCCTGGCGTCGGCGCCATTCCATACTTCTCGCCACTTCCCGCGGGCACCACCTTCCGCGTGTGGGCTCCGAACGCAACCGCCGTTCGCGTCGCGGGCACCTTCAACAGCTGGAGCGCGACGGCCAACCCGCTCGTGAGCGAAGGCAACGGCTTCTGGTCCGCGGATGTGCCGTTCGCCTATCAGAACTCGCAGTACAAGTTCGTGATCACGGGCCCATCGGGCACGGTCTGGAAGAACGACGCGCGCGCGCGCCGCTTGACGAACTCGGTCGGCAACTCCGTGATCTACAACCCGGCGAACTACAGCTGGACGACGACCGGCTACAGCACGCCGAACTTCAACGACATGGTGATGTACGAGATGCACATCGGCACCTTCGGGCAGAACCCGACGCTGCCGGCGCCGATCACCAAGGCGCGTGAGAAGCTCGACTACCTGAAGGACCTCGGCGTGAACTGCATCGCGCTGATGCCATTCGCCGAGTTCCCCGGCAACATCTCGTGGGGCTACAACCCGGCGCATCCCTATGCCTTCGAGAGTTCCTACGGCTCGCCCGACGACCTGAAGGCCTTCGTCGATGCGGCGCACGCGCGCGGCATCGCCGTGCTCGGCGACATGGTCTACAACCACTTCGGCCCGAACGACCTCGACCTGTGGCAGTACGACGGCTGGAGCCAGAACAATGGCGGCGGCATCTTCTTCTATCAGGACTTCCGTTCGACTACGCCGTGGGGCCCGCGCCCCGACTTCGGTCGCGGCGAGGTGCGCAGCTACATCCGCGACAACATGATGTGGTGGCTCGATGAGTTCCGCCTCGACGGTCATCGCATCGACGGCACGAAGTTCATCCGTCTCGTCGACTTCACGGGTCCGGAGATTCCCGAGGGTTGGTCGCTGCTTCAGTGGCTCAACAACGAGGTGAATGCGCTGAGCCCGTGGAAGATCATGGTCGCCGAGGACATGGACTCCAACAACTGGATCACGCGCACGACGGGCGAGGGCGGCGCCGGCTTCGACTCGCAGTGGGACCCTGGTTTCGTGCATCCCGTCCGCGGCGTGCTCGAGACCGCCAACGACACGGATCGCAACATGTGGGCGATCCGCGACGCGGTTACGAGCACGGCGTCGGGCTCGCACACGCGGCGCATCGTCTACACCGAAAGCCACGACGAGGTCGCCAACGGCCGCACCCGCGTGCCGGAGGCGATCTGGCCCGGCAACGCCAACAGTTGGTTCTCGAAGAAGCGCTCCACGCTCGGCGCCGCGCTGGTCTTCACCACGCCCGGCGTCCCGATGATCTTCCAGGGCCAGGAATTCCTCGAGGACGGCTGGTTCAGCGACACCGATGCGCTCGACTGGAACAAGGCGACCGCAAATGCAGGCATTCGCTCGATGTACCGCGACCTCATCCGCCTGCGCCGCAATCTCGATGGCGTGTCGGGAGGCCTCGAGGGCTCGAACCTCAACTTCCACCATGTGAACAATGGCGCGAAGGTGGTCGCGTTCCACCGCTGGCAGAACGGCGGCGACCTCGACGATGTGATCGTCGTGATGAACTTCTCGCAGAACGGAATCAACAACTATCGCATCGGCATGCCGCGCGCCGGTCTCTGGCGTGTTCGATTCAACAGCGACTGGAACGGCTACGACTCGTCGTTCGCGAACTGGGGCACCTTCGACACCAGCGCGACCACGAGCGTGCCGTGGGACGGATTGCCGGCGTCCGCGCTCGTCAACATCGGTCCGTACTCGGCCGTTGTGTTCTCGCAAGGCGTGGCGCCGCCGCCGCCCAATCCAGCCGATGTGAACGGCGATGGCCAGATCAACGGGTCCGATCTTGCGATCGTGCTCGGCGCGTGGGGCTCGGGCAATGTCGTCGCCGATCTCAACGACGACGGCGTCGTCAACGCGGCCGACCTGGGCGCGATCCTCGCGGCGTGGGGCACCTGAAGCTCGGTCCGACGGCAAACCGTGTGCGGGTGCGGTACTCACGCCCTGTAACTCGCGTCCAGAATCCGCACAAAGCACAAGATCCGTACAAGCGGCTTCGGAATCTCGGAGTCTTGGGCTAGATTTGCGGCGTGATTTCTCGGGTCGCCGCGGCCCGTCATCTCGCGCGGCAAGGCATCGTCTTGGCGAACCAACGGCGCGTTCGGACGAATCAGCCTCATCCGTGACAGTTCAACTCGATAGGTTCACGAACCAATCTGCTTCCCTTAGAAAGAGAGTCCAGAAAGATGCGCACCACCCTTTCGCTGATCGCGACGCTCGGCGTCGCCACCGCCGCCAACGCCCAGTCCGTCATCCTCGACGGTACCGCTGATGCGGCGTACGGCAAGCCCGTTGCGATCCAGAACACGCAGACCGGCTTCGGCAACGCGACGCAGGGCACGATCGATGTCGCCCTCGGCAGCGAGCTCGCCTGCGCCTACGCCAAGGTCGAGGACGGCTTCCTGTTCCTCGTGCTCGCGGGCAACCTCGAGTCGAACTTCAACAAGCTTGAGATCTTCATCGACGGCGTCGATGGCGGCCAGAACCGCCTCCGCGGCAACAACCCCGATGTCGACTTCAACGGCCTCAACCGCATGGGCGACGACGGCTCGGGCAACGGCCTCACCTTCGACAAGGGTTTCGCGCCCGATCTCTGGGTGAGCCTCACCTGCGGTGGCAACCCCTTCGCGGTCTACATGAACCAGGCTCAGCTGCTCACCAAGGGTGGCGGCACGGGTGGCTACCTCGGTAGCGGCGGCGCGGGCCTCGCTGGCTCCGTGACCTTCAAGTCCGGCTTCGGATTCGGTCTCGACAACTCGAATGTTGGTGGCGTTGGTGGCGGAACCGGCATCGAGGCTCCGACCCCCGTCACCACGGGCGTCGAGGTCAAGGTTCCGCTCGCGGCCATCCCGGGCTACACCTCGGGCGACCTCCGAATCTGCGCGTTCATCAACGGCGGCGGCCACGACTACCTGTCGAACCAGGTCCTCGGCCCGCTCGGTGGCGGCGAGAACCTCGCCGAGCCGCGCTCGGTGAACTTCGCCAATGTCCCCGGCGACCAGTTCTTCGTTGTCTCGGCGAGCTCCGGCCCGGCGTGCCCGGCGGATCTCGACAACAGCGGCAACGTCGACGCGTCCGACCTCGCGGCCGTCCTCGGCGCGTGGGGTACGGCTGCAGGCGACATCGACGGCGACGGTCTCACCGACGCCGCCGACCTCGCGGCGCTCCTCGGCGCGTGGGGTCCCTGCGTCTAAGCGCCTCGTGACTTCGTGAACCATCGGACGGCCGCGCAACCCGCGCGGCCGTCCGTCTTTTTGTCCGATTTGGCCGCGGGAGGCCGCCGAGCCCGAACCCCGGAACGGGGGCGCTGTACCACCGTTCCCGGCGAGGTGCGCCAACCTCGAGGGGAGTCTGGCGTACAGTGTCCACCTCAAGCCCCGCGCGTGCGGGCAGAACTCAATCGGAGTCGAAACCACCGATGGCATCGCTTTCTCGTATCTGCGTCGCGCTTCTCCCATGCCTTGCGACGGCCGTAGCCTCTGCCCAGCAGGAGCTTCCGCCGTTCGCCGATGTCGCCAAGAACTTTGAGCGCGTCGTCTCCAGCTCCGACGGCAACTCCTTGTTCACGCTGTTCGTCAACCGCAAGGACGAGCAGATGCTCGCGGAACTCCCGCGCGGCTGGGACAAGATGAAGTTCCTCATCGCCGCAACCCCATCGGGCGGTGAGATCTTCGCCGGCCTGCAGGGTCCCGAGAAGTATGTGTTCTGGCGCCAGTACGGCAACCGCCTCGCGCTCATCCAGCCGCAGCTCGATGTGCGCTCGACCGGCGAGCAGTCCTCGAAGGACTCGGTGCAGAAGATCTTCACCGACAATGTGCTCCTCGAGGTGCCGATCGTGGCGATGGGGCCGAACGGCCAGCCGGTGATCGACCTCGACGGCATGCTCGTCGGCCAGTCGGCGCAGCTCGTCGGCTTGCCGCTGAACTCGCGTCTTGCCAAGATCGCGAAGGCGAAGAGCTTCCCGCAGAACCTCGAGATCGCGATCGAGGCACCCGACCCCTCGGGCAAGTTCAAGATCGTGCACTACTCGATCTCGATGCTGCCGGACAACACGGGCTACAAGCCGCGTGTCGCCGATGACCGCGTCGGCTACTTCCTCACCGGCTACCGCGACCTCGGCCTCTACGGCACCGAGACCAACGCGACCCGCTACATCAACCGCTGGAACCTCGAGAAGCGCGATCCGAAGCTGTCGCTCTCGCCGCCGAAGGAACCGATCATCTTCTATGTCGAGTACACGGTCCCGGTGCGCTACCGCCGCTATGTGCGCGAGGGCATCCTGCAGTGGAACGAGGCCTTCCGCAAGATCGGCATCGACAACGCGATCGAGGTCTACCAGCAGGACGAGGTGACCGGCGCGCACATGGAGAAGGATCCGGAAGATGTGCGCTTCAACTTCGTGCGCTGGCTGAACAACGATGTGGCGACGGCCATCGGCCCGAGCCGCGCGCACCCGATCACGGGCGAGATCCTCGACGCCGACATCGTGCTCACCGACGGCTGGATCCGCGCGTTCTACAGCTGGTACGACGACCGTCCGATCGAGGTCGCCACCAGCCTGACGCCAGAGACGCTCGTGTGGCTCGAGTCGCACCCGCAGTGGGATCCGCGCATCCAGCTTCTCCCCGCAAGCGAGCGCCAGAACGCGATCGCCGAGCGCGAGAAGCGCGCCGCGGCGGGCGACGCCGATCCGGCCGACAGCCGCAAGGACCCGGCGATCGCCGCGAGCCCCGAGCTGCGCGCGATCTCCGAGTGGTACAAGGTTGCCGGCGGCGAGTCGCATGACCACTCGAAGTGCGGCTCGATGTGCTTTGCGGCACGCGGGATCGCCAACAACATGGCGATGGCCAGCATGGTGTTCGATGTGCTCTCGCTCGACGAGCAGACCGCCGATCCGAACGCCCCGAAGGGCGAGACGCTCGACGGCGTGCCCGAGTCGTTCGCGGGCCCGCAGCTTGCGCACCTCGTGGCGCACGAGGTCGGCCACACGCTCGGCCTCCGTCACAACTTCAAGGCGTCGAGCATCTACACCCTCGACGAGATCAACTCCGCGAAGGTGAAGGGCAAGCCGCTCGCTGGCTCTGTGATGGACTACATGTCGACGAACTTCAACATCGACAAGGACAACATCCAGGGCGACTACACGATGGTCGGCATCGGCCCCTACGACATGTGGGCGATCGAGTACGGCTACACCTTCGACGATCCGGCGAAGGTCGCGGCTCGCTGCGGCGACCCCGCCCATGTCTACCTCACCGACGAGGACACCGGCGGACCCGATCCGCTCGCGCGGCGCTACGACTTCTCGAAGGATCCGCTCGACTACGCGAAGAGCGAGATGGAGCTCGTGAAGATGCTCCGCTCGGCGATCCTCGAGAAGTACGTGAAGAACGGCGACAGCTGGGAGCGCGCGCGCAAGGGCTATGTGAAGACCCTTGGCAAGCAGCGCCGCACCATCGACATGATGGCCCCGTGGGTCGGCGGCACCTATGTGAGCCGCGCGAAGAAGGGCGATCCGAACACGGGCGATCCGCTCGTGCCGGTCGAGGTCGAGAAGCAGCGCGCCGCGCTCAAGTTCATCATCGAGACCGCGTTCCGCGACGAGGCGTTCGGCCTCACGCCCGAGCTCGTCAACAAGATGACGGTCGAGAAGTGGATGGACAATCCGCGTGGATTCATGACCGAGAGCACCTGGCCGATCAACGACCAGATCGCCGGCACCCAGGCGATGGCCCTCACGATGCTCCTCAATCCGACGACGCTCAGCCGCGTCTACGACAACGAGAAGCGCGTGCCCGCCGACCAGGATGCGTTCACGCTGCCTGAGCTGATGAAGTCGCTGTCGGCCGAGATCTATCAGGAGGTCTCGCCGTCGAACCTCGGCTCGTCGGATCCGCGAAAGCCGATGATCACCGCGTTCCGCCGCAACCTGCAGGCCGACTACACCGACCGCCTCATCGCGGTCGCGACCGGCAAGGCCGGACTGCCGCGCGTCGCGCGTCAGCTGTCGGCGCAGGAGCTGCGGGATCTCAAGACGAAGCTCGATGCGACGCTGGCCAAGGCCGGCGGCGGCAACATCGATCCGTACACGCGCGCGCACCTCGCGGACCTCAAGGACCGCACCGATGCTGCGCTCGATGCGGTCGTCGTGATGGATTGATCGAGCCCGAGCATCCGCAGGAAACCCACTCGGCCCCGCGAAAGCGGGGTCGTTTCTTTTTGCACCGCATGTCGGAGGCTTCAATCTGCGGTGGCGTGGCCGTATCCTGCATCGCATGCGATCCGCCGCAGTCATGCTCGGCGCCACGGCGCTTGCGTTGCTCGCGAGCGCGGGGATGCACGCGCGCCATGAGGCGACGGCGCCGACGCGCGGCGTCGGTGCGGGCGGCGGCGGCGGAGCGGGAGCCGGAGCCGAGGATCGCCCCGTCGACTTCGCCCGCGAAGTCCTGCCGATCCTCGCGTCGAACTGCTTCCGCTGCCATGGCGGCGTGCGGGAGATGGCGGGCCTGAATCTCGCCGATCATGCGCGCGTGACGACGCCGCTCAAGAGCGGGCGAACGGCGGTGGTGGCAGGGGACTCCGATGCGAGCGAGCTGCTTGCGCGCATCGCGACCGACGATGCCAACCGTCGCATGCCTCCCGAGGGCACGCCGCTCTCGCCTGCGGAAGTGCGCGTGATCGAGCGGTGGATCCAGGACGGCGCCGCGTGGGGCACGCACTGGTCGTTCTTGCCGCGCAGCGAGCCTGCGGCACCGGCGGTGGATCGCGCGGCGTGGATCGCGCGGCCGCTCGATCGCTTCGTGCTTGCGCGGCTCGAGGCGGCCGGGCTTGCGCCTGCGCCCGAGGCGGACCGCGCGACGCTCGCGCGGCGGGTGGCGCTCGACCTGACCGGCATTCCGCCCGACGCCGCGCTGCGCGAGGCATTCCTGTCGGACGCGCGGCCAGACGCCTACGAGCGGTTCGTCGACGCGCTGCTGGCGAGCCCTGCATACGGCGAACGGTTCGCGCGCGTGTGGATGGACCTCGGCCGCTACGCCGACACGCAGGGCTACGAGAAGGACAACCGCCGCGACATCTGGGCGTGGCGCGACTGGGTGATCGAGGCGTTGAACGCAGACATGCCGTACGACCAGTTCGCGGTGCGCATGCTCGCGGGCGACATGATCGAGGGCTCGACCGACGCCGACCGCCTCGCGACCGCGTTTCATCGCAACACGCTGACGAACACGGAGGGCGGCACCGACAACGAGGAGTTCCGCATGGCCGCCGTCTTCGACCGCGTGTCGACGACCTGGCAGTCGTTCCTTGGCGTGACCTTCCAGTGCGTGCAGTGCCACGGCCATCCGTACGATCCGTTCTCGCACCGCGAGTACTTCAGCTTTCTTGCGTACCTCAACCAGACCGAGGATGCGGACCGCGACGACGACCACCCGCGGCTCGAGGTCGAGCGCGCGGGCGTGAAGACGAGCGCGCCGATCCTGCGCGAGCTCGCCGCGGAATCACGGCGCAAGACGCACCTGCTTGCGCGCGGGTCGCTCACCAGCCCGCAGGAGGAAGTGTCGCCTGCGGTGCCGGCCGCGCTCGGTGCGGTGCGCGGGGATGTGCAGCCCGCCGACCGCCTCGGCATGGCGCGGTGGGTCGCGGGCGCCGACAACCCGCTGTTTGCGCGCGTGGCGGCGAACCGCGCGTGGGAGCTCCTGTTCGGCCGCGGCATCGTCGAGACGAGCGAGGACTTCGGCGTGATGGGCTCGGGCGCGAGCGACCAGGCGCTGCTCGATCATCTCGCGGGCGTGCTTGTCGCGCGTGGGTTCTCGACGAAGGCGCTCTTGCGCGAGATCGTGCTGAGCGCCACCTACCGGCAGTCGTCGGTGGCGTCGGCGGAGGCGCTGGCGCGCGATCCAGACAACCGGCTGTGGTCGCGCGCACCGCGCGTGCGGCTCGAGGCCGAGCAGATCCGCGACACGGCGCTCGCGGTGAGCGGGTTGCTGTCGCGCAAGATGGGCGGGCCGCCGGTGATGCCGCCGCAGCCCGATGGCGTGTGGCAGGTCGTCTACTCGGGCGATGCGTGGAAGACGAGCGAAGGCGAGGACCGCTATCGCCGCGCGATCTACACCTTCCTCAGGCGAAGTTCGCCGTATCCGTCGTTCATCGCGTTCGACGCGACGAGCCGCGAGACCTGCACGGTGCGGCGCGTGCGCACGAACACGCCGCTCGCGGCGCTCGTGATGCTGAACGATCCCGTCTACCTCGAGGCTGCGCAGGCACTCGCCGTCTCGGTGCGCATGCACTCGGACGATGCCGTTGCCGTCCGGGCGATGCTCGAGCGCGCGCTCGGGCGCGCGGCGCATGACGGCGATGTGGCGCGGCTCGTGACGATGGTCGCGTCGGAGCGCGCGCGGTACGCAGGGCGCGACGATGTGGCGCGCACGCTCGCCGGGCGCGCGGCCGAGGGGTCGACCGACCTCGCGCGCGATGCAGCGCTGGTCGCGGCCGCGAATGTGATCCTGAACCTTGACGAGTTCCTGACGAAGTCCTGAGTTTTTCATGCAGCCGATCGACCCCACGCACAGCCTCTCCGCCCAGACGCGCCGGACCTTCCTCGGGAGCCTGGCGGGAGGCGCCGCCGCGTTCAGCCTCGGCGGGATCGCGCTGTCGGACCTGCTCGCGCGCGAGGCGCGGGCGGCGGACGGTGGCGTCGATGCCGCGAATCCGCTCGCGCCACGCGCGCCGCATTTCGCGGCGCGCGCGAAGAGCGTGATCTACATCCACCTCGCGGGTTCGCCGAGCCAGCTCGAACTTCTCGACTACAAGCCCGCGCTCGCGAAGTTCAACGGCACGCCGTGCCCTGACGAGTACCTGAAGGGCGAGAAGTTCGCGTTCATCAAGGGTCATCCGACGCTGCTTGCGCCGCAGCACGCCTTCTCGCGCGCGGGCAAGGCTGGCCTCTGGACGAGCGAACTTCTGCCGCACTTCCGCACGATCGAGGACGAGGTGTGCGTCATCAACACGATGACGACCGACCAGTTCAACCACGCGCCCGCGCAGTTGCTGCTGCACACGGGCGAGTCGCGCTTCGGCGCGGCGAGCTTCGGGTCATGGGTCGGCTACGGACTTGGCAGCGAGACGCGCGACCTGCCGGCGTTTGTCGTGCTTGTGTCGGGCGACAAGACGCCCGATGCCGGCAAGAGCGTGTGGGGCAGCGGGTTCCTGCCGAGCGTCTACCAGGGCGTCCAGTGCCGCGCGTCGGGCGACCCGGTCCTCTATGTGAAGGATCCCGACGGCATGCTGCGCGAGACGCGCCGCGCGACGATCGACGCGATCGCGGACCTCGGGCGCGCGGGATTCGCGCGGCACGGCGACCGCGAGACAGAGTCGCGCATCGCGCAGTACGAGCTTGCGTACCGCATGCAGATGGCGGTGCCGGAGGCGATGGACCTCGCGCGCGAGAGCAAGGCGACCCTTGAGGAGTACGGCGCGCAGGCTGGGACGCCGAGCCTCGCGAACTCGTGCCTGCTTGCGCGTCGGCTCGTCGAGCGCGGCGTCCGGTTCGTGCAGCTCTACGACTGGGGCTGGGACGGGCATGGCACCGGGCCGAACGACGATCTGCTCACGCAGCTTCCGAGGAAGTGCCGCGAGATGGACCAACCGGTCGCGGCGCTCATCCGCGACCTGCGGCGACGCGGGCTGCTCGACGAGACGCTCGTGATCTGGGGCGGCGAGTTCGGCCGCACGCCGGTCGCGGAGTTCCGCGACGGCAACAAGAACTTCCTCGGTCGCGACCATCACCCGCACGCGTTCACGATGTGGATGGCAGGCGGCGGGGTGAAGGCGGGCACCGTGTACGGCGAGACCGACGAACTCGGCTATCGCATCGCGCGCGACCCCGTGCGGGTGAAGGACTTCCAGGCGACGGTGCTGCACCTCCTCGGGCTCGACCATCTGCGGCTCGGGTACATGCACGCTGGGCTCAACCACCGGCTGACCGGCGTCCAAGGCGACGCGAAGATCGTGCGGGGGCTATTGGCGTAGGTGCACGGCACGTGCCATGCAGTGCCAGGCACTGCGCGGCACGTGCCGTGCAGGACTAAGCAGCCGTGGGAGGGGGAGCGGTGCTCGCTCGATCCAGATGCCAGGCAGGTGCCAGGCAGGTGCCAGGCACGTGCCATGCAGTGCCTGGCACTGGGCGGCACGTGCCGTGCACCAGTCGGGCGCGAAAAGGGGCGCCTCAACGCGCGCGCTTGTTTTCGATATCGATTGCGTACACCCCGCTCGTCGCCGTCACGAACAGCGTCTTGCCGTCCTTGCCGCCGAGTGTGCAGTTCGAGGTGCGCTCCGGGAAGCGGATCTGGCCGAGCGCCTTGCCCTCGGGCGAGATCACGAAGATCGCCGCGCGCGGCGGCACCGCGACATACAGGTTGCCCTTGTGGTCGACGGCGAGGCCGTCGCCGCCGATCGTCTCGCGCGTACCGGGCGGGATCTTGTAGAACTCGCGCCCCGCGCCCAGCTTGCCCGGGCCTTCGATCGGATACGCCATGATCGTGAGCGAGAGGTAGGGCACGACATAGAGCGTCTTGCCGTCGGGCGAGAGATTGATGCCGTTCGGGCCGCGCAGCTTCGAATCGGAGATGACCTCGACCGCCTCGCTCGCACCCTTGCCGACGAAGTACACCGCGTCCGGCGGCGCGCCCTCGCGGCGGCGACCGAGCACGGGCGCCGTGAACCAGATGCCGCCGTCGTCGTCGACCACGAGGTCGTTCAGGCGCCCAAGCGCGGTGCCGGTGTTCTCATGTGGCTGCGCGCGCTTGTCGCAGACCACCGTGATCGCGCCCGTCGCAGGATCGACCTTTGTGATTGCCCCGGGACTTGCCTGCGCGCCGTAGAGCGTGCCGTCCTTCGCAAGGTAGAGTCCGAAGGTGGCATTCGACTTCGTCGTGATCGACTTTGCGCCCATCGGATCGATCCGAAGGATCTCGTTCGCTGGAATGTCGACGAAGTACACGGTCCCATCGGCTGCGCATGCAGGTCCTTCGGTGAAATTGTGCCCCTCCGACCACTTGTAGATCGGCGTGCCCTTCTTGACGACCCCCGCGATGTCCTCGCCTGCCTCGCTGTCCCTGCGCGGCCACTTGGCCTCGAGTGCGGGCGCCGACGGAGGTGTTGCGGTTGCCTTGGACGCGGTGGCCTTGGTCGGAGGCGTTGCGGTCGGCGTGCCTGCGGGCGAGGTCTGTTGCATGCACAACGCTACGGCGACGGCGATCAGGGTCATGGCAGGATCCTTCCGTGTCAGGGCTGGCTGGTGACTGCGGGCTTCGCAGCGACGGCGACATCGACGAGCATGCCGGGCTGCAGGAACGCGGGCGGATTCTCGACGGCATAGATCACCTGCATCACGCGGGTGTCGATGCGTTCGGCGTTCTCGCCCGTGAGCGTCTTCTTCGGCTGGACATCGGGAACGATGCGCACGAAGCGCAGCGGGACCTGCATCCGGCTGCCGCCGCGGATGGTCGCGACCGCCTTTCCTGCACGGTCGAAGCGCCAGCTGTCGAGCTCATCGATGTCGGTGCGCACATGCAGGGTCGAGATGTCGCCAAGCCGAAGGAGCGCAGTCGCGTTCGGGCCCGCCGCCTTGTACTCACCGACATGCGCATCGAGCTTGAGCACCGTGCCCGCGATCGGCGCGCGCACGATGAGGATCTCGCGCGCAACCTCCGCTTCACGCATCTGGCTCTCCGCGACGACAAGCTGCGCCTGCGCAGCCGTCGCATCGGCCCCGGCCGCGGTCGCGTCGCCCTGCGCGACCGCGATCTCCTCTGGATACGCCCCGGCCTTCACGCGAACCAACTTCGCCTGCGCCTCCGCGAGTTGGGCCTCGGCGACGCCGACGGCCGCCTCAAGCGTGGGCTGCTCATTTGCCGCGGTGCCACGCTCCGTGACGCGGATCAGCCGGTCGAGCCGGCCCCGGGCATCCGCGAGCGATGCACGCCGCGCCTCGACCACGGCCTCGGCCTCGGCAAGATCCTCGGTGCGTGGCTTCGCCTTCAGCTCCGCGACGCGCGCCTTCGCCGCGTCGGCACGCGCCGCCGCCGCCGCCGCCTGCGCGCGCACCGCCTCGACGGTCGCGCGCGCGGTCGCGAGGCGCGCCTCCGCATCTCGGGGATCGATCTCGACGAGCGGTGCGCCAGCATCGACCCGCGCGCCTTCCGCGATGAACACCTTCGTCACCACGCCGCCAACCTGCGCGCCGATCTGAATCGTCTCGCTTGAAGGCTCGATGATCCCGACGCCCGCCACGCGATCCGGGAACGGAATCGACGGCGGCGCCACGGGTTCTGGCCCCGTCCTTGGCGCCGTGTTGAAGCGTGCGACGGCTACGGCGGTGAGCGCGAAGCCGCCCGCGGCAAGGATGGGAAGTGCGATGAGTCGGAGCTTCATGTTGGGATCCGGTTGCTGTGCTCAGAGGCTCTGGTGCGGCTGCGAGTCGTGCTCGCCGCGCGAGATCCGATCGACGACGCCGTCGTTCATGTGTGCGATCGAGTCAGCGAGATGGAAGATGCGGTCATCGTGCGTCACGACCACGACGGCGCGGTCGGGGCGACGCGAGCGGTCGCGGATGAGCGTCATGACGCGGCGGCCGAGTTCGGCGTCGAGCGCGCTCGTCGGTTCGTCGCAGACCAGGAGCCGCGGGTCGTGGATGAGCGCGCGCGCGATCGCCACGCGCTGTTGCTGCCCGCCTGAAAGCTTCAGGGGCGCGCTCTTGCCGCGGCCCTCGAGGCCGAGCGTGGCGAGGAGTTCATGCGCCTTGCGCACGGCGGCGCCCACCGACTCGCCCTTGAGGACAAGCGGAACCGACACATTCTCGGCGACCGACAGCTGCGGCACGAGGTTGAACTGCTGGAAGATGAATCCGACGTTGTCGCGTCGCCAGGCCGCGAGGGCGTCGCGCCGCAACTCGCCGAGATCGCGCCCGAACACGGCGAGCTCGCCGCTGTCGCGGGAGAGCAGGCCCGCGAGGATCGAGATGAGCGTGGTCTTGCCGCAGCCCGAGGGCCCGACGAGCAGCGTGAGTTCGCCCGCAGGGATGTCGAGGTCGACGCCGCGCAGCGCCGGCACCGCGTTCTCGCCCTTGCCGAAGGTCTTGGCGACACCGCGCAGGCGGATCGCGGTGCCTGCGGGCGAAGCGGTGGGGATGGGTGCGGCGGTCGGCATCGGCGATGCGGTTCCTCAGGGGCCCTTGAACACATCGGCGGGGTCGAGCCGCACGACCTTCCACATCGAGATCATGCTCGCAAGCACGCAGATGACGAGCACGGCGCCCGCCGCGATGAGCGGAATCTGCCAGAGCATCTTGAACGCAAGCTTGCCGCCTGCCGCGTTGAGGCCGAACGCGCTCACGGCGCCGAGCCCAAGCCCGAGCCCAAGCACGCCCGCGACCAGCGCCTGCAGCGCCACCATGCCGAGCAGCCGCCAGGTCGACGCGCCCATCGCCTTGAACGCGCCGAAGTAGCGCAGGTTGTCGAGCGTGAAGTTGTAGAACATCTGCCCGGCGATCGCGACGCCCACGAAGAAGCCGAGCGCGATCGCAATGCCGAAGTTGATCGGGATGCCCGTCTCGCGCATCCAGTAGCCGAGGGTGCGCATCGAGTAGTCGTGCGGCTGCAGCGCCTCGAGCCCTGTCTCGTCCTTGATGCGCTGGGCGAGCGCCATCGGGTCGACTTCAGGCGATGCCTTCACGAGCACCGCGCTCATCACGCGGCGCGATGGCGGCGCGTAGGTGATCGCGCGCGAGTAGGTCGTGTAGACGGTGGGCGCAGCGACGAAGGTCTCCGCGCACTTCACGAGGCCGACGACGCGCGCGCGCCGCTCGTTGAGCTCGATGATGTCGCCGATCTCCACCGAGCGCTTCGGACCCTTCGGGTCGAACACCTGACCGGGCGCCGGCACCGCGCCCGGCGCAAGTTGGGCGGGAAACAGCAGTTGCTGCTGGCTCGAGCCCACCTCGACCATGACCGCGTCGGGAAGGCGCAGGTCCGCGAGCGAACCGGCGACGATCTCCGCCGGTCCGCCGGCAAGCGTGTCGTCGTCGATGCCCACCACATCGCACACCTTGCGTGAGCCGTCAGGCAGCGTCGCGACGAGCAGTCCCTTGTAGAGCGGCGCCGCCCAGTCGACGCCGGTCACGCCGCGCACGCGCTCAAGCGCCGTGGCGCGGAGCGGCTTCGGCTCATCGACATACGACTGCGTCGGATCGAACACCCAGAGGTCGACATGCCCCACCTCGCCGATGAAGGCGAAGGTGCGGCTCATGAGCCCGACGAAGATCGAGGCCTGCTGCGCGATCAGGAGCGACGCGAAGCCGAGACCGAGCAGGATCCCGTAGAACTTCGCGCTGTCGCCAAAGAGCATCTTGATCGCGAAGCGGAACACGGGTCACTCCTTCGATGCGGCGCTTTGCGCGTCGTTCCTGGCTGCGGTCCCGGCTGCGGCCTCCCGCGCCTCGCGCTTGGCCTCGCGCCTGGCCTTCCACCACTCGATGAAGATCGGCAGCACGCTCACGACGATGATCGCGAGGATCACCTTCGAGAAGTTGTCCTTGATGAACGGGAGATTCCCGAAGAGCGCGCCTGCGCCGACGAACCCGACCACCCAGATGAACGCGCCGAACACATTGAACCACAGGAAGCGCCCGTAGCTCATGGTTCCGACGCCGGCCACGAACGGCGCGAAGGTGCGCACGATCGGAACGAAGCGCGCGTAGACGATCGCCTTGCCGCCGTGCTTGTCGAAGAACTTCTGCGTCTTGACGAGATGCGCCTGCTTCAGGAAGCGGTATTTCCCGCTGAAGGCAGGAGGGCCGAGGAACTTCCCGATGTGGTAGTTCACGGTGTCGCCGAGCACGGCCGCGATGAAGAGCATCGCCATGATGAGCGGGACGCTCAGTTCGGCCTGCACCGCCAGCGCGCCTGCCGCGAAGAGCAGCGAATCGCCCGGCAGGAACGGCATGACCACGACGCCCGTCTCGACGAACACGATGACGAAGAGAATCCAGTAGAACGCCGTGCCGTAGTCACGCAGCAGTTCGGCGAGGTGATCGTCGACATGCAGGATGAAGTCGATGAGATTGAAGCCTTCAGGCATGGGGCGCGGTCTCTTGCTCGTCTGACTTGGCAGGGATGATGAGGGAAAGCGCCATCGTTCCCGCGATCAGCGTCACGATGACGCCGAGCGAAAGCGGAATCGGCACATGGCCGCTCGGGTTCGACACGGGGTCCTTGAAGAGGTACGGAAGCGCGGTCATCTTGAGCCCGACCCACACGAGGACGAGGCCGAGCCCGTACTTCAGCAGGTGGAACTTCTGCATGGCCTCGGCGACGACGAAGAACATGGCGCGCAGGCCGAGGATCGCGCAGATGTTCGACGCGAACGCGATGATCGGCTCCTGCGAGATCGCGAGCACCGCGGGCACCGAGTCGACCGCGAAGGCGATGTCGGTGGTCTCGACGACGATCAGCGTGACCAGGAGCGGCGTGGCCGCGCGCTTTCCGTTCTCGACCGTGAAGAAGCGCGTGCCGTCGAAGCGGGGCGCCACGGGCATCAGCCGGGCCAGCATGCGGATGAACGGGTTCCTCGCAGGCTCGAGCTGCTTGTCCTCGCTGGTCACCAACTTGATGCCGGTGAAGATGAGGAAGATCCCCATCGCGAGCAACACCCAGTGGAACTGGACAAGCACGCTTCCGACCCCGATGAAGAGCGCGCGGAAGACGATCGCGCCGACGATGCCCCAGAAGAGCACGCGGTGTTGCTTCGCGTGGTCGAGCGCGAAGTAGCGGAAGATGACGAGGAAGACGAAGAGGTTGTCGACGGAGAGCGAGATCTCGACGAGATAGCCGGTCAGGAACTCGAGAAGGAATGTCTTCGGGGCCTCGGCGGGGCTGAGCGTCGCGTAGCGCGTGCCCTCGAGCAGGGTCGGATTCGCCGCAAGCTCGTGCGCCGCGAAGGCCTGGAAGCCGAAGGCCGCGCCGACCGCTGCGGCGACGCAGAGTCCCGTCCAGCCGAGCGACACGAGGAACCGCTTGCGCTCCGACTCCGGGGTCGATCCATCGCCAGCGAGGCGTTCGATGACGAAGAGGTCGAGCGTCAGGAGCAGGATGACCGCGACGATGAAGCCTGCAAGGACAGGCCAGTAGTCGAGAGGGGAGAAGACGGCGTGTTCAAGCACGGGGCAGCCTCGAGGCGATCGCAGGAAGACCGCAGTGTAGGGCGGCACAGGGTGCTGCGGTCAGCGCATCCAGCGCGCCAGGAGCAGCCTGCTCACGAGGCTGACCGTGCCGAACACGGCAAAGCCGACCGCGGCCGCAAGCAGGACGCTGACGAACACGCGATCGGTCTGGAAGTTGCGCAGCGCCGTCGTGATCATCACGCCGAGCGGTGCGTTCTCGCCTGCCGTGCCGGCGAGGAATTCGCCGCAGATGGTGCCGATGGTCGCGAGGCCGGCTGCGATCTTGAGACCGGTCACGATCGATGGGACGGCCGAGGGCAGCGCAAGCTTCCACCAGGTCGCGAGTCGTCCGGCGCCGAGCACGCGGAAGAGCTCGGCGAGATTCGGGTCGCGAGCGCCAAGCCCTGCGACGGTGCTCGCGATCACAGGGAAGATCGAGACGATGGCCGCGCTCGCGACGATCGCAGGTCGGCCGTAGCCGAACCAGAGGACGAGGAGCGGCGCGATCGCGACGAGCGGCACCATCTGGAAGAGGAGCGTGAGCGGGTAGACGCTGCGCTCCACGACGCGCGAAAGCGAGATCGCGCTGCCGAGCACGACTCCGCCGACGGTTGCGATGGCGAATCCAAGCAGTGCGCTGCCCGCGGACTGCAGCGCGCCGCGCAGGAACGGCGCGGGGTCGTCGAGGAATGCGAGCGCGACGCCGAGCGGCGACGGCAGGACGAAGTCCTTCAGGTCGAGCGCCCACTTGATGGCGGCCCAGGCGAGGATCGCGAGCGCGATCGCGACGAGCGGGCCGAGGACGGCGAGCGCGCGCGACTTCATCGCCGAGCCTCCTCGATCGCGCGGAGCATCGCTTCGCTGCCTGCGCGCACGCACGCACCGAGGGCGTCGCCCGTCCAGAAACGGGCGTCGCGGGCGCCAGCGGGCGTCGCGATCTCCGCCACCACCTGCGCGGGCCGCGGCGAGAACACGATCATCCGCTCGGCGAGGAACGCGGCTTCCGGCAGCGAGTGGGTGACGAGGATCGCCGTGAAGCGCTCGCGTTCCCAGAGCGCGCGCAACTCCATGTCGAGTTCGTGCCGCGTCACTTCGTCGAGTGCGCCGAACGGTTCGTCGAGAAGGAGGAGCGCCGGCCGCGCGATGATCGCGCGTGCAAGCGACGCGCGCATCTTCATGCCGCCCGAGAGCTGGTGCGGGAAGCGCGTGCCGGCGTCCGCGAGGCGCACGAGCCGCAGCGCCTCGTCGGCGCGCGCGAGCCGCTCGGGCGCTGCGATTCCGGCGAGTTCGAGCGGGAGCGCGACATTCTCGCGGACGGTGCGCCACGCGAGAAGCCGCGGTTCCTGGAAGAGGAATCCTGTCGAGAGGACTCCGCCCGTCTCGCGTTCGCACGACCCCGCGTCGGGGGCGTCGAGCCCGCCGAGGAGGCGCAGGATGGTGGTCTTCCCACAGCCCGAGGGACCGACAAGCGCCGTGAACGAGCCGCGTGCGAACGAAAGCGATACGCGGTCGACCGCCCGCACGCTGCCGAAGCTGCGCGATGCGCCCCGAAGGGCGAGATGCTGGGCGTCGGTGGCGCTGGGCATCGGGCTTCCGAGCACCTTACACTCTCTGCATGCATTCGATTTCAGCCCGACTGCCCTCGTTCATCCTGCCGATCGCGGCACTTGCCGCCGGAATCCTCGCCGGGTGCGGTGACCAGAAGCCGACGGCGATCCAAAATGAGCTCGCGCAAGGCGGCGCTGCGCCGACCGAGCTGCGCAAGGTGCAGGTGCAGCTCAACTGGGTCGCCGAGCCTGAGTTCGGCGGCTTCTACGCCGCGCAGCAGAAGGCGCTCTACCCGATGAATGGGCTCGATGTGGAGCTGATCCAGGGGGGGCCGGGCGTGCCGGCGCCGCAGCTCGTCGCGTCGGGCAAGGTCGACTTCGCGATCGTGTCCGCGCCGCAGCTGATCGAGCTGAACGCCCAGGGCGGAAACCTCGTGGCGCTGTACGCGGTCTACCAGGGCAACCCGATGGGTGTGATGGTCCACGAGGCGTCACCCCATCAGTCGCTCGCCGAACTGTGGAAGAGCGACTCGACGGTGTCGATCGAGCAGGGGCTCGCCGACTTTCGCTGGCTGTCGAAGGAGTTTCCGGGCGGCAACCTCAAGGTCGTCCCGTACTCGGCGAACCTCGCGCAGTTCGCGGGCGATCCTTCGCTCGCGCAGCAGTGCTTCGTCATCTCCGAGCCGGTCACGCTTGAACTGAAGGGGACGAAGACGCGTGTCTTCATGATCGGCGACAGCGGCTTCGACCCGTACAACGCCATTCTCGTGACGCGCCGCGACTTCTACGAGGCGAACAAGTCCGCGTGCGACGCCCTCGTGCGCGCGACCGCCGCCGGCTGGCGCGCGTACCTCGATGATCCGAAGCCGTTCAACGAGACGATGGCGCGGCTGAATGCGGGAATGAGCGCCGAAGCCATGCATCTCGGCGCCGAGAAGCAGCGGCGGCTGATCGAGACGGACGAGACGAAGCGCATCGGACTCGGCGGCATGCGCCGCGAGAAGTGGCAGCTGCTGATCGACCAGCTCGCGTCGCTGGGTGATCTCAAGCCCGATGCGGCCGGAAAGCTGCCGGATCCCGGCACGCTCTTCGTGTGGGACATCGACGCGGGCACCTCGCGGTAGTCGGTCATGACGCAGGTGCGGCGCACGGTCCTGCATGTCGACATGGACGCGTTCTATGCGTCGGTCGAGCAGCGCGATGATCCGTCGCTGCGCGGAAAGCCCGTGCTTGTCGGCGGCCGCGAGGGGCGTGGCGTCGTGTGCGCGGCGAGCTACGAGGCGAGGAAGTTCGGTTGCCGCAGCGCGATGCCCATGTCGCAGGCGATGCGGCTTTGCCCGCAGGCCGCCGTCGTCAAGCCGGATTTCGCGAGATACACCGAGGCATCGCGCGCGATCCGCGCGATCTTCGAGCGGTACTCGCCCGAGATCGAGCCTTTGTCGCTCGACGAGGCGTTCATCGATGTGACGGCGTCGCTTGAACTGTTCGGCGCCGCGCGGCGGATCGCAGAGGAGATTCGCGCGGCGGTGCGCGGGGAGCTGCGACTCACATGCTCGGTGGGAATCGCGCCCAACAAGTTCGTCGCCAAGATCGCGAGCGACCTCGAGAAGCCGGACGCGCTCGTCGACCTCGATCTCGAGCCCGTGGCGCTTGCCGCGCGGCTCGCGCCGCTCGCGATCGAGCGGATGTGGGGCGTCGGCCCCGTCGCGGCCGAGGCGCTGCACAAGCGCGGATACCGCGTCTTTCGCGATCTCCAGCAGGCGGGCGAGAAGCAGCTGGCCGAGGATTTCGCGGAATCGGGCCCGCACTGGTGGCGGCTGGCGCATGGGCTCGACGACCGGCCTGTGGAAACGGGGCGCGCGGCGAAGTCGGTGGGTGAGGAAGAGACCTTCCCCGAGGACATCATCGATCGCGCGGAGATCGAGGCGAAGCTGATCACGCAGGCGGATGAGGTGGGGCGTCGGCTGCGCGCAAAGGGGCTGTTCGCGGAGACCGTGCAGATCAAGATCCGCTTCAGCGACTTCGAGACGCACACGCACGCGCGGACGCTGGCGACGCCGACGGATCACACGCATGAGTTACGACAGCATGCGAGGGAGCTGCTTGCAAGCTTTGCGCGGAAGGAGTGGCGCGCGGTCCGGCTGTGCGGTTTCTCCGCGAGCAAGGTGACGGACACGGCGGGGCAGCTCGGGCTGTTCGACGGCGAGAAGCGCGATCGGCTGGCGAAGCTCGACGACCTGCGCGACAAGATCCGCGATCGATTCGGGTGACGACCTCCGACCGGTGCACGGCACGTGCCAGTCAGTGCCAGGCACTGCGCGGCACGTGCCGTGCACGCAATGCTTGACACGCGCGAACGCGAAACGCCGTGGATTCGTGGGCGCAGCCTGGTGCCGCAGCCCGGTGCCAGGCACGTGCCAGGCACGTGCCAGTCAGTGCCAGGCACTGCGTGGCACGTGCCGTGCACCCGTCGATTGGGTGAAGCCGCGCGTCGTGGCGGCGTCGCCGTCGATTCCTACCGTGCTTCCAGCAGCTTGATCAGGTCCGTCGCCGTCGCGATCCCGAGCGGCGTTTCATCTGGCCGCCCGCGTTCGGTCACGATGATCGCCTCGAGGCGCGGATTCCGCGTCCACATCGAGAGCGCGAGATCCGCCGTCGCATCGCGACCCACGATCGCGAACTCGTCCTTGCGGTGATCGCGCGCCAGCACCTCGCCCACGGACACCGACGCGATCGCGCAGATGATTCGCTCGCCGTCGCTTGCGCCTGCCGGTACCCGTACATCGAGTGCCCCCGCCGGGCTGCGCGGGACTTGCACCGCCGTCGGGAGCGTGCACGACTCGAGATCATGCGACGCGATCCACCGCACGACCCCGCTCGCGGTGAGAAGCGCCACGATGCGCCCCTCGCGCTTCACGGGAAAACGAACGACGCCCTTCTCACGGACGAGCGACAGCACGCGTCCGATGCGGTCGTCGATCGAGATCGTCACGACCTCCTTCGCCGCAAGCGCGCGCAAGGAGACCGGCTTCCGCAGTTCCTCGTCGATCGCCTCGAGCTGAGCCACCGTCGTCGCCGTCGGCACGGCGATGTACTCGGAATGCCCGAAGCGGTTGTGGACGAGCGCGTTGCGCAGTTCGCCTGCCTCGAGCAGGAAGTCGAGGTGTCGGGCGAAGTGGCGGCGCTCGGAGCAGATTTGTCGGACATTCGCCGCGAATCCGCGGCGGTGTCCGTCGCGGCTTGCGTCAAGCAGGCGCTGCATCTCTCGGTCGATGCGGTTGTACGCGGCCTCGAAGCGATCGATGCGCTCGCGGTCCGCCGTGGTGTCGACGCCGTTGTCGCGGGGCTTCCCGTGGTCGTTGCCGTTCATCGCGTCAGTCCACCTCTTTGGGTTCACCGCTCGGCCCGGCGTCGATCTTCACGCCGGACGCGAGCGCCTTTGCCCGCACCGACTCGAAGCGCTTGGCGAGCGCCGGTCCTCCGAGCGTGGCATCGAGCGCGGTGAGCCGGTTCACTCGCGCCACGATATCGGCTTGGCCCTTCGCGAGGCTCGGCTGCGCCGCCAGCAGCTCGAGTTGCGCGAGCTGCGCCCGCCACCAGAAGCGGTCGCGCTCCGCCGCCGCCAGCGGGGAAAGCTCCCGATAGAGCGTGAACGCCTCCATCTGCGCCTCGATCTCCGCGCGGCCCCGCAGCGCCTCGGCAAGCACCCAGCGCACGCGGCGATCCCCGGGGTCTCCACGGAGCGCCTCCCGCCCATATCGCTCCGCCCCGGCGCGGTCGGCCGCGGCGAGCCTGCCGAGCGCTTGCGCAGCGGGCGTCTCTGGAAGCGGTGAGTCGCGGCCAGCGGAGAGCAGCGTCGCCAGCGCATCGATGGCGCCAGGCGGGTCCTTCGCAATCGTGCCCTCGGCAAGCGCGGACTCCGCGTCATCGAGCAGACGCGCAAGCGGCGAGCGCAGCCAGTCGCGGAACGCAGCCGAGCGCGCCGCGAAGGTCCGGAGCTGGAGCGGTGCGTGCACCGGCTGACCGGTGACGAGAGCGGCCTCGACCCAGGTCCTCGCGGCACGAAGCGCGGTTGCATCGTCTCCAAACGGGTCGGAGTATCCGCGCTCGGCCAGCACGCATGCCCTGATCGCATCGCCAGTGAACAGCGCGATGGCCGCACGAATCGCAGCAACCCGCGCCGGCAGCGTCTTCGTGTACCACGGCGAGCTCGACGGATCGATCGCAGGCAACGACTGGATGTCGAACACGGTGGCGGTCTTCCCAAGCTCCGCGACTTGCGCGATCAGTTCCTCGCGCTTCGCCTCCGTGCGCGGCAGACCGCTCGTGGTCACGCGGGCGTACTCGAGCTCGATCTGGCGCAGAAACACGTTGTTCCGCGTCGAGTCATCGAGCCCACGCTTGGGAATCGCACGAAGAAGCGCGCCGACGCGCTCGAGGTCGGAGAGTCCATCGGGTCCATGAAGCGCAAGGTCGATGCGGTCGAACCGCCACCCGAAGGCCGCAGGATCGTCGCCGAAGCGATCGATCGCGAGCGAGAGCGCGTCGTCGAGCACGGCGCCGTCGCCACGCGTTCGGAGGATGTCGAGCGCGATCGTCATCGCGTCACGCGCGGCCGGCAAGCCGTTGAAGTTGCGAATGGCCGTGACGATGGCATCGGCGGCCGACTCGGTGTCTCCGCGCGCAGCAAGCCGCTCGGCGACCCGCAGCGCGATCACAGGCCCGACCAGCGGATCGCTCGCCGCGCGCGCGGCGGCCTCGGGCGACTCGTCGATGATTCGAGCGCCCGCGGGTGTCAGCGCAGCCACCGCGAAGAGCGCCGCGGGGGCGTCGCTCGATGCGCCGAGCGCGCGTGCATCCGGAGGAATCCGCTCGGCAAACCACTCTGCGGTTGCGCGGCGGCGACGCATCGAGGTCGATGGATCACGCGACTCGGCGCCTGCGCGCTGCAGGCTGCGGACGATGGGAGCCGCGATCGACTCCGCGCCGCCGCGGGCACGAACGGCCGCGCGCAGTTCGGCTGCGTAGCCGACGCGCGCGAGGGCATCGAGCGGGGTTGTCTCGTCGCCGAGCGACGGGAACGCGCCGCGGCTGCCGGCGTCCTCCCAGCGCGTCACGCGCGCGATGAGTGCCGTCGCCGAATCGATGCTGTCGGCGGCGCGGGCGAGCAGACGATCGCGGAGCGCTGCGTCACGCTCGACGCGTCCGCGCGCGAGCGCGAGGATGTCGCCAAGCGCCTCCGGGACAGGCAACTCGCACAGGGCGGCCCGCGCGAGGAGCCGCTGTGCTTCGGCGCGTGCCGCCATCGAACGGTCGCGAGCGGCTGCGCGCGCACCGTCCGAGGTGTTCTCCGCAGCGAGACCATCGGCCTCGCAGCGTGCAAGATCGGCCGCGAGCGCCGCAGCAAGTCCCTTGAGCGCGTGGGCACGGAAGACCGCCGCGTCGGTCGCGATCGCCGCATCGGGAGCAAAGCAAGGCGAGAGGAGGCGCGACCCGAGCCTTGCCTCGATCGTGGCGAGGAGCGATCGGGCCTCGCCGAGTTCGGCCGGGCTCGCAAGACCGACGGCAACCGAGGCATCTCCGTACGGGATCGCGTGCATGCGAAGAAGGAGGTCCTCCGCTGATTCGAGCGAGAGCTCTCGTGCGGCGAGCGGTGCGTCGAGCGTCAACCGCTCGAGAAGCGCCGCGCGCAGGCGTTCGATCTCCTGTTCAGCCGCGACCGCCTCGGGAATGGTGCGCGCGGCGCCACGGAGGCGAATCGCCTCGGTCGCGAGCGCGGCACGCGCCCGAACGCGCGTCGTCGACTCTTGACCCGTCCACGCGTCGAGAGCAGCGGGGTCGCCGGCGACTTCTGCGGCGCGAATCGCGCGGAACGCCTGCTCTTCGTCCGCGACCGCAGAGACCGCGCCTGCCGCCTGCGTGAAAGCGCCGGCCGGTCGCGCGAGCGCCGCGTGGTGCGCAAGCGCGATCGCGAGTGCGAGCGGGAACGCGCGTGCGAAGTTCGTCTCGCCGAGCATCACCGCGCACCTCCGAACGCGACCGAGCGGTAGCCGGCCGCGACGACTGCGTTGAACACCTCGACGACATCCTGCCAGGGGACATCGGGCGAGGCGGCGATGCGGATCGGGTGATCTGCCGTGAAGAGTCCACGCGGGCGGTCGGGTGCGACGAGGGCGTCGCGGAGCACCTGCTCGAGTTCGCGTGCATCGCGCGGTGCCGACAGGCCGGCGTCGAGCGCGATCGTCACGCCCTCGCCGCGGCGGGTCACGCGGATGAGGAGCGGGTCCGCCTCGAGCGAAAGCCCGCCGCTCTGCGCGCCTTCCGTCTGCTCGGGCGGCATCTCCGCGCGCAGATGACGCTCATTGCCCATGAATCCTGCAGTCAGCAGGAAGTAGATGAGAAGCTGGAACACCACATCGATCATCGGTGTGATCGAGAGCGACACGCGCGCGCGTGCGCGCGGATCGCGCACCATGCGCCGATGCTCACGCGCCATTGGTCGGCGCTCCCTTCGCGGGCTGCTGCTCCTCGACCACCAGGTTCAGCCGCGGCAGCGCGCCTCCGCCTGCGAGTCGCGCCGCCGTCGTCGCCGCACGCATGGCGGGCTCGACGAACCGATAGTGCGTCGCGCGATCGGCGCGCAGGTTGACCTCGAGGCGTGGGTTCGTGCGGTAGCCCTCCGCGAGCGCCTCGGCAAGAGTCGCTGCGCCGTCGGCATCGGCAGGGTAGAGCTCGCCGTTGAGCGCGTAGCCCGCACTGGCACCGTCGGCGGCAGGCAGCACATTCAGCACCCAGCGCGCATCGTCGTCGGGTCGCGCGGCGACGCCCTCGCCCACGCGCGACAGCGACATCTTGGCCTGCTCGCGGTTCGAGATGCCTGAGACGAGCGCGAAGAACACGATCAGCAGGAACGAGACATCGATCATCGGCGTGAGGTTCGCCTCGATCTCTGCATTCGAGTGTCGGTTGCGCGAGCGTCGCATCGGTGATTCGTCGCGGCTGGCTCAGGCCGTCGCGTTCGCGGGGGTCTTCGGCCGGAAGAGTGACACCATCTCGTCGACGACGGCGAGCGACTCGTCGGACACGGCGATGGTCCCGTTGCGCACGACCGCATAGGCGCTGAGCGCCGGAATGGCGATGAGCAGTCCCCAGAATGTGGTGACGAGCGCGGTGCCGATGCCGCCTGCAAGCAGCACCGGATCGGCTGCGCCGCCCGACGACGCGACGGTCTGGAACGCGACGATCATGCCGTAGACCGTGCCGAACAGGCCGATCATCGGCGCGACCTGGCCGAGGATGTTGAGCGGCTCGAGCTTGCGAAGACGCGCGGTGAGAAGCTCGTCGGCGGCCTGCTCGGACGCACGCATCATCGCCTCGGTGCCGTCGGGCGCGTGGTCGAGGGCGCGCGTGACGATCGCAGCGAGGTCGCTCTCGCCGCGGCGCGCGCGGTCAATCGCATCCTGGTAGCGGCCGCTCGCGAGCAGCGCTCGCAGCTCGCGAGCCTCGTCGGTGGGCAGCATGTCGCGTCGGCGATTCGACGAGGCTGCGATCGCGATGAGGACGACGTTCGCGAGGGAGAGTGCCAGCAGCACCCAGATCATCGCGCTGCCGATCCATTCGATCGAGCCGTCGCCATTGGTCGAGTAGAAGAAGATCGCGCCGTTCATGGTGTGAGAGGTCTCCGGTTCGGAGCAGTGGGTGTCGCGTCGGATGTCGACGGCGTCGGTCGGTCGAGTCCTGCGTCGACGCGCGAGATGAAGCGGTAGCCGCCTGTCCCGAAGTGTCGCGTGGCGACGGCCTCGAGCGTGCGGCCGGGGTCGTCTTCGAGGAACTGGATGCACTGGATGGTCGCGCGCCGCCGACCGGTCGACGCGTCGGGTGGATTCAGGCGCTCGAGCAGCGCGAGCAGCGAATCTCGGTCGAGCTCATGGCTGCCCGGGCCCGTCACCGTCGTCGAGAGAAGGAACACGCAGTCGGCGCCCGACTGAAGTGCAAGCGCGAGCGCCGCGATCGGGCTCGAGCGGCCACTCGGAATCACATCCTTGCGGAGCCACTCGACCGCGGCGGCGCGTTCGGCACGACTTGCGGGTCGAAGCGACGAGTCGCCGCGAGGTGCGACGGCACTGTCGCGGCGGAAGCAGATGACGGTGAACTGCTGCGACGGCTCGAGCCGCGAGATCGAGCGCTCGACCTCGTCGACGATCTCGGGGAAGCTACCGATCATCGAGCCCGAGGCGTCGACGACATACGCGACCTTCGTGGCTGTGCCGGCGACGAGCCCGGCGAAGCTCGCGCCTTGGCGACCGACCGCGCGCGCGTTCGCGTCACCGCTCGCGGAGCCTGCGCCGGGGCCTGAGGGCGACAGCGCGCCGAATCGTCGCGCGAGGCCATCGATCTCGGGGCTTGGCGCACTCGCTTGCTCAAGCGCGCGGAGTTTCGAGGCGAGGTCAGCCGCCTTGTCGGGCGCTGGCGTCTCGGTCACCTGTGGTTCGGTCTCCGCCTGCGCGCGTGCGTTCGGCCGCGCGGGCGCTGGATCGAAGAAGTCCGCGACGAGGACGACGGGCGGCGCTTCCTCGCGCTGCGCGCGCGCGACGCCCCAGGCCGTGCCGAGGATCGCCGCGGCGATGCCACCGTGAATCGCAATGGAGACGAGCACGCCTCGGGCGACACCGCCCGCGGCACGCCTGCGCGTGCGCGGATCGCTCGATCGCCGCTCGGTCGACTGCGTCATGCGGCGCATCCTAGATGGTTTCTCGACGATTCTCGCGGATCACACGCGCTCCGCCGGCGGAATCCGTCCGCGCGTGCGCTCGACGGGATGAGGGATCATTCCTCTTCGTCGCCGCCGCCGCGGCCTCGGAAGATGAAGCCGTCGAGACTCAGCTTGCCGGCGCCCGTCAGGGTCAGCCCAAGCGCGAGAACCAGCAGCGCGAGCTGGCTGAGTGCCATCGCGCGGGGCAGCGTCGCGGACGGGTCGGTCGGAGACCAGATCGCGCCGAAGGCTGCAGCGACGGTCGGCGTCGAGATGAAGAGCGCCAGCGACCACAGGACGAGCCCGCCGGTCCAGAGGCGGGTGAAGAGCCCGATCAGGATGAGGCTGCCGCCGATGAGTTCGAAGACGGTCACGGTCCAAGCCCAGATTTCAGGCTTCGGGAGGCGAAGGCTGTCGAAGAAGAGCGTCAGCTGGTGGAGCGCTCGGGTCTGGACGCCGGCCATGTCGATCGCTGGTGCGGTCAGCGGGGGGGCGTCCTGGTGGAGCGAGACGTACGTGCCGGGTCCCGCGTTCGCATCGGCCGAGACGATGCCGATCTCGCGGAGGCGGGCGGCGGCGTCGCCGGTGAAGACCGTCTGCTGCATGGCGTGGTGCCATCCCGTGGGCACGAACGCGAGGAAGATCAGGATTCGTGCGAGGAGAGGCACGACGTTGGCGGCGGCCTGTTGGCTGAACTTCTTCATGGTGAACCCTGCGTGGGGAACCTTCGGAACGCGACCACACCCCGAGCGGGTCGGGGGTGCCTTGGGGATGGATCGGCTCGGTTCGGCCGATCCGTACAATCTCGGCATTCCGCGGGCGTGGCGGAATTGGCAGACGCACGGGATTTAGGTTCCCGTGGGGTAACACCCGTGCAGGTTCGAGCCCTGTCGCCCGCATGATTTTGACCAGCGGCTGCTCGCGGCAGCCGCCATTGGCGGCCAGACCTCGGAGTCCATCCGAGGCTTGCCGCGAATGCTCGAACTCGTGCACGGCACGTGCCGCGCAGTGCCTGGCACTGCCTGGCACGTGCCGTGCACCCGCCTCAAGCAGCCGACTCATGCAGCCCGGCTCGCTACCCTTCCCGCATGTCCTCAGGCGACCTCGCGTGGACCCCTCAGACCTGGCGTGCCTTCCCTTGCGCGCAGCAGCCCGTCTATCCCGATCGGGCGGCGCTTGGGCGCGTGCTCACCGAGATCGGTTCGCTGCCGCCCCTCGTCACCAGCTACGAGATCGAGGCGCTCAAGTCGCAGATCGCCGAGGCCGCGCGTGGTGATCGATTCATCCTCTGGGGCGGCGACTGCGCGGAGAGCTTCGCCGACTGCACCTCGCCCGCGATCGCGGCGAAGCTGAAGATCCTCCTGCAGATGAGCCTTGTGCTCGTGCATGGCACTCACAAGCGCATCACGCGCATCGGCCGATTCGCCGGGCAATACGCCAAGCCGCGCAGCGCCGCCACCGAGACCATTGGCGGCGTCGAGTTGCCGACCTTCCGCGGCGACAATGTGAACCACCCCGAGCCGACGCCCGTCGCACGCACGCCCGATCCCGAGCTTCTGCTCCGCGGCTACGAGCGCGCTGCGCTCACGCTCAACTTCGTGCGCGCGCTCGTGGACGGCGGATTCGCCGATCTGCATCACCCCGAGAACTGGGACCTCGAGTTCGTGCGGCACTCGCCGCTCGCGGCCGAATACCAGCGCATGGTCGATTCCATCGGCGAAAGCCTTCGATTCATGGAGACGCTCGCGGGCGGAACCATCGCCGCGATGCAGCGCGTCGACTTCTACACAAGCCATGAGCTGCTCGTGCTCGAGTACGAAGCCGCGCTGACGCGGCAGGTCCCGCGGCGCGAGGGCTGGTTCAACCTCTCGACCCATCTGCCGTGGGTCGGCGTGCGCACCGGGACGCCCGACGGGGCTCACATCGAGTTCTGCCGAGGCCTTCGCAATCCCGTCGGCCTGAAGGTTGGTCCTGACACGAGCTCGCAGGCGTTGATCGCCACGGTGCGCAGGCTGTCGCCGACGAATGAACCAGGGCGCGTGGTACTGGTCACGCGGTTCGGCGCGCATCAGATCGGTCGAGTGTTTCCGCCGCTCTTGCGCGCCGTGCGCGATGCCGGGCTCGCGGTCGCGTGGGTGTGCGATCCGATGCACGGCAACACCGAAACCGTGGTGCCGACTGGTGGCGCGTGGGCAGGGAAGAGCGTGAAGACTCGCAAGTTCGCGCATGTCCTCGCCGAGGTGCAGCAGGCGATCGAGATCCACCGCAACGAGGCGGTTCCGCTTGCAGGCGTTCATATCGAGCTCACCGGCGAGAATGTGACCGAATGCACGGGCGGAGCGCGCGGGCTGAGCGACGACGACCTCGCGCGGGCGTACCGGTCTCAGGTCGATCCGAGGCTGAACTACGAGCAAGCCCTGGAACTGGCGATGCTGATCGCGCGGCATGTCTGACACGGGCCGCCGCGGCGGCAACCGCTCCTGCACGGCACGTGCCATGCAGTGCCTGGCACTGCATGGCACGTGCCGTGCACCCGTCTGTATGATGTCCCGCCCATGCCTCGCCGCCGCGTCGTCATCACCGGGCTCGGCCCCGTCACCGCCCACGGAGTCGGCATCGATCCCCTCTGGCAGGCACTCTGCGAGGGTCGGTCCGCGCTCGCCCCGATCCGTGCCTTCGACGCCTCTGGCTTCAAGGCCGCGGCGGGTGGCGAGCTGCCCGACTCCTTCGATGTGAAGGAATTCGTCCCCAAGAGCTACCGCAAGGCGACGAAGGTCATGGCGCGCGACATCGAGATCGCCGTCGGCGCCGCGCTCATGGCCGTGAAGGACGCGGGGCTCGCGACCCGCGGCACCGACCCCGACAATCCGCCGACCATCGCGCCCGACCGCTTCGGCTGCCACATCGGCGCCGGTCTCATCGCAGCCGAACTCGACGAGCTCACCGCCGCTCTCGCGAGCTCGCGCGGAGCGAGCGGCGCGTTCGATCCATCGCATTGGGGTCAGCAGGGAATGCAGGAGCTCACGCCGCTCTGGCTCCTCAAGTACCTCCCCAACATGCTCGCGTGCCATGTGACGATCATTCACGATTGCCAGGGTCCGTCGAACACGATCACCTGCAACGAGGCCTCGAGCGGACTCTCGCTCGCCGAAAGTCAGCGCGTCATCGAGCGCGGCGCCGCCGACGCCTGCCTGTCGGGCGGCGCGGACAGCAAGATGAATCCGATGGCCTACCTCCGTCAGGAACTCGCGGGCCGTTTCGCCCCGTGCGCCGCCGACGCCGATGCCACCACGGTCATCAAGCCTTTCGATCCCGCTGCCTCGGGAACGCTGATTGGCGAAGGTGGAGGCATCCTTGTGCTCGAGGCGGAGGAAACCGCGAAGGCCCGCGGCGCGCGCGTGCACGCGGTTCTTGCGGGAACCGGCGCATCGCAGAGCTGGTGCGACGACACCGTCGGACTCGTGCCCGATGCCTCGGGCGAGTCGCTTGCCGATGCGATTCAGGCAGCCCTGCGCGATGCGAGTCTCGCTCCCGCCGACATCGACGCCGTGATTCCCTACGGTTCGGGCGTACCTGCACTCGACGCCCTCGAGGCCAACGCGCTGACCCGTGTGTTCGGGGGCGATCTCGCGAAGAAGGCGCTGATCACCATCGCGCCGTCCGTCGGAGCGACCTGCGCCGGCTTCGGTGCGATCGCGGTCGCCGTCGCATGCCGCGCGATCACCGAGCAGCGATTGCCAGCGCGGCTCAACGCGACCGCCACCGGCGCGCTGGCCGCCGGCGCGTCCCCAAGCGCGCCACACGCCTTGCGTCACATACTCGTCTGCACGCCGAGCCTCGGCGGACAGAACAGCGCAGCGGTCATCTCGAAGCCCGCCTGAACCGATCGATCCGACCCTAGCACCAGCGACTTCCTCCGATGACCATCTCCTCGAACAACCGTCGCGTCGTCGTCACCGGCATGGGCTGGGTGACGCCGCTTGGTCACGATGTCGACAGCGTGTGGCAGCGGCTGCTGCGCAGCGAGTCGGGCATGGGTCCGATCACGCGATTCGATGCGCGCACATTCCCAACGACCTTCGCCGCGCAGGTGAAGGACTACGACATGGCGCGCTTCGTGAAGGACCCATCGGTCCACGCGAGCGCGGGGCTCAACTCGCAGTTTGCGCTCGGCGCCGCCAGCCAGGCGTGGCGCCAGTCGGGCCTTGACGGCTACGGCGCGCTCAACCGCAAGCGCATCGGCCTCTACCTCGGCGCGGGCGAAGGCGTCATCGACTTCGAGAACTACGCCGCGTCGAACCTCGCGGGCTGGGACGCCGAGCAGAAGAAGATCGACGGAGTGCGCTGGGCCGCGTACGCGCACCAGGCGATGGACAGGATGCGCGAGGTCGAGCAGGAGCCGAACATGCCGCTCGCGCACCTCGCGCGCGAGTTCGGCGTGCGCGGGCCCGCCCTCAACTGCCTCACGGCGTGCGCCGCCAGCACGCAGGCGATCGGCGAGGCGTTCAGCCTCATCAAGCGCGGCGACGCCGATGTCATGCTCTCGGGCGGCACGCACACGATGATCCATGTCCTCGGTGTGACGGGCTTCAACCGCCTCACCGCGCTGTCGACCTCGAAGGGCGATCCGACCAAGGCTTCGCGGCCGTTCGACGCGACGCGCGACGGCTTCGTGATGGGCGAGGGCTCCGGCATGATCGTGCTCGAGAGCCTCGAGCACGCGCTCGCGCGCGGCGCGAAGCCGCTTGCCGAGGTCGCGGGCTACGGCTCGAGCGCCGACGCGTTCCGCATCACCGACATTCACCCCGAGGGTCGCGGCGGCGCCGCATCGATGGGTCAGGCGCTCGCGCAGGCCGGCATCGACCCGCTCGCGCGCCGCACCGATGGCCGCGCCGCGATCGACTACATCAGCGCGCACGGCACGGGCACCAAGGAGAACGACTCGATCGAGACGCGCGGCGTGAAGCGCGTCTTCGGCCCGAACGCGAAGGACATCCCCATGAGCTCGATCAAGAGCATGATGGGACACCTGATCGCCGCCGCGGGTGCCGTCGAGTTCATAACCTGCGTCCTCGCGATCCGCGACGGGATGCTCCCGCCGACGATCAACTACCAGACGCCCGACCCCGACCTCGACCTCGACTATGTGCCGAACACGGCGCGCGCGGCGAAGGTCGACATCTGCCTCTCGAACAGCTTCGGCTTCGGCGGGCAGAACGACACGCTGGTCGTGACGCGGTACGCCTGACGCGATGAGGCAGAAGGGGCCCCCGGCCATGCCGGATGCCCCCTCGCAACGGCTTCGCCTCGGGCTTGCCTTGGCCTCGCCCGTGCCCATTCCGCCCCCGGCTCGGTGGTTTCTGCGCTCCAAACGACGATTTTGAGCCAAGAGCGAAGGATTTTTCGGTCATCGCCGACCTCGCCCTCGAACCCGTGACATGTTTTGGGCGAGGCGCTGTGCCCGTGGAGTCGTGGATGCGGCCGCTTCGGCGTGACCCCTCGGTTTGAAACGAGGGTTGCGCGTCTCTTGCAGTTCCCCTCGTTCCCCGAAACAACTTGGAGAGAGATATGAACCTGACACTGACTCTTGGCTGCCGTTCCCTCTGTGCTGCCACGCTCGCCGCAGTCGTGGCGGGAGTCGCGAGCGCACAGGTCGTCGACATCAATGGCGGCTCCTCATGGAGCGGCTGGACCTCGATCGCGGACTCGCAGACTTCGGGCGTCTGGGTGCGCGGACAGACCGACCGCACGTTCAACATCTTCCGCACCCAGTTCACGCTGAACGCCGGTCAGTCCGTCGGCGGCACGCGTCTGGCCGACGGCAACGCCGGTAATGGCATCGACTACACGGGCGACAGCGGCGCGAGCCTCTTCAGTGGCTCGTGGCAGGCCGGCGACCGCGTCATCGGCGTCGGAATCCAGTACACGGGCAGCACGCGCGGCACGACGGCGTACCTGCATGTCGATGTGTTCGGCAACAACATCCTTCCCGCCTCGAGCTTCGGCGCGAACGACGGGGTGTTCAGCCACGATGTCGGAGACACCTCGTCGTACATCACGAGCATGCCGTGGAATCCCGGCCGTTTCCAGACGAAGCAGTACTCGATCTGGAGCGGCTTCAGCTCCGAGGGCTCGCCCGGGGAGGGCAACTACTCCTTCCCGTATGGCCAGAATCCAACGCTCGCGATGCCGACGCGTTCGTTCGCGGTCCTCGACAGCGGCTCGCAGCTTCGCGCGCTGAGCCTGCAGATGTTCATCAACCTCGATGCGATCCTGCGCTCGAACGGCGGCGCGACCTACGGCGACGGCAACTTCTTTGCCGACGGCACGCGCATTGGCTTCTTCGAGGGCGATCAGACGGTTTCCGAGCAAGCGTCCACCAACCAGATGTTCGCGATCCCCGCGCCGGGCGCGATCGCACTGCTCGGCCTCGCTGGCGTCGCCGGCAAGCGCCGCCGTCGCTAACCGTTCAAGGCATGTCGTTCGAAGCGCCCCGCGAATCCGCGGGGCGTTTCATTTGGCGATCGCGTGCGCGCGACAGGATCGAACGAGCTCTGGCTTCCGCTTCGAAGGGTCAGTAACCATTGATTTCGATGGTGATAGGGGGTCGGAATGCCCCATGCATTGGCTGGGAAGGGTGGAATCCCGTCGTTCTGCTGACAGGATTGGTTTCGGCTTTGCGCTGCGTGGATATAGGGGCAATGCTGTCCTCAGGCATCCAAGATTCTGTAACCCAGTAGGGACCTATGACCAAGACTCGACTTTCCTCACTCCTCGCCATGGCGTCGGCTTCGCTCTTGAACGCTGCCGTGTCCGCGCAGGTCGTCGACATCAACGGCGGCAACTCGTGGTCGGGCTGGAACTCCGTCGGCAACTCGCAGACCTCGGGGCTCTGGGTGAAGGGCTCGACGAGCCGCACCTACGACATCTACAGCACCTACTTCGTGCTGAATGCGGGCCAGGCAGTGGGCGGCACACGCATCGCGAACGGCGCTGCCGGCGATGGTGCGGGCTACACCGGCGACACCTCTGGAAGCCTGTTCAGCGACTCGTGGCAGGGCGGCGATCGCATCGTGGGCGTTGGTGTTCGGTACACGGGCACGACCCGCGGATCGACTTTCTTCTTCCACAAGGACGCGGGAGGCAACAACATCTTCGCGGCCTCGAGCTTTGGCGCGAACGACGGCTACTTCAGCCACGATGTGGGCGATACCTCGTCCTACATGAGCCCGGAGAGCAACGCGAATCGCGGCCGCGTGCGCCAGTACTCGATCTGGAATGGCTTCAGCCAGAATGGTTCGCCTCAGGAGGGGAACTTCACCTTCCCGTACGGCCAGACCCCCACGCTCGCCATGCCGACGCGCAGCTTCACGATCCTCGACAACGGTTCGATGAACCGGATCGTGAGCGCGCAGTACTTCATCAACATCGACGCGATCCTCCGCTCGAACGGCGGGGCGACCTACGGCGACGGGGACTTTGGTCTCGACACCCGGTTCGGCTTCTGGGAAGGCGACCAGACCACGGGCTGGGACGGCACCCAGTTCAGCCAGCAGATCTTCTCGATCCCTGCGCCGGGCGCGATCGCGCTGCTCGGTCTCGCTGGCGTCGCCGGCAAGCGCCGCCGTCGCTGATCGTTCGAGACATGTCGTTCGAAGCGCCCCGCGATTCCGCGGGGTGTTTCATTTGGCGAGCGCGTCCGCAAGTCGTTTCCTGAAAGCGTCTTCTATTCGCCTCCGCGTTGTGGGGAGCTCGGTTGGGTCTGTAACCAGGGCTCTGGAAGGTGGGGGGTGGGGTATGCGCCCTGTGTTGCCTGGGAAGGCTGCAATCGCCCCTTTCTCCTGACAGGATTGGGTTCGGCTTTGCGCTGCAGGGATATGGGGGCATTGCTGTCCTCGCACATCCCACATCCGAACTCGGAAGGATTCCATGACCAAGACTCGACTCTCCTCACTTCTCGCCGTGGCGTCGGCTTCGCTCCTGAACGCTGCCGTGTCCGCGCAGGTCGTCGACATCAACGGTGGCAACTCTTGGAGCGGATGGAGCTCGGTCGGCAACTCGCAGACCTCGGGCATCTGGGTCGTTGGCTCGACCGCCCGAACCTTTGACATCTACAGCTCCAACTTCGTGCTGAGCGCGGGTCAGACCGTCGGTGGCACGCGTCTCGCCGACGGCGCTGCAGGCAACGGGACCAGCTACACGGGCGACTCTGCCGGCAGCCTCTTCAGCGGCTCGTGGCAGGCCGGTGACCGCATTCTTGGCGTCGGTATCCAGTACACGGGCTCGACCCGCGCCAATCAGTTCTTCTTCCTGATGGACGCCGGTGGCAACAACATTCAGGCGGCGTCGAGCTTCGGTGCGGGCGACGGCACTCTGAGCTTCGATGCCGGCGACACCTCGTCGTTCATCGACGCTTCTTTCAATCCCTACCGCGGACAGGTTCGCCAGTACTCGGTGTGGAACGGGTTCAGCCCGAATGGCTCGCCCGAGAACGGCAACTACACGACGCCATACGGAGTCGTGCCATCGCTTGCGATGCCGACGCGCGCCTTCACCGTGCTTGACACTGGTTCCACAACCGCGAGCAAGAGCATGCAGTTCTTCTGGAACATCGATGCGATTCTGCGCTCGAACGGCGGGGCGACCTATGGCGACGGCGACTTCGGCGTTGCGACCCGCTTCGGCTTCTACGAGGCCGGCGCGAGCGGTGGTACGGCGCAGATCTTCCCGATCCCGGCGCCTGGCGCGATCGCGCTGCTTGGCTTCGCGGGTTTCGTCGGCGCACGCCGCCGCCGCTAACCCCAGCAGGTGCACGGCACGTGCCGCGCAGTGCCTGGCACGGCATGGCACGTGCCGTGCACCGTCCGGAGTCAGGGGCGGATGCCGAGCGACGCCGCCCGCGCCAGGATCGACGCGGCCGCACACGCCACATGCC
>JBEAUK010000010.1:0-32230 GCA_041161465.1 Planctomycetota bacterium | reverse complement strand
ACTTGGTTACCAGTTCCCCTGGGCTTATCGCAGGTTCCTACGTCCTTCATCGCCTCTTGACGCCAAGACATCCATCACGTGCCCTTGTTGACTTGATCGCGTCTACCGAGTGCCGTGGTCGATCCAGCGAAATTCGCTGGTCGCCGGACACCGGTCTTGATCATGGCTCCACTTGCATGATGGAGCCGACACCTCTCGACGAACCGGAACTTGCGTTGCCGCTTGCTTCGATGCGTTTCGAGATGCAGTCGCCTAGTGCTCATATCTCGGTGCGATTACAAACTGCGCGGATGGCAGAAGACACGATTGGCACGGCTTTCACCGTGATTTTCGCGTCGTGCTCACTCGCGCAGCATCGCGACACATTTGCACGCTTTCAAACGACTTGTCAAAGAGTCCCTCACCGGTTCGAACTGCGTGGACCGTTGCGGGAGGGACAAGGATAGCGATTTCGGCAAACCTGTCAATGCCTCTTCCCGCTGGGCGCGGTTTTTTTCTTGATGAGCTGTTCTCGAATCGGAAACTTGCGTTTTCGGACCTCCTGAAATCCATTTAAGTCCGAGAATGGCGGGTTTGTGGCTTGTCGCCTGCCCTGCCGTGGGGCGGGAACTTTGCGCAGCCGAGTTTTCCACATGCTGTGCATCGATGAGAGGCGCGAGAACTGAGTCCGCCGCTGGGGTGCGTATCTCCGAGCGATTGCTCGCTGGAAATGAAACAGGGGCCGCGCGGAGCGGCCCCTGTCGAAGATCAATGTCTGTGCGTCGCGTGCCTCGGAGGCCGCGACCCGAGCGCGAGACTCACTCGCGCGGGCGCGAGGAACTGTTTCCGTCGCGACCAGTGCCGGCGCCGCCGGCTGGGGCGCCACCAGTTGCCGCGCCGCTGGTCGCAGGAGCGTCGCTCTCCTGGTCACCGTCGCCCTCGGCCTTCGACAGCTCGATCTCATCTTCGAATGAGACGCGCATCGTGTCATTGACCTGCTGGCGGGGAACGCGAACCTGATAGGTCTGCCCGAGCACCGACTGGACGACGGCAACCGCCGCCGGACGACGATCGGAGCCGCCGCGATCGGTCGCAGGATCCGCAAGCACATCCACGAGATAGAAACCCGTGTCGAAGTCGATTCCATCGCGCGACTTGCCTGCGCCGATCATCTCGCCTGGCTGAACGCTCACACGCTCACGACGGCGCTCGCCGTCGTAGTAGCGATAGATCTCGACGGTCGCGGCACCGATGCCGAGTCGGCCTTCACCCGGCACGGCGTCGATCACGAAGAACGCGATCGGCGGAGTGACGGTGAACGGCTCGCCCCACTGCGCGACAGCGGTTCCCATGGTGAACGGGTCGCCGAGGTTCTTCTGAGCCTCGACGAGCACGCCGCCGTTGGTGAAGAACGGGTTGTACGTGCGAACGACCGCGCGGTAGCGATAGGTCTCGCCCGCCTTCACGGCGATGTCGTGACCCCAGACAGTCAGGCTGTCGCCACCCGTGATGCCTGAGGACTGCGCCGCTTCCTTCTGCTTCTCTGCAGTGAGACCCGCGTCGGCGAGCTTCTTGTTGAGCCGCTCCTCAGACGCGGTGAGACGACGCTCGGCCTCGCGGAGGCGCTTCGTCATCGCGATGCGCTTCTCCTTCGTGCGCTCATCGCGAGGATCTGCGCCGCCTGTGTTCTTGCCACCCGACATGCCGCCCGCGGCGCCACCACCGCTCAGACCGCCACCGGGCGGGCGCGAGCCGCCGCCGCCAGCACCACCGCCACCCGGACGACCACCCGAGCCTCCGCCTGCGGAACCACTTCCGCTTCGATTGCCCGACGCGCCGTCGCGCTTCTTGTCGTCCTTCGGAGCTTCATCGAGGGGACCACCGATTCCCTTGAGATCTTCCTGCAGGCGATCACGCTCGATCGTCTTCTTCGCGACATCGAGACGGAGGCGGCGAATCTCGGGATCCTCGCCAGACGACGCGGTTCCAGCATCGGCGAGGATCGCGCCTGGCGAGAAGTTGTCGCGCTTCGTCGGCAGGAAGTCGGGCTGCACGATCTGGCGCTGCTGCGCCGGGTCGGAGAGGTACTCCCACACCGCATCGCGGAGTCCGGCATCGGGGCTCTTCACGATCTCGGGACGGAAACTGAAGGCTCCCGGCAGCGGCGTGACCAGCGTGGTCTCGCCCCAGGTTCCATCGGCGAGCTTGCGCTGACGCTCGAACTCGACATCGACGATGAAGATGGTCCCGCGGTACCAGAGCCTCGGGATCTGGGCGCCGTCCGCCGAGGACTCAAGCTCGGTGCGGATGGTCTTCAGATCAACCACGGCGCTCGGAACGGTCCACGACAGGTCGAATGGACCGACCGAGGATGTGAACATCGTCTTGAGGTCGGGGATCTGCGTGAGAACCGTCGACTCGAGCGTGTCGTCGATCTGCACAGTCGGCCGCATCGCGACCGCAGGGAACTTCGGCACATGGAACGGCTCGCCGGCGGCCGCGCCATCGGACTGGAGCACGCTTGCGAGGCGCGGCTCGATACGCGGGAGCGCAGGCGAGGGCGACAGCGGCTGCGCCAGCTTCGACTGGAAGGCCGGCGCCGTCGCGGCAAGACGATCGCCGATCTGTGCGGCGAGCGGCTCCTGACGCTGCTCGAGCTTGCCACGGAGCACCGTGGCCTTCTCGGCGATGCGTCGGTCGACCTCGCCCAGCGGCACGCTCTCAGAGCCGAGCGTGACACTGTTGGGGAAGAGCTGCCAGACGACGACGCTCACGAAGACGACGCCGGAGACGCCGAGCACGATCTTCTCAACATTCTGCTCGAAGAACGAGATGCCATTGGTCTTCATGCGGGGTTCCAGTTTCGAAAGGGCCGGGGATTCCGACCTCGATGATGCTTGTCAATCAACACACACACGAGCGCAACGCGGGCAATCACATGCCGGTCTGCGACTCACCTTCCGCAGCGGCGCCCGCTGGCGGCGCCGACTGGATTCCGAGCGCGGTACGCACGGCGGCCGGCATGAACTGCGAGGTCCACTCGCGGAGCCACACGGACTCGATCGTCGCCGTCACCAGGCTCACCGGCTCCGGACCATAGAGGTAGCCCTCGCGCGCGGCCTCGAACGGATCGGCGGGCGAGATGCGGACATTGGTCACGGTCATGAAGTTCTGCGCAGCCAGGGCGTCGAAGATCTTCGGCAGCTTCGCGGTCTCTGCGACGAACACGACCTCGGTGAGGCGCACGTCGTAGACCGGGTTGCTCACGCGACCCGTGAAGCGCTTGCTGAAATCACGCGGCGCCTCGACCTTGGGATCCACCATCGGCGGACCGAGCTTCGGAGCCTCGGCCGCTGCAACGGTCGTGCCGTCGGCTGGTGCGCCCTCCGCAGGAGCCTCGGCCGCCGGAGCCTCGCCACCCATCGCTGCGGCTTCGCCGCCGGAGGTCGCCTGACCCTTCGACTCGCTGTCGAGCACCGTGATCTTGATCACGCGCTTGACCGGAGCCTGCAGCACCGACGGCGTCGCGCTGTTCGCGCTGCTGAAGGCGCGGAGGATGTCGGAGATGACCCAATACCGCCACTGCATCTCGAAGAGCTCGGCATCGTGCTCGTCGAGGGCCTTGCCCTGCGACTGCTCGTCCTTGCCCGCCTTGAGGAGCTTGGTGATGTACTCCTTGCTCGGGACGGTGATGGCGTTGGGATCCACATAGAAGGAGATCCGCTTCGCCACCTCGAAGTACTGCTCGATGCGCGCCTTGCCGAGCTGCTTGTCGAGCAGCTGCACCTGCGCAGCGTCGAGCTTCGCGCGCGACTCCTGCTTGAGCTCGCCCTGAACGAAGCGCTTCTCGGCGGCATCGATCGCGGACTTCATCGACGCCTCTTCGGGCGGACGACCCGCGCGGCAGTCGCTGAGCAGGCGCTCGTAGCCTTGGCGAAGCGCATCCCCGACGCGCAGGCGGACGCCTTCGCGCTCGGAGCGGTTGGCTCGGCTGTAGCCGGGGAACACGCTTGGATCGACCAAGGGCTTGTGCTTCGGGTTGCCCGCTGTTCCCGCATTGAAGTCGCGCGCGGTCGTGTAGACCGTGCGCGCATCATCGGAAACCTTGGCGAGCAGCTGCTCGTACTCCTGCACGACCGCCTCGTTCGGCAGTCCGGAGAGGGGGAAGGACTCGCCGCCTGGAATCGGCAGTTCGACCTTCGCCTTGAGCTGCGACTCGAGGTCGCCGTAGACCTGCGTGCGCTTCTGGGTATCCGCGCGCACCTTCTCGCCGAATGCATCGGCGCCGAAGTAGGCGCCGACGGGGACGAGCACCACGAGGGCGCAGAAGACGACGACGAGCATGTTCGCCTTCACCCAAAGAAGAGCGTTTTGGACCTGCGGTGGAAGTTGCTTCGCCATCACTGACCCTCTGCAGCGCCTGCGGCTGCTGGAACGACACCCTTCAGCTTGACCTCGAAGGTCACCTTGCCCACATACACGGTGCTGCCCGGCGGATACACGCCGGGACGCGCTGGAATCGGAGCGACCTTGTCGAGATCGATCGCGGACTGCGACTGCTGCTCGCCAGTTGGACGCTGGAAGTTGGAGCCGCCGGCGCCAGTCGCGCCGTCGTTGAGCGAAGGGTCGTCGGCGTTGAAGCCGCCGCCCGCACCCGCGCCACCGAGACGACCGCCGGGACGCTGCACCGAGGTGTTGCCCGTCGGGGCACGACGACCCGCGACGCCACCGAAGTTGCTGCCGCCACCGCCACCACCGCCACCTGCGTTGAAACCGCCGCCGAAACCCTTCGGCTCGTCGGCCGCCGCAGTCGTGGTTCCGCCCGCGCCGCCCGACGAGCTGTCGCTTCCGGCCTCGGCGACGAGCACTCCATCGGTGCCCACCTTGAGGTTCGCGATCATGCTGTTGTTCGACTGGACGTTGAGGATCTCGTACGGCGCGGCGTCGCGCTTGGCGTTGTCCTCGAGCCACTTGCACACGGTGTTGCCGAGCTGGTTCTCGCGATCGGGGCCGTTGAACTCGAGGTCCATGGTGATCTCGATCACGCGCTCGCCCTTTGCGTTGAGCTTGTAGACGCCCGAAAGGTCGCGCAGCCTTGTCTGCATGCGAGACGCACCGGCCGGCGCCGCCTTGGCGAGCGAGGCGAAGTCGTCGCCGAGCGCATCGGCGGTGTTGCCGCTGGCGACAGCGCTGACCGCGTCGTGGATGAGGAACGGCCAGACCTCGCGGTCCTCGACGAGCTGCACCATGTTCTTCGACAGCGAGCCGATGTCGGCCGCCTTGCTGGTGAGCTGCGTCTGGAAGTTCTTCGCGGAAGCGACCTCGGCCTGCGCCGAGTTGACGGCGGCGACATCGCTGAGCGCGCCGTTGTCGAGCACGCTGCGCGTGAACATGAGCGCGCCTGCCGCGCACGCGACCGCTGCCGCGGCTGCGAACCAGCGCGTCTTGCGCGACCAGAGCTGCTGGCGCACATTCGCGAGCGGCAGCAGGTTCACATTGACAGCCGACATCTCGAGACCCTGCAGCGCAAGGCCGTACGCGACGCCGAATCCGACGATGTGCTGCGCGAAGTCGGCAGAAGCGGGTCCTTCGACCGAGATGCGCTCGAAGTGATCGAGGCGCTCGACCTCGAGGTTGAGCTGCATGCCGATGAACTTGCGCAGGCCGGGGATCTTGAGCGTGGAGCCCATGCCGATCACATTGCGCAGCTTCACGCCGCGGTTCTGCGACTCGTAGAACTGAAGCGACTTCTGGACATCGCCGATCAGGTCGCCGAAGACCGGACGCATCGCGGTCATGATCTGCTTGGCGTACTTGCTCGTCGCGCTCTCCTGCTTGAGCGCATCCGACTGGCGGTACGGGAACTTGAACTCGGCGGCGATCGCCTCGGTGAAGTTGTGTCCGCCGAGCGGGAAGGTTCGCATCCAGCATCGCGTGCCGGAGGCGACGATGAGGTCGGTCGACGAGGTGCCGATGTCGAGGAGGACGAATGGCTCGTTTTTCTCGGGAATTCCGCGGTCAAACGCAAAGGCGTTGTAGAGCGCGATCGGGGCGAGCGTCACCGCGGTCGGCTCGACGCCGAGCTTCTCGCCGACAAGGGCGAGGAACTCCGCGAGCGGCTCCTTCTGCACGGCGAAGAGGCCGACCTCGACCTCCGGGGACTCGGGGCTCTGGAACGCGTGGAAGCCCCACTCGATGTCGTCGATCGGGAACGGGATCTGCTGGTCGACCTCGTAGCGCACGAGGTTCGGGATCTCGCGCGGCGAGACCGCGGGCAGCTTCGCGAAGCGCGCGAAACCGCGGCTTTGCATCCAGTTGTAGTTGACGACGACCTTCTGGCCGGTCAGCTGCTTCTGGGTGGCGAGGGCCGCAAGCGACATCTCGAGGATTGCCGCCGACTTTGCCGCCGCACCCTGATCTCCATCCGCGGAGATCTCGGGATCGGTGAGGACCTGGACATGCGGGATGACGGCGAAGTCGCGAACGCGAACCTCATCTCCGACCCGCTCGAGCTGAATCGCCTTGACGGCGTACTGCCCGATCTCGATGCCCCACGCAGTGTTCAACTTGGCCATGTGGACTGTCTCCGTGATTCACAAACGCCCGCGCGGCGGGCATCGGATGATAACGACCCCTCAAAAATGAGGGCGTTGGACGATCGAGATTCTCGGACTCGACTACCCAGGCAGTGGCCGTCGGGGTCGGGTCCTCGGTTCTCGGACGCAGATCCGAGCGCCGCCTTGCCGGGTCAAGCGGCTCGGCGTCACTCCGACTTCGGGGACGGGGCCCTTCGGCTTCCCGCTTCCCGTCGCGTTCGACCGCGCGAATGTTCAGGCCATCGGCTCGGTCGAACAGGAGTTTCGGATTGCATGAACCGCACCTGCACCGCGGACGGCGCCGAGAACGGTTCGGGTCGCGCATGGCATGAGTTCCTCGACAGTCTCAAAATCGTGCGTGCTCGTTGGTGAGGTACGCGGTTGCAAGGTACGCTGATCGACCCGAGTGAATTCAAATGAGCACTGACCCCACGAACCCCGCCGAGTCCGCCCTGCACGCACGATCCAAGAGCTACGACGCCGATCTCGAACGAGAGATCGCCGACGCACTCGGTGGCATGTCCATCGAGGAACTCGAGCAGTCGAGCGCTGCGCCGAAGGGTGGCTCGCGAGGTGGCGGCCGTCAGGTGCGTCAGGGAACGATCATCCGTGTGCACGGCGGAGATGTCTTCGTCGAGTTCGGTCCCCGCTCGCAGGGCGTCTGCCCGCTGGTGCAGTTCCTTCAGGTCGGCGACAAGATCGCCCCGGTCGTCGGAAGCGAGCGCGGCTTCGTGGTCGAGCGCTTCGATCCGTTCGAGGGACTTTCGATCCTGAGCCTCGAAGGTGCGACGCAGAAGGCCGACTGGGGAACCCTTGAAGTCGGCCAGATCGTCGAGGCCCGCTGCACGGGCATGAACAAGGGCGGTCTCGAGATGGAGATCGCGCATCACCGCGCGTTCATGCCGGCAGGACAGGTCGATGTGCGCCATGTCGCCGACATCTCGGTCTTCATCGGCGAGAAGTTCCCGGTGCAGATCGTCGAGCTGAACAAGGACAAGGGACGCCTCGTCGTCAGCCGAAAGGCCGTCGTGGCGGCCGAGCGCGCCGAGCAGCGCGAGAAGCTGCTCGCGGTGCTCGAGATCGGTCAGACCCGTACCGCGACGATCACCTCGGTGCAGGCCTACGGGGCGTTCGCCGACATCGGCGGCGTCGATGGGCTCATCCACATCTCCGACCTTTCGCACGAGCGCGTCAAGAGCGCCGCTGATGTCGTGAAGGTCGGTCAGGTCGTGACCGTGAAGGTGATCAAGCTCGATCTCACGCAGACCCCGCCGAAGATCGGACTTGGTCTCAAGCAGCTCGTCGCCGACCCGGGCGCCGCCGCGCTCGACACGATCGAGGCCGGTGCGACCGTCACCGGCCGCGTGACGAAGCTCATGCCGTTCGGCGCGTTCATCGAGATCGCCCCCGGCATCGAAGGCCTCGTGCACATCTCCGAGATCAGCCACGAGCGCATCCCCACCGTCGACAAGGCGCTTCGCAAGGACGAGGTCGTCACCTGCAAGGTGCTCTCGATCGACTCGGGCAAGAAGCGCATCAGCCTCTCCATCAAGGCGCTCATCGAGCCGCCGGCGCGCCCCGAGCCGCAGGCTGCTGGTGGCGCTGGCGGTGGCAAGGGTCCGAGGGCCGACGAGGGCTTCGGCAGCGCCTTCGGTCGTCGCCGCGGCAAGGACGATGTCCCGACCGTGGCTCGCCCCGAAGACGGGGCGCTGCGTCGCCTGCGCGCGACCTGGGGCGGCGACAAGCAGTTCAAGGGTGGTTTGTCTTAAGGGTGGTTTGTCTTAAGGGTGGTTTGTCTTAAGGGGCTGGCTTGTCCGAAAGGACGCGAGAACCTAGTGGATCGCGGTCTTCGCGCGCAGTTGCGCGAGTTGTCGCGCGATTCCGCTGAAATCGCTGTGCTCGACGGGCTTGCCTCGCACGAGGTCACGGTCGCGATCGACACCCATCCGCGGTGGAATGCGCACGATGCTGTAGTGGGCGTACTCGCCTGCGAAGACGATCTCGTCGAGCCGTCCGTGCCGCGTCTCGATCGAGCGGCAGGTCGGGTCGTCGAAGCCTGCCTCGAAGAGCGCTTGCGCGATCGTCGCCGTCGGGAGCGAGGTCGTCACGCGGATGTGCACCGCGGGGTCGAGATCGAAATGACCAAGCGCCGCGCGCCCGTAGATCTCGGGCGGTGGATGGTCGGCCCCGTGGGGCTCGCGCGCGATCACGGTTTCCTCGAGCTGCGCGAGCACCTCGGAGGCTTCGACGAGCGCCGCGTCGATCCGTAGAAGTCGGCCAAGTTCGCCGTGCTCGGACTCCTCGTGTGCCCGCGCGTGCGCGCGCAGTTCCGCGCGCGTGGGGCGACGGGTGCGCGGGTCGACGCGGGTCTCGTCGAACGCGCGGTCGATGGCGTTCTCGACGCCCGCGGCACGGCCCTCGGCAAGCGCGCGCACGGCGGCGCGGGCGAGCTGGGCGATGGGGTCAGGTTGCGTCGGCTCGAGCACCATGCACGAGTGTACGCTTCCCGCATGCTCGAGCTCAATCCCGACGAATGCCGCGTGCTCGGCACGCTCATCGAGAAGGCGCTGACCACGCCTGCGCAGTACCCGCTTTCGCTGAACTCGCTTGTCACGGGCGTCAACCAGAAGTCGAACCGCGACCCCGTCGTGGAGATCGACGAAGACGCAGCGCTGCGCGCGATCGACGGGCTGCGGTCGAAGGGACTCGTCCGCGATGTGTCGTTCACGGGCGCGCGCGTCGAGAAGTTCCGGCATGTCGCGGGCGAAACGCTCGGCATCCGCGCGCCGGAGCAGGCGATCCTCGCGGAGCTCCTCTTGCGCGGACCGCAGACGGTTGGCGAACTGCGCGCCCGCGCCGCGCGCATGCACCCGTTCGACTCCATCGAGTCGGTCGAGGGAACGCTCGCCACGATGGCGGCGGAGCCCACCGAACTCGTGCGCGAACTGCCTCCCCTGCCCGGGACACGCGCGCCTCGCTGGGTGCAGCGGCTTTGCGGCGACCTGCATGCGCTCGGACCGACCGTCGCGGCGAGCGCCGCGGCGGTTGCCGCGCCGCGTGAATCGAACCGCGAATCGGACCGCATCGACGAGCTCGAGCGCCGAGTTCGCGAACTCGAGCGAAGAATCGACGAACTGCTCGCGCAGCGCTGAATCCCGCGTTCAGCCGATGCCGTAGCCCGACACCGTCGAGGGGCTCTCCCCGTCGATTCGCTCTCGCATGAAGAGGTAGCTTCGCGTCGCGAGGTCGAAGGTGAGCGAGAACGCGTACGCGGCGCCCACGGCCTCGAAGAGCCCGATCCAGAAGCTCAGGAAGAACGCGACGAGCCGATCCGGGCCCGAGAGCGTGGCGATCATCGCCTTGTCGCCGGTCGCGATGACCGCGCCGGCGTCGCCGCCTGCGAGGGCAAGGATCGTGCTGAACGCGTTCGAGCCGAGGGTCAGCACGCCGGTCACCAGAATCGAGCCGAGCGCGAGCGCGACGATGCCGATCGCGAGCACGCACAACCAGAGAAGCGGCCGCGACAGCACGAGTGCGCACGAGCGGGTGATCGCATCGCCTGCGTCGCAATCCTCGACCGCGACCGCCGCGGGCATGAGCGGCGCCGCCGCGAGGGCGACGAGCGCGAGGATCGCGCCGAGCAGCGCGACCGCGAGCGGAATCACGAAGAGGATGCCGCTCACGAGATTCAGCACGGGTATCTGCAGGAGGAGCGCGAACGCGAGCATCACGACCGCGATCAACGCGAAGAGCGCGATCGGCAGCACGGGGATCGCGACCAGGTTGAGCACTCGCGCTCGGACGAAGCCAGAGCCCTCGAGCACCGAGAGGCGACCGCCGCGACCTGCATGCACCGCCGCCATGCGGCAGATGCCGCCGCCGAAGACGCTGAGCGACGCGAGGATGACGACGAGCGCGAGCGGGAAGATCACGGGTTCCGCACGGATCGCCGCGGCAGGCACCGAGAAGACGGCGCTCAGGACGCCGGTCACGAAGCCTTCCGGATCGAGCTTGAACACTGCGTTCACCGTCTGCTTGATCGCGAGGCGCTCGTTCTCGAGGAACACCGTCGCGACGCCGCGCGGGCCGGCCTCCTCGATCTGGCGCATCACCGATGCCGCAGACTGGCGGATGCGGCGAACCTCGCTGTCGCGGAAGTCGGTCGGGCTGCCTTCGGTCGCCGATTCGATCTCCTCGATGCGACGCGCGGTGGCCTCGCGAACCGCCGCCGCCAGCTGCGAAAGACTTGGCTCCGGGGCGACGGCGTCGGTTCCTTCAGGCGTCGCCTCAAGTTCCGCGACCTCGAGTCCCGCGAAGCGCCGTGCGGCCGAGAGGGCACGCTGCTCGTCGAGCGCCTGTTCGCTCTCGGTGAGCGCGCCACCGGAGAACCCGCGCGGACCGAACTTCGAACCGCCTGCGAGATCGACCATGGGTGCGAGCGCAGAGATGAGGAGGACGGCGAGGAGCGCGAGCGGGAAGCGCGCGGGCTGCATCGCGCTCGTCACCGCCGAGAAGAGCGAGGCCACGCGTTGAGCCGGAGCCATCGAAGTCGGAAGCATGGCGGGAATGGTACGGAATCGTGCCGTGGGTTGCCGCGGTCGCTACCCGCCGAGCGCGGCGAGCCTGAGTTCCCGCGCGGCGTCGGCGAGGATCCACCGCGAGAGCGGCTCGTTGCGCGCGTCGGTCGCGGTCATGTTGTGGAGCAGCGTTTCGGCGTAGAACTGCGCGTCGCCCGGGTCGACTCCCTCGATGCCCGGGCCGAGCGCCGCGAGCAGGAACACATGCAGCGACCAAGGGCGATTCGTGGAGTTGTCGGGCTGGGTGTGCTCGAGGTGCCAGCGAGCGGCTGCATCGAGACGCCCCTTGGCGGACGGCGCAAGACCCTGGTTCCCCTCGCGGACGAGGCGATGGAGCGCATGCAGCGCCGACAGCTCGCACTCCGCCCAGACCTCGATCGCGAGGTAGCCGTCGGGCGCGAGCAACGGTCCGTCGGCTGGAACGAGCGTGGATGCACCCTCGCCACCCTGGGTTCGCGCAGGCGCTGGGCGCGCGGCGCCGAGCCACCCGAGGTCGATGGCCTCTCCTGCGCACGCGCGCCAGAGCCGCTGTTCGCCGCGCTCGCCGTCGAGAAGGGTCTTCTCGGGGGGGAGCGGCGTCGGATCGGGCTGGCCGAGACGCTCGAGGTGTTGGATCCAGGCATCGATTCGCATTGGATTCGCCCGCGGGGAGGGGATCGTACGGCGGGCGCCCGAGTTTGCGCGGGAAGGCGAGATTCCACTTGGCGCTTTGTGCGGCGGTGCTATTCTCGGGTCATGGCGATTCGCGCCCGGGATCTCTCAAGGTTGCACCAGCGGCAGTGCGTCGCGTGCGGGTATGCAGGTCGATTCGTCGACCGCGCCGGCCAGACCCACTGTCCCCGCTGCGCCTGTGACTTCGCCGAGCGACCGCCCAAGAGCTACGCCGAGATGGAGGGAATTGACCAGTTTGAGCCGGTCGCCAAGCGGCGTGCGCTGGTCGTGGCGAGCGAGCCGCCGGCGCGCGAGTGGCGGCTGGTCGAGCGTTGGCTGCTCTTCCTGTTCGGCGTCCTTGCGATCGGGATCTCTGTGTTTGCGATCGGCATGGCCGCGCTCGTGACCAGCTGACCGCGGTCGCCGTGGCGCTGATCTGCGCGGGCTGATTCCGTACACTCCGCGACATGAGCACGAGTTCTCCCTCGCAGCCGCATGCGGCTTCGTCGCTTCCGTCGGTCGATTCGCTTCTTGCCGAAGTGGATCGCGGCTTCGGCCGCTCGGTTGAGCGCCTCGCCGATTTCCTCCGCATTCCGAGCGTGAGCACCGATCCCGCGTACGACGCGGAGACGCAGCGCTGCGCGGAATGGCTCGTGGCGGAATTGCGCGGACTCGGCTTCACCGCGGAGGCAGCGAAGACGATCGGTCATCCGATGGTGGTCGCCCATCACCCGGGCGTCGGCCCCGATGCTGCGACGCGGCCGCGGATCCTCTACTACGGACACTACGACGTGCAGCCGGCCGATCCGGTTGAGCTCTGGACAAGCCCGCCGTTCGAGCCCGCGATCGTCGATGGCCCGCGCGGCAAGCGCATCGTGGCGCGCGGCGCGGTGGACGACAAGGGACAGGTGATGGGCATCGTCGAGGCGTTGCGCGCATGGCACGCCGTCGCGGGTGGCCCGCCCTGCCCCATCACGCTGATGATCGAGGGCGAGGAGGAGTCGGGCAGCAGGAGCCTCGAGCCATTCATGCACGAGGCGAAGGCGCGGCTCGCCGCCGATGTGTGCGTGGTGAGCGACACCGGCATGTGGGATGTCACGACGCCCGCGATCACCACGCGCCTGCGGGGCCTGGTCTACATGGAAGTGACCGTCCACGGCCCGACGCGCGACCTCCACAGCGGCATGTACGGCGGCGCGGTGCCGAACCCGATCAACGCGCTGTCGAAGATCCTCGCCGAGCTGCACGATGCGGAGCGGCGCGTGACGATTCCCGGCTTCTACGACGGGGTTGGCGAGCTTCCCGCCGCCACGAAGTCGCAGTGGGATTCGCTTGGTTTCGACGAGGCCGAGTTCCTCGGCGACATCGGTCTCAAGTCCGGCTTCGGGGAGCGTGGACGCTCGACGCTCGAGCGTACCTGGTCGCGCCCGACCTGCGATGTCAACGGCATCTTCGGCGGCTACACGGGCAAGGGCGCGAAGACCGTGATCGCGGCGCACGCGACCGCGAAGGTCAGTTTCCGTCTCGTCTCGAAGCAGGATCCGGCGAAGATCGCGGCGGCGTTCGAGGCGTTCGTGCGCGCCCGCCTTCCCGAGGGATGCCGTGCGGAGTTCGAGAGCCATGGCATGAACCCTGCGATCGAGGTGAGCGAGAGCTCGCGCTATCTCGGCGCGGCCGAGCGCGGCCTGCGGACGGTGTTCGGCAAGGCGCCGCTCCTGATCGGCACCGGCGGCAGCATTCCCGCGGTCGGCTCGATCGGGCGGATCCTCGGCATGGACTCGCTGCTCGTCGGCTTCGGGCTCGACGACGATTGCGTCCACTCACCGAACGAGAAGTTCGAGCTCGCCTGCTACCAGAATGCGATCCGCAGTCATGCCGCGATGCTTGCCGAGTTCGCCGGGCTGCCCCGCTGAACGAGCCGGGCGGGTGCTCAGAGCGGATCGGGCCAGACCTCGTCCGTGCCGTTCTTCCGGGCGGCCTGCTCGCGCCTGGCGTTCTCGAGCGGCGCCTCGAAGTGGCGTCGGATGCGACGGGTCTCGGTGATCAACTTGACGAACCGGTGCGAGTCGTCGACGCGTACGGCCATGACCCCAAGGACGAGCACGCCCACGAGGTAGGCGAACCCGATCGAGACGGCCAAGGCGAGCACGGTCATGTCGGGGAGATCGGCCTCCGGTTGGCGTCGATTGAGCGCAACGCGGCGGAATGCGCGGGTACACTCTCGGACTGATTCATGCTTTGCGGACCTTGCCGTCTGTTTCTCCTGCTCGTGCTCGGCGTCTTCGGGATTCTCGGGACCGCCGGGCGTGCCTTTGCCGCAGACATCGACGTCAAGTTGATCCACTTCGGCACCGGTGACATCGCCCGCGGCGGCGACACGCTCGCCGTGCAGCTCGAGTTCCGCAGCGCGCTCGACCGCGTGATCGAGATCGAGGCGGTGCTGGAGCTCGAGAACGCGGATCGCGACATCGCGGAGTTCTCGCGTTCCTTCGTCCTGAACCCTGGTCAGGCACAGCGGCGCTGGGTGTACGGCGCGCTGCCGCCGATGGGCGAGGGAACGCTGCTCGGGTCGGTCTTCGACCTGCGCCTCTACGAACTTCGCGGCGGCGAGCGCGTTCGAGATCTCGGCACCGCGAGGCTCGGGCCGCCGGTCGCAGAGAACACTCCGATCATCCTCTCGCCTGAGGTCGACGCCATCCTCGTGGTTGGCTCGCGGAAGCTCGGGCTCGACATTCTCGAGCCGCTGAACCAGTCCGAGGTGCATCCGGCGATGCACCAGGCCACGCGCATCGCGCTCGTGAAGGAAGCCGACGCGCTGCCGGACCGCGTGGAGGGGTTCGCCTCGTTCCGCGCCATCATCTGGGCGAGCGGCGCGATCGTGCCGACACGGATGAGCGAGGAAACCGCAGGCGCGCTGACGGAGTGGATCCGGCGCGGTGGAACCTTCGTCGTCGCCCTGCCTTCGGCCGGCGACCCGTGGTCGATCGGCTCGCCTGACGCAAATCCGCTCAGCGGCATTCTGCCCTCGGTCGCGCCGAAGCGCGTCGAGGGAGTGAAGGTGCGCGACCTCATTCAGATGCTCTCGGTGCGCGACGACCTGCGCGATCCCGAGGCGACGCTTCGCATCGCGACCTTCGATCCAGCCACCCTGCCGCGGGGGTGGCGCCCGTTCATGGCGATTCCTGCGCGCCGCAACCCTGACGGCACGCCGGTGATGGCCGAGGGAAGTCCCGACGGACTCGTCGTGGGCGTGCGTCGTTCGCTTGGCTTCGGCAGCGTCACCGTGCTGGGCCTTGATGTCGATGAACTCACGAGCCGGTCGCTGCAATCGCCGGTGCTGCCGCAGGTCGATGTCTTCTGGAACCGCGTGATCGGACTCCGTGCGGACACTCCGAGCGGCGCGGAACTGAACGCGCTCGAGGCAGAGTCGCGAGACGTGTCGGGTGGCTACACGCGCGGCGTCGACATCGGCCGCGCGGTCTCGGGCGAGATCGGCCTCGCGGGGCAAGCGGCCGTCGGCGTGCTCGCAGCGACCGCGGTCTTCGCGCTCTATTGGCTGCTTGCGGGTCCGATCGGCTTTGCCGCGCTCAAGGCGATCAAGCGCGAGCGCTGGTCGTGGGTCGGCTATGTCGCGATCGCCGCGATCTTCAGCGTCGGCATCCTCCTGATCGGTGGACCGCTCGCGGGTCGTGCGCCGCGAATCCAGCACATGACCGTGCTCGACATGGTCGAGCCGGCGAAGGGCGAGTCCGATCTCGACAGGATCCAGCACAAGCGCGCGACGAGTTGGTTCTCGCTGTTCTCGCCGGGCTACGGCACAGTCGAGGTGGCGCTCGACCCGAACGGCGACAAGGGCGTTCGCAACCAGCTCAAGTCATGGCGCGCGTTCTCCTCGGATGCGGAGGGCTTCCCGAGCCGCGAGCGATATCGCGCGCCGCTCGACGCGCCTGCGACGCTCGAGGTTCCGTCGCGCGCCACATCGATCGACTTCGAGGGGCGCTGGCTTGGCGCAGTCGACCCGAAGTGGGGACTGTTTCCTCGCGCCACCGTGCCGGTGGAGGTGACGGTCGACCGTTCGTCGAGCCCGCCGACGATCTCGATCAAGGGCGAGCTCGTGCATTCGCTCCCGGGCATGCTTCGCGACGTACAGCTCCTCCATGTCTGGCCGGTGCGCAACCCGCTGACCTCGCTCACTGCGGATGGCAAGCTCCTTTCGCGGCGACAGCCAGGCCAGATGCCCAACCGCGGCGCGCTCATCGCGCTGCAGGACTGGTCGCCGGGCCAGCCGCTGCGACTCGACACGCTGCTTGAGCCGAAGCCGATCTCGGATCGCGGACTGCAGGCGGCGCTCTCGCAGCGCTACTACGACACGCTCTACTCGGCAGCCCGCAATCTCGGCCAGGGCTTCGGAATCACTTCCGACACCGTGGATCCGCAGCAGGCGACGGAGCTGCTTTCGTTCTACTCGATGCTGCCGCCGCCACCGTACATCCGCAATCCACCGAGCGAGGTGAAGGTTCTCCGCGTGACGCGAAACGCCGGGCGCGAGCTCGACCTGGCGAAGTGGTTCACGGAGCCGTGCATCGTGGTGATGGGCCGCCTCGACAATGTGCCCCTGCCCTGTCCGGTTCTTGTGGATGGCGAGGAGGTCGAGTCGACTGGCTCGGTGTACGTACGCTGGGTGCTTCCGCTTCCGGATGATCCGGCGTGGATCGTGCCGGAGCGCATCGTGCGGGCGGGCGCCGAGGATGCGATCAAGGACGGCGCCGGCAGGAGCGAGGACGGCGCGGCGGAGGAAAGCGATTCGGAGGACGCGGTGTCCGAGGGTTGAGTCAGGGCTGAGACCCGGAGCGAGGCGCCGCGGACCGCGAGCGCGAGTACGAAGTTCGAAGGTGCATCCATGCCGATGATCGAGACGGTCAATCTCACGAAGAAGTACGGCGATTTCGTCGCGCTCGACAACCTCAATCTCACGATCGAGGAGGGCACCTGCTTCGGGTTCATCGGCCCGAATGGCGCGGGAAAGACGACCACGATCAAGATCCTCGCGACGCTGCTCAAGCCCACCTGGGGCGAGGCGCGAATCGATGGCAAGGTCGTCGGCTACCAGAACCACCTGATCCGGCCGCTGATCGGCTACGTGCCCGACTTCATGGGCGCGTACCAGGACATGACGGTGAACGAGTACCTCGAGTTCTTCGCGGCGTGCTACCAGGTTCCCGTGGCGAAGCGCGCGCGCACGATCTCCGAGGTGCTCGCGCTCACCGATCTCTCGCACAAGACCGAGAGCGAGGTCAACGGGCTTTCGCGCGGCATGCAGCAGCGTCTCGCCGTCGCGCGCGTCCTGATCCACGATCCGAAGGTGCTGCTCATGGACGAGCCGAGCTCGGGTCTTGACCCACGCGCGCGCATCGAGATGCGCGAGCTCCTGAAGGAACTCCGCCGCATCGGGAAGACCATCCTCATCTCCTCGCACATCCTGTACGAGCTCGCGGACCTGTGCAACGCTGTCGGCGTGATCGAGCAAGGGAAGCTCGTGTTCGCAGGCGCGGTGAGCGAGCTGATGCAGAAGGCGAAGGTCGGCAAGGTCGTGCAGATCTCGGTCGAGGCGCGGCCTGAGGAGGCGGCGAACCTGCTTCGAAGCGTGCGCGGCGTCGCGAAGGTCGAGCTCATGCTCGAGGAGGGCGGCCAGCGCCTCGATGTGCAGCTCGAGCCGAACGCGGAGATCGCGGCGAGCGAGCTCGCGGCGCGCCTGCTCGCGCAGGGCTTCCGCCTTTCGCGACTCCAGCCCGAGGAAATCAGCCTCGAGACCGCGTTCATGCGGCTCACCAAGGGGCTGGTGAGCTGAAGATCCGCGAGCCGAGGAACCGAATGCCACGCGCACTGATCATCGTCAACCGTGAGAAGCCGGAGGCCGCGCGCACCGCCGACGCCATCGGACCGATCGTGTCGAAGTTCGCAGAGGTGGAGATGATCACGGCGTCGGAGGAGCCGCTCGCGCACGCAGCGGCGTTCGACCTCGCCGTGGTCGTTGGCGGCGATGGCACCTTGATCGCGCAGGCGCGCAGGCTCCTCGACCACGGCAAGCCGATCGTCGGCGTGAACGCGGGACGGCTCGGGTTCCTGGCGGAGTTCGACGCTGCGGACCTCGAGAAGCACGCTGCGCTCGTGTTCAGCACCGAGCCCCCGCTGCGCGAGCGCATGCTGCTCGCCGTCGAGGTCGAGCGGGTCGATGGCACGCGCGAGGCGGGCGCAGCGATCAACGACGCGGTGATCACGGCGGGCGCGCCGCACCGCATGATCGAGATGTCGCTGCGCGTCGACGACGACGACACGGGCGTCGACATCATCGGCGACGGCGTGATCGTGGCGACGCCGACCGGCTCGACGGCGTACAGCGCGAGCGCCGGCGGGCCGATCGTCCATCCCGACGTCGGCGGCGTGACCATCACGCCGATCTGCGCGCAGAGCCTTGCCTTCCGGCCCGTCGTGGTGCGTTCGACCGACGCGATCGCGCTCGTGATGCGGCGCGTGAACGAGGGAACATGCGTGGTGCTCGACGGTCAGCGGCATATCGCGCTCGGCCGCGGCGACACGGTTCGGATGCGGGAGCACGGGCGAAAGGCGCTGTTCGTGGCGAATCCGTCGAACCGCTACTGGGACGCGCTGCGAGCGAAGATGAAGTGGGCGGCGCCGCCGAGCTATCGATCTTGAGCGGTCGCGGCTGCGGCCGCTGGAGATCGGCGCTATCTTCCGCGCTCCATGATCGACCTGAAGGACCTCCGCGAGAACCCCGACAAGTACCGCAACGGCGTGCGTGACAAGTGCATGTCCGTCGACATCGACCGCCTGCTGGCGCTCGACGAGGCGCGCCGCGCGATCCTCTCGCGCCAGGAGAGCGCGAAGGCCGAGCAGAACCGGATCTCGAAGGAGATCGGCCCGAAGATCGGACAGTTGAAAGGCAAGCTCAAGGGCGCGGCGGGCGACGAGAAGGACAAGCTCGAGATGGAGATCGCAGCGCTCGAGGCGAAGCCCGCCGAGCTGAAGGCGGTCGTCGCCGAGGAAGAGCGTCATCTCGTCGCGATCGAGCCCGAGTGGAAGGCGCTGTGGCTGCAGGTGCCGCAGCCCCCCGCCGCCGATGTGCCGAAGGGCAAGGGCAGCGAGGACAACAAGGAGATCCGCCGCTGGGCGCCCGCCGGCTGGGACTTCTCGAAGACCTTTGCCGAGAACCGCGGTTTCAAGCCGCGCACGCACCTCGAGCTCGTCAAGATCCACGGCCTCGTCGACTTCGAGCGCGGCGTGAAGATGTCCGGCACGCGACACTATGTGCTGACGGGCCTCGGCATGCGGCTCCATCAGGCTGTGCTTCGCTACGCGCTCGACTTCATGGCCGATCGCCGCGGCTTCAAGCCGATGGGCGTGCCGGTGATCGTGAAGGAAGAGTGCATGGTCGGCACGGGCTTCTTCCCCGCTGGCCGCGAGCAGGCGTACCACATCGACGAGGCGGCGCGCGGCGCGGGCCATGATCTCTTCCTCACGGGAACGGGCGAAGTCGGCCTCATGGGCCTGCACGCCGACGAGATCCTGTCGCTCGAGCAGCTGCCGCTCAAGTACTGCACCGTGTCGACCTGCTTCCGCCGCGAGGCGGGTGCGGCTGGCAAGGACACGGCCGGCCTCTACCGCATCCACCAGTTCGACAAGGTCGAGCAGGTCGTGGTCTGCAGGGCCGACGAAGTGGAAAGCCACGCGTGGCACAAGCAGATGATCGAGACGGTCGAGATGATCCTCCAGTCGCTCGGCCTCGCGTACCGCCTGCTCCAGTGCTGCACGGGCGACCTCGGGGTGAAGAACGAGGACATGATCGACATCGAGAGCTGGATGCCCGGCCGCGGCGAGAACGGCAAGGACGGCGCGCCGACCGGCGAGTTCGGCGAGACGCACTCCGCGAGCCGCCTCGGCGACTTCCAGTGCCGTCGCCTCAACCTGCGCTACAAGGACGATTCCGGCAAGACGCGCTTCGCGTACGCGCTCAACAACACCGTGATCGCGAGCCCGCGCGTCTTGATTCCGCTCCTCGAGATGCACCAGCAGGCCGATGGGACCGTGCTCGTGCCCGAGGTGCTGCGGCCCTACATGGGCGGCGTCGCGAAGATTGGCTGAGAAACCTGTCATACGCGGTCGGCTCGTGCGTTCGAGGAACACTCGGAAGAGGAGGCTCGCGCCATGAACCGAACGGAACTCCGTCGCTCGTCCCAGGTCTTCTCGCTTGCGATGGCGGCCCTCGCCGCCGCGGCCGCCATGGGTCAGTCGGCGCCGCCGTCCGGTTCGCGCGGCGGTGGTCCTGGGGGCTCAGGCGGCCCAGGCGGTCCGGGCGGCCCGATGGCCGAAGAACGGCGGATCCTCAAGCAGTTCGACAAGGATGAGAACGGTCGGCTCGAAGGCGCCGAGCGCGATGCAGCGCGTGCGGAGTTGAAGCGCACGCCGCAGCGCGGGCCGGGCGGGATGCGCGGTCCCGGCGGCGCCCGTGCCGAGACCAAGCCGGGGCCGAAGGTCTCGCCCGCCGAGGTCCAGTCGTACCCCGATGCGCCGCTCTTCTCGCCCGATGTCGTGCGCACCGTGTTCCTCGACTTCGACCTCGAGAACTGGGAAGAGGAACTCGAGCTCTTCCACAACACCGACGCCGATGTGCCCGCGACGATGACCGTCGACGGCAAGACCTACAACGGCGTCGGCGTTCACTTCCGCGGCGCGTCGAGCTACATGATGGTGCCGCGCGGGACCAAGCGGTCGTTCAACATCGCGGTCGACCACACCGAGCCCGATGCACGCCTCTACGGGCAGAACACGCTGAACCTGCTCAACTCGAACGGCGACGCATCGATGATGTCGGCGGTGCTCTACTCGCATCTCGCGCGCGGCCACATTGCCGCTCCGCGCGCCAACTTCGTGCAGGTGGTCGTGAACGGCGAGAGCTGGGGCGTGTTCGTCAGCGTCGAGCAGTTCAACAAGGCGTTCCTGCGCGACCGCTGGCCCGAACTCGAGGGGAGCGGCGCGCGCTGGAAGGTGAAGGGTTCGCCCCGCGCGACGGGCGGGCTCGACTACCGAGGGAGCGGTCTCGCGGCGTACCGGGAGCGCTACGAGATCAAGTCGAAGGATTCGAAGGAGGACTGGCAGGCGCTCGTCAAGCTCTGCAAGGTGCTGAGCGAGACGCCGCTCGACCGGCTGGAGCAGGAACTCGCGCCGATCCTCGACATCGAGGGCGCGCTTTGGTTCCTCGCGCTCGATGTCGCCAGCGCGAACACCGACGGCTACTGGATCCGTGCGAGCGACTACTCGCTCTACCGAGACCCGAAGGGCGTCTTCCATCTGGTGCCTCACGACATGAACGAAGCCTTCAGGCTCTCGCACGGGGGACCGCCTGGAGGCTTCGGCGGGCCGCCGGGCGACTTCGGCGGGCCGCCCGATGGCTTCGGCGGACCGGATCCGAACCGCGGGGCGATCCGCAGCCGTGGCATGCGGCCACAGCCTGGTCCGAGACCGGAGGACCGGAAGCCCGAGTCCGCGCCCGGCGCCGTGCGCGGACCCAGTGCGCAGGACGCGCCGCCGCGCGAGTTCGATCGCGACGAACCTCCGATGCGCCCGGACTTCCGCGGCCCATCCGATGCATCGGAGTCGCTGGCCGAACTCGACCCCTTGGTGGGCATGGATGACCTGACCAAGCCGCTGCGAAGCCGGCTGCTCGCCGTTCCATCGCTTCGTGCGCGCTATCTCGCGCATGTCCAGGCGCTGGCGCGCGAGATGGAGTGGTCTGCGATCGGGCCGGTGGTCGCACGCCAGCGGGCGTTGATCGCAGAACTCGTGGCAAAGGACACGCGGAAGGCCACGACGACGGCTGCATTTGAGCGCGCGACCGCCGAGGCGGGGCCGGGCGGGCTGCGGGAGTTCTTCGAGAAGCGATCGCGGTACCTTCTTGCGTATCAACCGAAGGCCGGAGACGCGGCGTCGGCGCCAGCCAAAGACCAGAATCGCAAGGATCCAGCAGCAGGCGCCTCGCCTGGTGCGAAGGACGACCGGAGATAGAACGAATGCCGAGCTTCCTGCAGAACTCGTTTGCAAGCGACGCCGACATCAGCTCGACCGCAGCGCTGGTGCGGCTCGCGATGGCGCTCGTCTTCGGCTGTGCGGTGGCGCTGATCTACCGCTGGACGCGCGGAAGCGCGTCGGACCGCCGGTTCGTCGCGACGCTCGTCCTTCTCACCCTTCTCCTCAGCGTGACGACGATCGTGATCGGCGACAACATCGCGCGGGCCTTCAGCATCGTCGGCGCGCTTTCGATCGTGCGCTTCCGCACGGTCGTCGAGGACACCCGCGACACGGCATTCGTCATCTGCGCGGTGGCCCTTGGGCTCGCGGTCGGAGCGGGATACCTGATGGTGCCCGCGATGGCGCTTCCGTTCATCGCGTTCGCCGCGAAGATGTTCAGCGGCCACTTCGGCGTCGCGAACGGAAGCGCGCTTCTTCCGTTCTCGCTGCATGTGAAGGTCGCGCCGGACTTCGCGAGCCTCGAGACGCTGCAGCAGGAGATCGCGGCAGGCGCACGCGCACCACGGCTGCAGGGAGTCGAGAGCGTGCGCGCGGGCAGCGCGATCGAGCGCAGCTACGAGGTCGAGCTCTCCGGCGAACGGGCGGTCGACGCACTGATCCGACGGCTCTCCGCGATCGAGGGCGTGCTTTCGGTCGAGGTGCTGCGGATCGGGAAGTGACGGCGAATCAGGCGTTCTTCCAGCCCGTCGGCTTCACGGCGAGCGAGAACGATCCGTCCGACATCAGGTCGACGAGGCCGTAGCACGGGTCGCAGTAGGTCTTGGTCGGCTTCCACCAGCCGCCGGAGACGGCGCCGCTGCAGGCGTAGGTGACGCCGTCGGCCTCGCAGCGGTCGACGAGGTGCGTGTGGCCTGAAAGCACGAGTTTCACGCGGCCTGACTTGCGGAACATCGCGTGGATGTCGTTCGCGTCGAGGTGCACATAGTCGCCGGTCACCACGGTCTCGCGGTCGCGGCGCACGTTCTCACCGCGGATCGCGGGCGTGATGGTGACGATCGGGATATGTGAGACGACGACGGTCGGCAGCGTGTTCTTCGCGAGGTCGGCCTCGAGCCACGCGCGCTGCTCGTCGTTGAGCTTGCCGAGGTACTTGCACTCGTCGGTCGGGTCTGGCTCGACCGACGAGAGCACGATGAAGTGCCAGCCGTTCCGGTCGAAGCTGCGCCAACGCGCGGCGAGCTTGAGCTCGGCGAGCGCGCGTGCGTAGCCGAAGTCGGACTCGTCGCCTTTCGCGTCGGCCTTCGAACGGCACCAACCGAGGATGTCATGGTTGCCGAGGCAGTGCTCGACCGGAACGGTGCAGTGCTCGGCGAAGAGCTTGTGGAGCAGCGCCCACTCGCGGTCGACCTGCGCGCGCTTCGTCGCGAAGGAGTCCATGATCAGGTCGCCGCCGGTCAGGATCATCTCGACGCCGTCGGACTGCGCCGCCGCGAACGCCTTCTTCATGCCGGGCGCGCTGTCGCGGTCGGGCGTGATGTGGAGGTCGGTGAAGTGCGCGAACCGAAGGGCGCGGGTGCCGGCCTTCAGCGAGTCCACCGAGCCCCCATGCGCCGAGCGCGCTGGCAGACCAAGCACCCCTCCGAGCGCTGCAAGACCAGAGAGGGCGGCGAACGAGCGGCGATCGAGATTCTGCATGCGCGCAGACTACCGCGGGCGACCGAAATCCCAACCAGACGGCCCCCGCGTGCCCGAATCGGGGCCGAACTCCCCCGCTTCCTGCGGGAACGCGGCTTCTTCCTGCTTCTTCCGAGCTGGAACTCAAGTCCCCGTCAGGGCTTGACGATGGCGCAGCGGACGGTATCCTTTCCGTCCCACATCGCATTCCCCGATAGCTCAGTTGGTAGAGCGGCGAGCTGTTAACTCGCATGTCACTGGTTCGAGTCCAGTTCGGGGAGCTTCAACCGGTCGGCCTCAAGCGAGGCCGACCGGTTTGTTTACAGGCTGATGCGGGCCGAGTCCCCTGCTGCGGCGCCGTTGCGGGGGTTGGGCGCTCTCGTCGTTGTCGAGGGCGCGAAGGCCGCCGATCCGAACGGAGGCGAAACGGGCGAATCCCCGCCTTGATCTCGCGCGCTCTCTGAACTCGTTCACAGCCTGCCCAGATCAGGGAAGCGATCGGAACGCATCTCGAATATTCGCAGATCCATCCGATTCTCAACCCCTCGGAGCCCAGAACCCGATGCGGAGAACATCGAGTCTCGTGTTGCGCCCGAGCAGCCCGATCGAGCCCTACCCATGATGTATTGCCGAACTTGCAGCTACGACCTTCAGTCGCTTGCCGGCGGCGTCTGCCCCGAGTGCGGACGGGCCTTCGATCGCGACGATCCGTCGACCTTTGACTCGCGGACTCAGATGCAGCGGCTGCTGAGCAGGCTTGCCGCAAGCCTGGCGATCTCGGCTCTCTGCTTCGGGATGATGGTCGCCGGTGCCAAGATCGCGTCTGGGCTCGAGTTCAGCTCGTTCCACACCGCCGTGTTCGCTCATATCTCGCTCGGTGCGATCTGCGCCCTAATCACAGCGATCGCTGCGGCGTGCATTCCCTCGCGGATCGCGCGGGCCATCCTGCTCGCTGGCGGCGTGCTCAGCATGTGGCCGACGCTCCTGCTCGGCTTCGATCGTGGCTATCGCGTCTGGCAGATGCGGCCCGACCCGCCTGACGAAGCGTTCGCCGACAGCGGTCCCATCATGGGCGCGATTTTCCTCGGATGGATCCCGTCGGGTGTGTGGTGGCTCGCGATCTTTGGCCTCGCGCTGCTGGTGGTTCGACTGCGTCGTCCTCGATCGAATGCTCCGCGAGCGGCCGAGGCTGGTGCGCGATGATCCATGCAGTCGCAGCGATCGCAGCGGCACTGGCGCGCCGCGAGTCGAGGAAAACGCCCATCCGGTCCATGACTCAGCCCAGCTTCATGCGAGCGCTCAGGGCCGCGCGGCTGCGGACGTCGAGCTTTCGGTAGATGATCTTGCTCAGCGACGCCACGGTGTTGGCGGTGAGGCCGAGTTCCTTGGCGATGGCAGGACGGCTCTTGCCCGACTCGAGCAGCTTCGCGATCTGGAACTCGCGCGGCGAGAGAATGCGCCCCGCGGTCGACCGAACGATGCGCTGATCGATCTCGCAATTCGTCTTCTCGATCACAAAGAACTCCGCCATCGGAAGATCGAGTTCCCACATTCGCATCAGCGTGAACGCGACATGGAACGGGTGCGCCGTCTCGGTGCCCGAATGACTGCGCGCGCGCTGGTCCGCCTCTGCAAGCAGGGCGTATGCGGATCGAAAGGCCTGACGGACCCTCGATGCGTCCTCTTCGAGCAGCAAGACGGACGACCATCCGATGAAGTTGCTCGGCGAGAACTGCTCGGATCCCGGCCGCGCGGTCGTCTCATCCTGCACGCGCCGGCTGTAGTCGCGCATCGACTCGCCTAGCACGCGCCATGCCGCCGCGGCCTCCGGATCGCTTCGATCCCACGAGAGGAAGAGGCGCTCCATGGCCGCGCGATAGGTGATCTTCTGACGGCGGGCTGTCGCAGGCTTCTTCGTGACAAGGCCAGCCTCGGCCAGCCTGTCGAGCGACCGCTGCGCGTCATCGGGCGATATGCGCGCGCTCTGCGCGAGTTCAGCGACCGTGAACGGACGCTGGGCGCGGCGGAGAATCTCCCACCGCTGCATGGTCGGCACATCTCTCAGTACCCGCAGAACGCTCGGCGACTTCAGGTCGATGTAGACTTCGCTCATAGGCTCGCAGTTGAGGGACTTGGAAACCGTCCGCGTCGGATGTGGCGGGAACGCTGATCGATACGCGGTGCAGAGCGTCATCGTACGCAAGCCCCAGAAGCCTGTTTGCAGCGGTCAGATTCGACGGCGGGAGAGAACGCGAAACCTCCCCGATCGGGGAGGTTTCGCAACAGGCAAATCGAGATTCTCTGACCTCCGCCGCGCGACGCGCCTGAGTTCCGTCGCGAGCTCTGCAATTCCCACGGAGAAGTGTCGTTTAAAAGTCGCCGCAGCGCGAACTGATCTTGACAAACGACAATCGATCCGCGCGTCCGGTTCTTCACTCGAGTCTCGCCATGCACGAGAGATTGCCGCCCATGCTTCGAGTCCTCGCCACGCTCCTCTCCGCTCTCCTCGCGACTCTCGCAGCTTCACCCGCACACGCCCAGTCGAATGTCCGCGCGTGGTCTGCGGCCGGGCAGGTCTTCGTCGTGTGGGAAGTCGACACGACCAACCCGCTCACCTACGACATCTACCGCAGCACGACGCCGCTCACGGCGATCTCGCAAGGAACCCTCGCAGGCCGCATGTTCGAGCCTGAATGGTCTGGCGTGCGGCTCAAGATCGGTGCGCCGAACGCGCGCTGGCGCGTTCCGGCCGCGAAGGGCGGCGTCTACCAGCTTGCGGCGAACGAAGGCCTCTTCGTCTTCACGCCCCGCGCGCAGTCGACCGAGTACTTCGCGGTCGTCCGCAACGGAAACACGGCGGTGTCGGCGACCAACCGCACCGCGTCCGCCGTGCTCGTGGCATACGACCCAGTCAACCAGCCCGTCACCTGCCATGAGCAACGCTCCGGGATCACCCAGCAGGGCTACCCCTTCCGGACCTATGCGATGTGGTCCTACGGCCGCGACGACGCGAACGACGCGCGGCCCGACACGCCCGTGATCGCGAACGCAGCCAAGCACGGCGCGCCTCATGTCTTCACGGTGTACGAGCCCAAGAACGGCCTTCCCGCTGGCCCCTATCCGGCGACCATCTGCCTGCATGGCGGCGGGCAGGCCGGAAGCCACTGGTCGTGGGCGCCTGAGTCGATTCACTACGCGAACAACGATGCCACGCCGGTCAACGGCGTCACGGTGGCGTTGGATGACCGCCTCTTCATCTCAAGCAATGGCGTGGTGAACCTGGATCGACCCACGAACTGGTTCGGGTGGTGGCCTGGAATGAACCCCACGACCCCCAACCTGCCCTCCAACAGCGCGGTGGTCGTCCCGTACACGCTTCGACGCATGCTCTGGACCATCGACTGGCTGAACACGCGCTCGCCGTACTCGATCGATCCGATGCGCGTGTCGGTCGTGGGCGAATCGATGGGCGGCGCCGGCACGCTCCTGCTGACCCGGTTCCGGCCCGAACGATTCAGCGCGGCAACCGCGCTCGTGCCGCAGCACTACACGCCTGAGACGGGACAGCGTCTGTTCGGGACAACCGCGCAGAACCTGGCGACAACGGAGACGGGCCCCTCGGGTCAGCCGCTTCGAGTCAATGACTTCTTCGACGCGGCGGTGCGACTCTCGCCCCAGAGCCGCGACTTCTGCCTCACGCGAATCTTCCGCGGGCGGCGTGACGAGGCTGTGGAATGGGGGCCGCTCACGATCGGACTCTTCAACAGCATGTCAGACGCGCGCTGGGGCACGCACCTCTACTGGGACAATCGCGACCACACGGCATCAGCGTGGACCACCGATGACCCTACGGTCCCCGGCGTCGACATCGGCGAGTGGGTGTCGCCCGTGCTCACCGAGCGGGTGAGCGCGGAGTACCAGGCGAGGTTTCGGGCCGATCAGTCCTTCCCCGGGTTCTTCAACGACGACCAGAACGGCGCGACGCCGGGTCGCCAACCGACGCTCGGCAACGGCTCACCCGACGACGGAACCCCATGGGGCACCTGGTGCGGCTACTTCGACTGGGACACCGGCACCATCTTCGACACCCCGGCCGGCTGGTCATGCACCCTCTTCCTCATAGGTCGATCGGGCGTGAGCGTCGACAACTTCCCGGGAACCACCGCAACGACCAGCCTCACGCTGCGCAAGCCGCGACAGCTTCTCCCCACGGCGGGCGCGACGATCCTGTGGACTCTGCGCGACGACCAGAGCGATGCGGTCTTGCAGTCGGGATCGGTCTCCGCCGAAACCAACGGCCTCGTCGCCGTGACCGGGCTTGTCATTCCAAAGGATCCTCAGCGCGTTCGCCTCGAGTTCACGGTTCCCAACGCGCCGCGCACAGGCGACTTCAACGGCGACGGCTTTCTCGACGAGTCGGACATCGCGAGGATCACGAAGACCCCCGCCGATCTCGACGGCGATGGCTTCGCCGATCAAGCGGATGTCGACCTCCTCACGCGCTATGTCAACCGCTTCCCATGCGACGGGGATATCACGGGCGACGGCACAGTCAGCGGCGATGACCTTGCGCTCCTCCTCTCCTCATGGGGCGCTTGCCCGGGATCGTGTGCGGCCGACATCAATGACGACGGACTCGTGAACGGCGGCGACATTGCGACGCTGCTCGCAGAATGGGGCTCGTGCCCATGAACGCGCACAACACACGAACGGAGCCCTCCATGCGACCGAGACTTCTCGTCACGGCGATGATCACCCTCGCGCTCACAATCATCACGGGCGCCGCGGTCGCGCAGGATGTCCGCTTCATCCAGATGCCGACCAATGCGTCGCCGAGGGATCTTCTCTACAACCCGATCAGCAACAAGCTCTACACCGCGAACACGCCGCAGCCGGGTGCGCCCTCCTCGGAGAGCGTCACGATCATCGACGGGGCGACCGACACGGTCATCCGCACCGTCGAGATGTCGGCCGGACCCCGCGATTTCTGCCTGAACACGCAGACGAACCGGGTCTACGTGGCGAACTACTTCGCGGACAGCGTCACGATCCTCGACGGGGTCACCGACCAGATCGTCGCCGTTGTTCCCGTCGGCGATGGACCGCGCGCGCTCTGCTACAACCCGACCGACAACCGCATCTACTGCGCGAACGAGTTCTCCGCGACGGTGACGGTGATCGACGGCGCCTTGAACTCCGTGATCGCGACGGTTCCCGTCGGATCGACACCGCGGGTGATCTGCTACAACCCGACGAGCAACAAGATCTACTGCCCGAACGCCGGCAGCCAGACGGTGTCGGTGATCAGCGGCGTCAGCAACACCGTGATCGCGACCGTGCCCGTGGGCAACATCCCGCGGGGAATCCTGTTCAACCCGCAGAACAATCGCGTCTACTGCTCGAACTACGGATCGGATACGGTGAGCGTGATCGATGGCGTGACCAACGCGGTCGTCGCGACGGTTCCGGTCGGCGATGGCCCCACGGCACTCGGACACAATCCCGTCGGCAACAAGGTGTATGTCTCGAATGTGGGCGCGCCCGGTCCCAACACGCCACCCGCGTGCAGCGTCTCGGTGATCAGCGGAGCGAAGAACAATGTGATCAAGACGCTCACCACGGGCGACGAACCGACGGCGTTCTGCTTCAGTCCCAAGAATGGAAGGATGTACTGGGTCAACGAGTGGAGTCACAGCCTCGCCGTCATCGATGCGGCGACCGACACGCAGCTCGCCGTGTTGCCGCTCGGCACCGGCCAGGTGCAGCCCGTCGACATGGCGTACAACTCGGTGAACGGCCGTGTCTATACCGCCAACCGCCTCACCTACACGATCGGCGTGGTCGATCCGATTGCCACTTGCCCCGCGGATCTCGACGGGAGTGGCGTGGTCGACGGCGGTGATCTGGCTTCGGTGCTTTCGGCGTGGGGCACATCGGCTGGCGACGCGACCGGAGACGATCAGACCAACGGCGCAGACATCACGGCCGTTCTCTCGGCATGGGGGGCATGCCGATGATGGGCTACTTGCTGATCCGTCGTGTTGAATGAGCACGGGTTGCTCGACCGCACCTCCACCGCGTTGCGCTCCAGTTTCGATCGGTGCACCCTTCTCGGGCTGCGAGGGGAACGGCCCGCGACTCCGCTCGCACGCTCGGCACGCTCTCGAATGACGGAACCTGTGCCGCTTGGGGCCCCCTCACACCCGCTCGTATCCGGCAAGCACCCGGCACGGGGAACTCGATGATGTCGGAGATGAGCAAGCCCTGGCGCGCGGATATCTCCAATCCGCGCGGATTTCTCCGCCACGCGGCATAGACCCGTGCTCGTCCAACGGTTACGGTCGGGGCCATGAACCTTCGGGCACTCCCACTCGTCGCGCGCGGTCTTTCCATGCTCGCGGTGCTCACCTGCGCCTCGCCTGCCGTGGCGCAGGTCCACTACCACGACAGCGGCCACCCTTGGAAGCAGCGCGCGCGGTCCGGACCCGATGCGGAGGTGCCTGGCTGGTACTACAACCTCGGCATCACCGGCATGCGTGCGGAGCTGGTGGCCGACGAGCCGAAGTCGCTCCTGATTCGGCATGTGTTCGCGAACTCCCCTGCATCCGGCATCGTGCGCGCGGGCGACCGGGTCGTCGGCGCCGGCGGGCAGCCGTTCAAGGAGGCGCACCTCAACGGCTACGGCGAGGAGGTCTTCGGCGCGAAGGGACCGATCGGCGAGTTTGCGACCGCGCTCGAGGCCGCGCAGGACGCACGCGCGCAGACCCCGGGGAAGCTCGCACTGACGATCCTCCGCGACGGTACGGAACTCGCGGTCACCCTCGACATCGGCACGGTCTACGGCAGCTTCGGCAAGGACTATCCATCGAACTGCGCCAAGTCCGAGCGGATCGCAGCGGAACTCCTCGCATACCTCGTGCAGCATCAGGGCGCCGACGGATCGTTCGGCAACCCGGTGCATGACACCTTCGCGCCGCTCGCCCTGCTTTCGAGCGGCGACCCGCGGTACCTGCCTGCCGTCGAGCGGTGCGTTCGCCACCTCTGCGCCGAGACGAGGGCGTCGGACGAGGAGGCGAAGGCGTCGCTCCCGAACTGGAGATACATGGGCGCCGCGCTGGTGCTCAGCGAGTACTACCTCGCCACGCGCGCGGCGTGGGTGCTTCCCGAACTCCAGGAAGTGCACGACTTCATCGCCGCCGGTCAGTACCTCGACATGTCGCAGATCAATCCGCGCGCGAAGGAGTCGCACCCACACAGCTTCCCGAAGGGCCCGCGCGACTCGCACGGCGGCTGGGGGCACAATCCCGGGTTCGAAGGCTACGGGCCGATCGCCATGATCACGGCGCAAGGCGCGCTCGCCTACGCCATGATGGCGCGGTGCGGGATCGAGATCGACCGTGCGAACCATGACGCCGCGTACGACTTCCTGCGGCGCGGCAGCGGCAAGAACGGATATGTCTGGTACGGCGACGGCGTCGGCGGGCGCGACGACGGCTGGGCCGACATGGGACGCACGGGGGCGGCCGCGATCGCGAACTTCATGAGCCCGCATGCGGATGCGACCTATCGCGACCGGGCCCGGCTGCACGCGACGGTCATCGGCAGGCATCCGCAGAGCTTTCCCGACACGCACGGGTCGCCTGCGATGGGCATGGGCTACACGGCGCTCGGCGCGAGCACCGATCCCGCGAGCTTCCGCTCATTGATGGACGCGAACCGGTGGTGGTTCGCGCTCGCGCAGTGCGCGGACGGCACCTACTACTACCAGCCGAACCGGGACAACGCCGGCTACGGCGCCGATTCGCGCATGACCGCGTCGTCGGTGACGGCATTCATGCTGCTGATCCCGAAGCGCGGACTGGTGATGACCGGCAAGGGCGCGCAAGCCGCGACCGTTCCGCCCGCTGGCCCCGCCAACGCGTCACGGCCGCTCAAGGTGTTCATCCTCGCCGGGCAGTCGAACATGCAGGGGCACGCCGCCATCTCGACATTCGACGCGATGGCCGGTGACCCGAAGACCGCCGCGCTCCTCAAGAAGATGCGCGGTGCCGACGGCGCGCCGCGCGTCTGCGAGCGGACATGGATCTCTTCGGTGGGCTGCCTCGGCGACGCCTACGCCGACCTCACCGAGGCGAAGGGACGGCTGACGGCAGGATTCGGAGCGCCGGAAGGCAAGATCGGCCCTGAGTTCACCTTCGGCATCACGATGGAGGAGCGGCTTGGTGAGGATGTCCTCCTCATCAAGACCTCGTGGGGCGGCCGAAGCCTGCACACCGACTTCCGCCCGCCGAGCGCCGGACCGTTCAAGTGGCGGGCGGGCGAACTGACCGAGCGCGCGACGCGCGGAGAAGACGCGGAGAAGATCGCGGCGGAGAAGCTGGCGGCGACCGGCGTCTACTACCGGGAGATGATCGCGCATGTGCGGAAGGTGCTCGCCGACATTCCGCGCGTGGTGCCCGAGTTCGACGAGGCGCGGGGATACGAGCTGGCTGGGTTCGTCTGGTTCCAGGGATTCAACGACTATGTCGACGGCGGGGTCTACCCAGAGCAGGACAAGCAGGACGGGTACGACCTGTACGCCGAGCTGCTCGGCCACTTCATCCGCGATGTGCGCGCGGATCTCGCGGCGCCGAAGTTGCCGTTCGTGATCGGCGTCATGGGGATCGACGGGATGCGGGGCGATACGGCCGCACCGATGCGGAACTTCCG
>JBEAUK010000008.1:0-16707 GCA_041161465.1 Planctomycetota bacterium | reverse complement strand
TCGCCGAGAGACTGCGTCGCCGGATCGAGCGCATCGCGCATCGATCCATCGTCACGATGGCCGGTGTCGAACCGGGCGCTCGCGGCGCGACGCGGCGCCTCGATCTCGGGCGGCGGAAGCGGATCGTTCGGATCGGCCGTCATCGATCGTCCCCGCCCTTCGGGGCCTCCGCGTCGGCGCGGGGCTTCGGCTGCGGGACGCCGTTGGCGTCGGTCTTCGACGAGAGGTCGAAGAGATGGAACGGCGCCTGCGTCGTATCGCCCACGAAGGTGGTCGATCCGCGGAGGCCGGCCTTCATCGCATCGATCCAGGCGAGGAAGGTCGCGAGCTCGGCGTGCTCCTTCATGCGCTCGAAGTACACCGTCGCCTCGGCGTTGCCCTTGTTCTCGATGCGGGCGGCCCACTGGGTCGCGAAGTCGCGGATCGTGTCGGCCTGGCTCGACGCCTGGCTCTTCAGGGCCTCGGCCTGCGAGCTCGCCTTGGCGCTCTCGAGCGTCGCGAGGGTGTTCTGGACCTCGCTCATGCGGGAGAGCACGCTCACGGTCGTCTTCTGCGGAAGGACGACCTGCGCCAGCCCGACCGAGACCGGCTCGACGCCGACCTTCGTCGCTCCCGCGACGCCGGCGAGGATCGCCTTCTCCGCGTCCGCGAGGCGGGCGTTCGGCCCGACGAGCTCGTCGAAGTTGAATCCCGCGACGGCCTTGACCGCTCCGGCGAGCGTCTGCTCGAGGTCCTTCGTCGCCTCGTCGAGCGACCCGCCGTAGCTCACGAAGAAGGCCTGCGCGGCCTCGTCGGTGTCCTTCACCTGCCAGAAGAGGAACGCCTGAACCATGACCTGCAGGCCGTCGCGAGTCGCCGTCTGGACGATCGGGCTCTCGACGAACTGCTTGCGCCGGTCGATCTTCGTGACCGAGTCGATGAAGAACGGCATCTTGAAGTGGAGGCCGGCCTGCCGCTCCACGCCCGCCGGCTTGCCGAAGCGCGTATGGATGGCGATCTCGTGGAAGTTCACGGTGTAGGTCGTGCTGTAGAGGACGAGGACCAGCAGGATTGCGAATCCAAGTGCGAATGCCGAAGTGCGCTTGTTCATGAATGTCTTCCGTCTGTCTGTCTCGGGTGGCCGAGGCCGCCCGTTCGCTCACGCTCATTCGTCAGGCCGATGGCAACCCTGCGGCTAGCCTCCCGAACCACCGTCCGACTTCTTCTCCATGTACTCGCCGAGATTCAGGCCCGTGCCGGGCTCCTGCATCTCGATGTCGACCCGAACGCGCTCTGCGTCGGGAAGAAGCATGTACTTCACGCGGACGCCCGCGAGCGACTGCCCGAGGGCCTCCATCGTCTTGCGCGCCTTGTAGAGCTCGGGGTCGACCTTCCAGGCGGAAGCCTGCCCGAGGACATCCTGCGAGATCGACTGCGCATTCATGAGCGTCGTCCACCGCATGGCGCGGGCGTTCGAGATGACGCTCGCGGCGCGGGCGCGCGAATCGATCACGATCTGCTCGAGCCGCGCCTGCAAGGCATCCGCCTTGGCGCGGGTCTCGGCGTCGTTCGTCCGCGCGTACGCGGCCTCGAGCGACTTGAGTTCCTCGATGCCCTTCACGAGCTCGTCGGCGCGCGCGACATCGCCGATGATCATGCTGAGCTGCGTCTGGACAGTGCTCTGCTCCTTCTCGAGCTGGCGGCGGCCGTTCTGCTTGGCGATCGAGAGCTCCTCGAACTTTCCACCCTCCGGCCCCGGCGGGCGCAGGCGCGGAATGCTGATGCCGACGACCTCGACGCCGCAATCAAGCGCGTCGTAGGCCGACTGGATCGATCTGGCGAGCACATCGACGAGCGGCTGGTCGGTCGGCGGCGTGAGCACCTCGTCGAGCGAGCGGGTGCTCATCACGCGGGTGACCTCGCGCATCGCCACCGAGCGGAGCATGCGCTCGCGCATGTCGAGCTGCTCGCCGCGGCTGCGCGCGTCGTTCGAGAAATCAAGGAACTTCTCGAGCTGTCCGCTTCGAACGCGGTACTGCAGCACGATGTCGGCCTCGACCAGCGCGAACTGGTCGGTCGCCTGCGCCTCAGCGACCGCCTCGCTCAGGCCGAAGCCGGCGGAAGTCGCCTTGGAGGGCGACGGCCGCGCGCCGGCGCCGACGAGGAACAGGTTCGCGTTCTTGTCGACCTCGCCGGTCTGCTCGCCCCAGAAGACCTCGTCGTTCCTGGTGAACTTGCGGAGAAGTCCGTTGCCGAGCGGAAGCTCGCGCACGAGATTGACATCGAGGACAAGCGCCGTGTCGACGGGCCACGGGAGCTTCGCCATCGGGCCACCCTGGTAGACAGCGCCGACGCGGTCACCGAAGCGGAGACGCACCGCCTGCTCCTGCGGCTGGACCACGACGAGCGTGGTGAGCGCGAGCACGACGGTCACGCCGATCGCAAGCAGGCGGATGAAGTTGCGAAGGACAAGCTGGTAGCCCCACGAGCTCGTGATGTCGAAGCCGAACTGGTAGTTCACGGCCTCGTTGATCGAGCGCACGATCGAGTCGGGCGCCGCGAGCAGGCTGAGGACGCGCGAATCGAACGCAGGACGCGGCACCTCGCCCGCGCGGCGCGGACGGTAGAGGTTCAGGACGAAGTTGAGCAGCGTCTCCGCCGCCACCGCGATCATGAAGAGCGCGATGCCGTAGGAGATGCCTTCGAGCACGGGACGCGCGTCGCCGGGATTCTCCTCGAGGAGAAGGAACACGGTGCCGATGCCGAGCGCCGACGAGACAAGCGCGTTGCCGACCATGACCGCAGCGCCGCCGCGGAGGTTCGTCCAAGCCTTCTGCACCGCCATGCCCGCGACGAACCGCGAGAAGATGAAGGCGATGAGCGCCGAGCCGAAGCCCACCGCGAGCTGCCAGCCCGGAAGCTGCGTCGTCTCGAATCGGCCGTAATCGACATCGCGGCCGTCCTTCGCGCCCATCCACCACAACACCGCCCACGCGAGGCCGATCAGCAGGCCTGCGTAGAGCAGGCTCATCGCCGGCATCAGGATGCGGTGCATGAGGTCGAGGCGCTTGCGCGCCACCCGCGCCTCGTCGACCGCGAACATGCGGCCCTGGTCGTCGGTGCGCGGGCCAGCGTCGAACTCAAGCGACTCGAGCCGCTCGAGCTTGTGCTGATGGAAGATGAGGATCAGACCGAGCCAGACGATGAGGCCGCAGAACGCCCACGCCGAGGCGATGACGCTCGTCGAGTCGCTGCCCGTCTGCACGACGCCGGTGAGCGGGTCGGGCTGACCAAGGTCTGGGCCGGTCGTCTTGCCGAAGATAAGGAGAAGGAGCGCGATCGCGAGCTGGACGGCGAATCCGGCGGAGGCGACACGCGTGGCCCTCTGATAGGCGTGGTGATCGATGCGCATCGGTCAGGCGTACTGGATCAAACTCGGACGATGCCAGCCCCCTTCGGTCGGTGCGCGTTCGAAACATGTTCGAGCTGCGAGCGACGCCAGGACACCGGCGGACAGAAATGACCAGCCCCAAGGGCTGAGGCGGTACTGTAAGGTACGCGGGTCAACCGTGTGGAAGTTCGAACTTGTTCGACCCCCCATGCGTTGAATCTGTCCATTTCTTTCTTCGCGATCGCACCCCTGCCATTCGGGTGCGCGCGGGTCGGGCCCAGCGGACACGCAGGTTTCGCGCGGTGAAACCTGAGGATCCAACGCCCTCCACCCCGGGTCGGCCATGCCCAAGGCGGGTGCCTGCAGGCGGGCGCGGAACCCACCTGTCCGAACAGCCCCGCCCGCGGCGAGTACCCTTCCGAGGCGCACCATGTCGTTCTTCGAGCAACTCCTCGCCATCACCCGCAACACCTTCCTCGAGTCGATCCGACAGCCGATCGTTCTTGTGGTCGCAGGTGCTGCCACGATCCTGATCGTCCTCTGCAACCCGTTCAGCGCGTGGACGATGCGCGACGACCAGCGCATGTTCGTCGATCTCGGCCTCGCGACCGTCTTCCTCGCGACGGCGATCCTGTCCGCGTTCATCGCGACCAATGTGCTGGCGCGCGAGATCGACAACCGAACGGTCCTGACCGTCGTCTCCAAGCCCGTGGCGCGCCCGGTGTTCATCGTGGGCAAGTTCCTCGGCGTTTCGATCACGATGTCGCTCGCGCTCCTCTACCTCGGCCTCGTCTACATGCTGGTCGAGATGCACGGCACGCTGCAGACCGCGCGCGATCCGCTCCACATGCCGGTCATCATCTTCGGCCTCGGCGCCATCGTCGCGGCGGTCGGTGCGGGCGCGTGGATGAACTATTTCTACGGCAAGAACTTCTCTGCGTGGACGATCGGCCTCGGCGTGCCGCTGCTCGGCTTCGCCTACCTGATGGCGCTCTTCTTCGACGCCGAGTGGAATTCCGTCACGCTTGCCAAGCAGTTCGAACCCGAGATGTGGAAGGCGCTCTTCCTCATGGGACTTGCGGCGCTGGTGCTCAATGCGGTCGCCATCGCCGCGAGCACGCGCTTCGGCCAGGTGTTCACCCTCACGATCGTCGTCGGCGTGTTCCTGCTTGGCCTCCTTTCCGACTGGATGCTTGGCTCGCGGCTTGCCTCGGCGTCCGCGGCGAGCGCAACGGTCAAGGGCCTGCTGACCGTCTGCCGCGCGGCGCTGCCGAACTTCCAGGTGTTCTGGCTGTCCGACGCCCTGACGCAGAAGAAGTCGATCCCGCTCGACTACATCGGATACACGGTGCCGTACACCCTCGCCATCGTGACGGCGCTGCTCTCGCTGGCGACGGCGCTCTTCCAGCGCCGCGAGGTCGGCTGACTCCGCCCCGCTCAGGCCTGCATCGCCCGGTCGCGGCGCCACTCCTCGATCTCTTCCTTCACGAACGGCCGGGTCAGCACGATGGCCATGACGAATGGCCACGACACGAAGAACAGCGTCGCGACGCCGAGGCTGCGGAGGGCGGTCGCCTCGGCTTGCCCCCGCTCGGGCAGTGGAGGCAACGAGCCTTCATTGACACCAGGCTGGGCGCGCATCGACTCGCGCACGGCCACGATGATCTCGGTCTGCCACTCGACCTGAGGCTTGATCGTCATCAGACCGATGCCGATGCCGATCATGGCCATGACAAGCCGCGCGACGGCCCAGCCGAGCACGAGCGTGCGACCGGTTGGGTTGCGCCGGATGAGCATCGTGGCGCCCGTGAGGAGCAGCACGCCGAGCAACGACAGCACGACGAACTGCACGATCGCCGCCCACGCCAGAATCGATGGAGGTTCCGGAAGAGCGATACCGCTCGTCGCCCAGATGCGGTGGCCGAAGAGCACCATCGCAGCGCCCATTCCCTGCATGAGCACGCCCATGACGGCGACGAAGAGCGACAGCGAGCAGAAGACCATTCGCCATCGCGCACGGCGGGCTTGCAGGTCCTCGTCGCCGGGCTCGATCCAGGACTGTGTCGGCGGACGCTGTGGGATTTCCTCTGCCGTCATGCAAGACTCCTCGTCCGAACCAGCTCGATCGCCGCGGTGGTGCGCGAGGGCTGTCCTCGGCATCATGGCTGAGCCCAACGCAAAAAGAAAGCCGCTCCCTTTCGGGAGCGGCCTGGGATCAATCCGAGGATCATTCCGGGGATCATTCCGAGGATCATTCCGAACGGCGCGTCAGTTGCGGTCGCGCTTCTTCATCTCGCCGAGCTGCTTCTTGAGGCGAGCGAGCTCGCGCTTGAGCTCCTCGGGCGCCTCGTTCTCCGTCTCGCTCGGCGGGAAGTTCGGCGACTCGTAGACCATGCCCGGATAGCAGCGCTCGTACCAGCGGACGATGTCGGTGAGCGTCTTGATCTGGTTGCCGAGCATCGCCTCGTTGTCGCTTCCACCAGGGTTCTGGTAGTCGTTCATGAGGTGCGTCTTCTCCTCGATGCACTGCTTGAGGAGGCGCTGCCAGCTCGTTGCGATGCGACGGCCCGCATCGTCTTCCTTCCACTCCTTCAGCTGCATCACCTTGGCGAGTTCCTCGACGGTGTCCGCGGTGCCGTCGGAGAACTTGCTGTGCAGCGCGTTGTCGGCGTTGAGCGTCAGGTTCTCCGTGGCATCGGAGAGCTTGTACTTGCCCTGCATCGTGCTGTACCAGGTGATGTTGCCGTTCTCATCGCGGTCGTAGCTGCACTCGATCGAGTTGGTCACCATCGCCTGGCCGACGATCGCGGGGCGACCACCGAGCTCGCTGACCTCGCCGACCTTCTCGAGCCACGCGGTCAGGCGCGAACCAGAGATCGCCGTGGTGCCGGAGAACATGGTGATCGATCCAAGCGCGCCGACGCGCATGAAGTAGATCTCGTCGCAGTGGAGCGCCGTGAACGCAGCCGCGGAGATGGCCATCTTGATCCAGGCCACGACGCGGTGGCGCTTCTTCACTTCCTTCATGGTCGCGTGGATCTTGTCGCCTTCGATGACAAGGCCACCGCCGCTGTTGATGAGGAGCACGATGATCTGGCCGGGACCGTACTTGTCGGCCTCCTTGGCGACGGCCTCGATCTCGTCGTGGCGCATGCCGGTGCCGACCGTGCCCTCCATGGGGAGGACGAAGATGCGCGGCATCGCAGCGGTCGGGGAAGCGGTCCTGTCGCCGTCCTTCTTGGCAGCGGGGGCGTTTCCGCCGCTGCCCTTCGCGGCGTCGGCTGGACGCTGCGTGGCGGCCGGGGCGCCGGCAGGCGCGGGCTTTCCGCCGTCGGTCATCGTCTCGAGCTTGCGCAGGTCGAACGACACGATCGTGCGGCGAACGGCCTTGCCGTTCTCCATGACCTCGATCACGACCAGGTTCTTCTCAGCGCGAACCACGGTGCCTTCGATGGTCTGCTCCTTGCCGTTGACGACATAGGTGGCGCGCACCTTCTCGCCGACATCGCCCTTCCAGACGGAGCCGTTCGAGAGCTTGACATCCGCGGCGAAGGCCGATGCCGCCAGCGCAAACGAGAGAGCGAGGGCGGCGGCCGAGCGTGCGATGGTTCCGAGGTTCATGACTGTTCAACTCCGAGTTCGGTCGACTCTCAAATGCGGCCGGCGCCGCCTTGTCTCAGTGATGCTTTCCGTCGGGCGCAGAAGACGCGCTCCGATGCGGTTTGGTTCCAATCTTCAGGCCCGAATCAGCGACGCCCGCCGAAGCCGCCGCCGCCGAGACCCGGACGGCCGCCGCCGCTGCTGCCACCGCTGCCGCGGCTGCCCTTTTCGGCGTCGCGGATGCGCTGGATCTCCTTGCGGAGGTTCTCGATCTCGAGCTCAAGCCGCACGCGGCCCGGAAGGCCTTCCATGCGCATGCGGTACTCGATCGCGGGGTACTGCTTGATCGCGGCGACGACCTTCTCGTAGAGGCTCTTCTGCTTGCCGAGACCGGCCGCATCGCCATCGACCTCCGATGCGTCGCGCATCCAGTCCTTGCAGCGCTCGAACGCCTTGCGCCAGTCCTCGACGTAGCGCGCGCCAAGCTTCTCGCCGTTCTCCAGCCGGTTGTACTCGCGGTAACCGAGGAGGAACATCAGGTCATCGAGGTCGTCGGCCACGCCGTCGGCGAGACCGGATTCCTCCGCGAGCGTCGCACTGAAGTTGGCGACATTCTCCTTGGTTCCGTCGACGATCCAAGTGCCGGTCGTGTTCGGCAGCCAGACGACCTTGCGTCCCTCGAACTTGATCGAGAGCGTCTCATCGGGAGTCATCATGGCCTCGCCGAGCTCGAGCGGATAGCCGCCCTGCTGCAGGAAGCCGTTGCCGATACCGACGCGGGCGCGCATCATCTTGGAGGCGACATCGGGATCGTCCCAGCCCTGGGCCATCTGGCTCACGCGGGCGAGACCCATGAGGCGACCATCGCTGCGGATGTACATGTCCGACCACGCGAGCGCGAGGAGCGATCCGAAACCGACCGAGTCCTCGACCCACATGACCTGGGGGATGTCGCGGAGATCCTCGCGGAACATCTTCACCATGTCGCGGTACTCCTCGAGGATGCCCAGGCCGAATTCGCCCGTGTCGTCGTCGGGGAGATAGAAGTTCTGGTTGACGTCCGCGCTGAAGAGCTCAAGCACGATGATGTCGGGCTTCACCTTCTTGATGTCCTCGACGTACATCTTCATCAGCTGCATGCTGATGTCGGTGCCCATCTGGCCCTTCAGCGGCACGACGTAGACATTCGGTGTCGCAAGGGTGGACGGCAGCGGTGCACCCTGCTGCGCGGTGGCGGTGCCACCAACGGCGAGGGACAGGCTGGCGGCGAGAGCGGCGACGGCGGTCGAGAGGATGGATCGCATGGTTGAGGTCGCGGTGTTGGTCGCGGGATGGTCGGTCGAACGCGGCTCAGCCGCCCGAACGGGCGGAGATCGCTCCAACGGAGTTGGAACAAGGATATTACACCCCCGTAAGCGGCGGTTGCGCCATCAGTTCGCCAAGTCCGCCGAAATCCGCGCCCGCAGCGAGCCCTTTCGTCCCCGCGCCGCGCCCTGAGACCCTCATCCCTGCTTCTCGGCATCTCCCGTCGCCCGAATGCGGACGAGGGAAAGCGCCTCCTCAGTCGAGGCGACCCTCCCCTCAAGCTGGGCGTCCATGGCGAGATCGATCCATCCCTTGAAGCTCGGACCCGGGCGGTAGCCGGCCGCAATCAGGGCTGCCCCGTCCAGGAACGGGTGCGGGAGCGCGCGGGCCGGGAGCTCGCGGTCGGCCGCCGCCGCCAAGGCCTGGCCGCGGCAGGCGTCCTCGGCAGCCACAATCGCCAACGCTGCGTCGAATCCAGCCCGTGCGATCAACCGCGCCCGTGCCGCCACGCCGAGACGGTCGAAGCTCCCGAGGAGGATCTCGCGGATCTCGAGCGCGTGCTGGATCGCGTCGGTTTCGTCGTTGGAGAGCACAAGGCGGCGACGGAGCGCAGCGATCGCGCCGGCGCGCTTCGCCTCGTCGCTCGCATCGCCCATGCGATCGAGCCACCACGCCGCCAGCGCGGTGGTCCAGCCGCCGGTCGGGACGGACGCGCCGAGGCGCTCCATGCGCCTTCCGGCGCGCAGTCCGCGCGCGCCGAACACGGCTCCGTCGAGCGCGAGCGCTTCGACAAGATCCGCTGCGCGCGCCCGGTTCGAATGCGCGAGCATCTCGCGCAGTTCCTCGCCGACGCGCTCCGGGCTCACCGATGCGAGCTCGCCGGCATGCGCGAGGATCGCCTCGAAGGTCGTGCGCTCGATCTCGAATCCCAGGCGCGCCGCGAAGCGAGCCGCTCGGAGCATGCGCAGGCGATCCTCGCGGATCCGCTCGTGCGGATCGCGGATCGCGCGGATGAGCCGCGCCGCGATGTCCGCTCGGCCGCCGACGAAATCGATCGTCTCGCCTGTCGCGGGATCCTCGAAGAGTCCGTTGACTGTGAAGTCGCGCCGTGCCGCATCGCGCTCGGCGGTCGAGTAGCTCACCTCGCTTGGCCTGCGCCCATCGTGGTACGGCCCATCCTCGCGAAAGGTCGCGACCTCGAAGGTGTGGCCGCCGTGCCGCACGAGCATCACGCCGAACGCCTCGCCGACGCCGCGCGCCTTCGGGTAGACGGCCTTCACCTCATCGGGGCGCGCGCTCGTTGCGATGTCGTAGTCCTTCACCGGACGGTCGAGAAGGCGGTCCCGCACGCAGCCGCCTGCGAAGTAGGCCTGGTGACCCGCCTCGACGAGCCCGGCGGCGACCGCGCACGCCGCGTCGCGCAGCGGCATGGCGGGCGTGCCTGCGTTCACCGCGCACCCCCGCCGCGCCACTCCGTGAGCTCGGTTCGCGCGTCGGCGAACGCTGCGGCGACCGCCGCGTGCATCGTCGCGAGCGCCTCTTCCTCCGGCATCGCCGCGAGCGCCGCGCCATCGAGCGGCTCACCGCAGCTGCAGACGATCTTGCCGCGAAGCTTCGGCAACTTCCGTCCCCGCGGCCACGCCTCGAACGCACCGTCGACTCCCATCGGAAGCACCGACGGCTTGACCTTCTTGATGAGCAGCATCACGCCGCGCTTGAACGGCAGCATCTCGCCGTCCTGCGAGCGCGTTCCCTCGGGGTAGAGGATCACGACTCGCCCGGCCTCGAGCTCCTTGATCGCGACGCGCATGGCCTCGAGGTCGCCGCCCGACCGCTTGATGGGCTGTGCGTGCACGGAGCGGATCAGCCACCCGAACGGCCCGACGAACAGCGTGTCGCGCGCAAGCGCCGTGAACTGGCGGTCCCACACCGTCACGCCGTTGATCATCGGATCGAGGAACGACTGGTGATTCGAGATGACGAGGATCGGTCCGGTTCGCGGCACGCGCTCGCGGTGGCTGCGGCGGAGGCCGTAGCAGATCTTGAGCGCGCTCCAGCAGCAGAACGCGCAGAAGTCCCACCAGGTCGCGGAGACGAAGCCTCGCCCGGGAACGCGCCGGCGGTGGTCGAATGGATTCGGGAGAACGGGAACGCGCGCAGCCATCACGATGCGTGGGTCCCGCCGCTGGCGCTGTTTCCGCGGCGACCGCGCTCGCTTGCCGCAAGCGCCTCGCCCGCGCGGATGCGAACGATCTCGGCGAGACGATCGATCACATCCGGCACATCGATGTCGCTCGTGTCGACCACCGCAGCGCCGTTCGGACAGACGAGCGGTCCATCGGCGCGCGTCGAGTCGATGCGGTCGCGCTCGAGGATCTGGGCGAGCACCTCGGCCTCGTTGGTCACGATGCCCTTGGCGGCGAGCTGCTCGACGCGGCGGCGCGCGCGCACCTCAGGACGCGCATCGAGGTAGATGCGCACATCGGCGTCGGGAAACACCACGGAACCCTGGTCGCGACCTTCGGTCACCAGGCGCGGATGACGAGCCGCGATCCCGCGCTGGGCGCGAACCATCTCGTTGCGGACCGCAGGGTTCGACGCGACGAGAGACACCGCGCGCGTGACCTCGGGCGTGCGGATGCGATCGCCGACGGGTCGGCCGTTCACGAACAGTTCCGGCGGATCGCGCTTCCAGTCGAACGCGAGCTCGAGTCCCCGCATCAGCGCCGTGACGCGCGCGCCGTCGGCCGGGTCGATCCCGCGGTCGAGCGCCTCGAGCGCCGCGGCGCGGTACATCGCGCCCGTGTCGAGGAACTCAAGGCCGAGGCGCTTGGCAAGCGAGTTGGCGACGGTGGACTTGCCCGTTCCCGCCGGACCATCGATGGTGACGATGAAGGAGAGCGCGGCGGGCACGGCGAGCACTCACTCCTCCTCTTCGTCGAGCGCGAGCTCTGGCTCGGAAGTCGCCGCCTCGAGCTGGGCGCGCGCCTTGAGCAGTTCACCGATGATGTCGACCTTGGCGGCCTTCTTCGAGGTCTTCTTCGCGCCGGGCTCGTCGGCGCCGCGACCCACGAAGTCAAGGGCGAGCGTGTTGCCGTAGCCGACGCTGCGCACGCAATCGACGCATGACTCGAGGCTGTAGCCGTCGTGCTCGCCGGTCTTGGCGTCGAAGCCCCGCACGCTCGCAGCGATGGCCGGTGCATACGGAGCGAGCTTGCGCAGCGTGTTCTCGAGGTCGCCCGTCGCGTATGCGTGGGCGAAGCTCGGATAGCTGCCGATGCGGAATCCACCGATCTTCTTGATCAGGTCGGTGAGCCGCGCCGCAGAGTGGGTGAGCCCCTCATGCGGAGCAAGCAGCAGGTTGAGGTCGAACTTGTCGAGCTCCTTGAGCGCCATCTTCACGCCGGCCGCGGTTGCCTCGAGCGCGGCATCCGTGTCGGCCGCGGTTGCGCGCACCGCGATCGACGGACATCCAAGCCGGTTGGCGGCGAGACCGAGGCGGCGGAGCCGTTCGACCGACTTCGCCCAGTTCGCGCCGCGCTCGGTGAAGTCGATCGCAGGCTCCTCGAAGAGCAGCAGCACCGGGCAGTGGGCGCGGTCGGCTGCATCGCGAAGCTTGTCCACCTCGGGAAGGCCGAAGCCCTTGAGGAGATCGGTGGGCAGATTGAGCCCACGCAGCTGAAGATCGGTCGCCACGAAGTCGGGCAGCTCGAACACGTTGCGGGGAAGCTTGACCTCTGCGTCTGCGAAGGCCTGTGGATCCGAAAGCAGCGGTCGGATGGAACCCGCGGAAAGTGTCAGGAGAATCTCTGGTTGCACAGGGCGGAACTTCAGATGGGCGCCGGAGAACCGACGGGGAGGGACGCGCCGCTGCTGCAACGGCGCTTGACGGATATGCATCCGCGGCACGCCGCGGTCGGGGGAGTCTACCACGCCCCTCCTGACGCCCAACCCGCAATCTGAACCAGAGGCAACCCTCCGTGGCTGCCCAAGTTGGGTCGGGCTGCGATCCGCGGGATCAGCCGAAGAGACTAAGCGTCTCTTTTGTTATCAGACAGTCTCGCAGGCTCCCGATTCGCACGGCGGCGCTCGTTATCATCGCCCGCCCCGCTTGCCCCGCGAAACGATCGCGGGCGCCGGGCATCGCCCCTCTCGACACGACGACCTGGATCAAGCATGTCCACCCCCTCTGATTGCCGCGTTTCCGACACGCACGAGTGGTTCCGAGTGAACGGCAACACCGTCACCATGGGTATCACGCAGCACGCGGCCGACGCGCTGACCGACATCACCTACGTCGAGATGAAGTCCGTCGGCACCGCGGTCTCTGCGGGTGGCACCGTCGGCGAGGTCGAGAGCGTCAAGACGACCAGCGAGATCTACTCGGTCGCTGCCGGCAAGATCGTCGAGGTCAACGCGGATGCCGCGAAGGACCCTTCGCTCCTGAACAGCGATCCGTACGGCAAGGGCTGGCTCATCAAGCTCGAGGTTGGCGACGCATCCGCGATCCTCGCGCTGCCGAATGGCGCCGACTACGACAAGAAGCACGGCCACTGAGCGTGACCGGCGCGGAGCGCGGCCAGACGCGCCTCCTCGGCGCAGCTTCATCGATCTTGGCGGCACGACGCAACAGCGGCGTGCCTAGGCTCTAGGCCCGACTGAATCATGCAGGCAGCACCGCCGAGCATCCTCTGTCGCGGTGTGACGAAGTCCTATGACCTCGGCGCCCGCTCCGTCGAAGCACTCCGTGGCGTCGATCTCACCATCGAAGGCGCGGGCTTCTACGCGATCATGGGCGCCTCGGGCAGCGGCAAGAGCACCTTGATGCACTTGATCGCGGGACTCGACCGCCCGAGCGCAGGCTCGGTCGAGGTCGCGGGCGTACGCATCGACACGCTCGGCGAGAAGGAACTCACGCTCTACCGGCGCCGGCGCATCGGCATCGTGTTCCAGCACTTCAACCTGCTGCCGTCGATGACCGCGCTCGACAACGTGGTCCTCCCTGCGATGCTCGATGGCATGTCGCGGCGCGACGCGGAGAAGCGCGCACGCGAGCTGCTCGACGACCTCGGTGTCGGCGCGCGTGCGGATCATCGCCCCGATGCGCTGTCGGGCGGCGAGCAGCAGCGCGTCGCCATCGCGCGCGCTCTCTTCTTCTCGCCAAGCGTGGTCCTCGCGGACGAGCCGACCGGCAACCTCGACAGCGCCGCGGGCGCGCGGCTCTTCGCGCTGCTCCGCGAGATCGCGCGCGAGCGCAGCACCCTGCTTCTCATGGTGACGCACGAGCCTGCGGCCGCCGCCAACTGCGAGCGCGTCATCGTGCTCCGCGATGGCCGCGTCGCCGGCGAGTTCGACACCCGCACACAGACGAACGAGGAAGGAGCACTCGATGCGGGGACTTTGGCCCTTCGCGCGCAGGAGCTTGCTCGGTCGGCGCGGTAGGACCGCGCTCCTCGTCTCCGCGGTCGCGCTCGCGGCGAGTCTCGTCGTCGCGGTCACAAGCGGCATGCGCACGGCGCAGGCAAGTCTCGAGGACTCGATCTCGCGAGCGATGGGGGCGACCGATGCGCGCATCGTCCACCGCTACGCGGAGCCGTTCGACGCCTCGCTCCTCGAGGAAGTGCGCGGATGGCCGGGCGTCGAGCGCGCGGCCGGACGCCTCTCCGGGTCGATCACGCTTGCCAACGAATCAAGCCGGAACGACGCGGGCCAGCCCCGCCGCGCCACCGTGCAGGCGCGCGGCATCGAGCCCGGCGAAGACGCCTTCTTCCGCGAGGTCGAGATCACCGAGGGACGCCGCGTCGAGGGGCCGCGCGAAGTCGTGCTCGATCCGGGAACCGCCGACCTTCTCAAGGCGAAGCCCGGCGACACATTGCGCGTCGTCCGCTTTGGGAAGCCGCTCGAGGTCACCGTCGTCGGCATCTACAAGCGGCCCATCCTCGGCGCATTGCAGCGCGCGCTCGTCGAGATCGACCGTGGCGTGCTCGCCGAGGCGACCAAGCGCGACGGCAAGCTCACGAGCATCGCGATCGCGCTCGAGGATGGCGTCGAGGTCGAGCCATGGTCGACGGCGCGCTCGGACACCCTGCGCGACCCGATGCTCTGCGAGCCAGCCGAGCGCGTGCGCACGGGTCTTGATCGACAGGTCGCCGCGAGCGAGCTGTCGACCTTGCTCGCGACGATGATCGCGTTCCTTTCGTGCGCAGCGATCGTCGCGACCGGCATGACGACCGCCGTCCTCGAGGAACTGCGCGAGATGGGCATCGCTCGCGCGATCGGCGCGTCGCGCGTCCAACTGTTCGGCGCACAGCTCGTCACGGGCCTCGTCATCGGTCTCGGAGGCGGCGTGATCGGCGTACCGATCGGCCTTGGGCTTCTCTCGATCCTCGTCGCGATCTACCGCGACTTCGTTCCCGGCGGCCTCACCTTCGATGCGCGCGGCGCGGCGCTCGCCGTCGCCGGCGCAACGCTGAGCGGCGTCCTCGGAGGGCTCTTTCCTGCGTTCCGCGCCGCCCGGATCTCGCCGCTCGAGGCGATCGCGATCCGCGCGCGCGCACCTCGCCGCGGACTCATCGTCGCGGCGATCGCCATCGCGCTCGCGATCTTCGGCATCTGGACGCTCGGCCTGCTCCCGGAATCGCGCGACACACGCTTCTGGATCTACGCCTTCGGCACGCTTCCCCTGCTGCACATCGCGTGGTTCCTCCTGAGCGTGCCGATCACCCTCGGCATCTCGAGCCTCGCGAGCCCGATGCTCGAGCGCGCGCTCGGACTCCCGCGCGGCCTCCTCGCGTCGAGCGTCAAGCGCATGCCGTGGCGCCTCGGCTGCACCGCAGGCGCGCTCATGGTCGCCGTGTCGATCCTCGTCAGCACCCGCTCGAACGGCGACGCGATCATCCGCGACCTCCGCGAGCGCGTGCGCTTCGCCGACGGATTCATCTTCTGCACCTCCGGCCTCTCGCCCGACGAACAGTCGCGCCTCGCGAAGCTCGAGGGCGTCACGGGCGCGCTGCCGATCGGCTACCTCCCGCTCAAGATGTCGGGCGAGCAGGTCTTCGGCGTGCGAGGACTCGGACCGACCAATGTCGTCTGCGTCGGATTCGAGCCGCGGCCGTTCATCGAGATGAACCGCCTCGACTGGATCGAGGGGACGCCGGAGACCGCGATCCCGCGCCTCGAGGAAGGCGACGCGATCCTCGTGGCGCCCGAGTTCCTCGTCGCGCGCGGACTCGGCGTCGGATCGAAGCTTCGGCTCGGATCCGGCAAGAACGAGGCCGAGTTCGAGATCGTCGGCGTGGTCACGGCCGCGGGCCTCGACATCGCCACGCAGACCTTCGGGATGCGGCAGATCTACATGGAGCAGGCGGTCAGCTGCGTGTTCATGAGCTTCAACGCGGTCGACCGGCACTTCGACACGCGCGAGGCCTACATCATGCAGATGAAGCTCGATCCGAAGATGGACGAGGACGGCGAGAAGCGACTTGGCGAGGCGGTCGCCGATGCGGTGCCCGGCGCGGTCTTCTCGAGCGGACGCGCGATCCGCGGCTTCGTCGACCAGGTCGGCGGCACGATCCTCGCGCTCACGAGCGCGGTCGCCCTCGCGGCGCTCGCGCTCGCGGCGATCGGCGTCGGCAGCGTGGTCGCAGCGGGAATCTCCGCGCGCACGCGCGAGTTCGGCATCCTGCGCGCGGTCGGCGGGTCGACGCGCGTCCTCGTAGGCCTCGTCCTCGGCGAGACGATCGTGATGGCGCTCGCGGCGCTCGTCTCGGGAACTTTGCTCGGCCTGCAGCTTGCGTGGATGGGGGTCGAGCTCTACCGCGACTTCGCAGGACTGCGACTCGCGTGGGTGATCCCCTACGCACCGCTCGCGGTCGGCGGCGCCATCGTGGTCGCGGTCGCGCTGCTTGCGGCCTCTCCCGCTGTGATTCGCCTCGCCAGGAAGCCCGCGCGCGCCCTTCTCGCCTCGGCGTGACCGCGCGTACGCTACCGACCGCGCGATGAGCGACACGCCCTTCATCATCCACAGCCCTTTCCAGCCGATGGGCGACCAGCCGCAGGCGATTCACGAGCTCGTCCAGTCGATCGACGGCGGCCATCGCCACCAGGTGCTGCTCGGCGCGACGGGCACGGGCAAGACCTTCACGATGGCGAATGTCATCGCGCGGACGAACCGGCCGACGCTCATCGTGTCGCACAACAAGACGCTCGCCGCGCAGCTCTACGAGGAGATGAAGGAGCTCTTCCCGAAGAACGCGGTGAGCTACTTCGTCAGCTACTACGACTACTACCAGCCCGAGGCGTACATCCCGCAGCGCGACATCTACATCGAGAAGGACGCGTCGCGCAACGCCGACCTCGACCGCCTGCGCCTCGCAGCGACCAGCCACCTCCTGTCGCGGCGCGACACCATCGTGGTCGCCAGCGTGTCGTGC
>JBEAUK010000166.1:0-11731 GCA_041161465.1 Planctomycetota bacterium | reverse complement strand
CGGAGAGCGGCACGCCGCCCATCGTGACTTCGGCGTAGGTGAAGCCGCGGTCGCCTTCGACCGAGAGCGGAAGCGCGCACGCGGCGCGCGCGAGCGCCTTGCGCTGGTCGCGCGTGAGCTGGCGGAGGCTCGACGCGGGGTCGACGCGTGCGACTTCGCAGAGCGTGCGCGCGAGGCGCTCGGGCACGAAGTCGCGCAGGAACGCGACGGCGTTCGCGGCCTTGCTTGCGAGGAGCTTGGCGTCGAGCGTGTCCTCGCGTTCGTCGGGGATGAAGTTCGCGAACAGCCCCGCGAGCGAATCGTCGCACACGGCGTCGCGCCAGTAGCGGCTGATGTCGAGTGCGCACGGGCCCGACAGGCCGAAGTGCGTGCAGAGGAGCGAGTTCGTGAACTCCTTCATCACCTTGCCCGTGCCGCTCCGCAGCGTGAGCGTCGCGGGCAGCGTGAGGCCCGACAGCACGCGCAGTGGATGCGTGCCCGGCAGGATGAGCGGCACGAGCGCCGGGTACACGCGGTCGCTCACCGTGTGGCCGAGGGCGCGCGCGAAGTCGTAGCCGCCGCCGTCGGAACCCGACTTCGGCAGCGCCTTGCCGCCGGTCGACAGCACGACGCGCGGCGCGTGGATCTCGCCCCAGTCGCCTGCGACGACGAACCCGCCGCCATTCGAATCATCGGGCGCGCGCTCGAGCCGCGTGACGCGGCGCGGAAAGCGCAGGTCGACGCCCGCATCGCGCGCGGCCTGCAGCAGCGCGTTCAGGATCGTGTGCGCGTCGTCGGTCGTCGGGAAGAGCTTGCCCGTGTCCTCGCGCTTCAGTTCGACGCCGTACGCCTCGAAGAATCGCACCGTGTCCTCGACCGTGAACTTACGCAGCACCGTGCGGATCGCGCCCGGCGTGCTGCCCGCGTAGGCCTTCTCGTCGACAGCGTGGTGCGTGACATTGCAGCGCCCGCCGCCCGCGACGAGAATCTTGGCGCCGATCACGCGCGCGCCGTCGAGCGCGATGACGCGCGCGCCCGCGCGCCCCGCGTGGATTGCCGCGAAGAGGCCCGCTGCGCCCGCGCCGACGACGACCAAGTCCGCCTGTTCGCTCACGGAGCCTCTGGCTTCGTCGGCGTGAGTGCGACCGAACCCTTCATTGTGCGCGCCTTCTCAGCGAGGACCTCGATCTCGATCGAGTCGCCCGCCTTGCCCGTCGCGTAGAAGCGCACGAAGCGCGAACCGCGCCCCGGCACGCCTGATTCAAGCATGACGCGGTCGATGCCGGCCTGGTTGCCGTTGAGAGTCGTGTCGAAGCGGTTCGATACCAGGCCCGACGACACGATCGTCGCGCCTTCGGGTGCCTTGAGCAGCACGCGGTCGGGGAGGCCGATCTTCGACTGCGCCGCACGCGCGGTGCGCGTCGGGATGAGCGCGTCGTTCTTGATCTCGACGGTGACCTCGTAGAGCCCGCGGCCAAGATCCTTCACGAGCGGCGCGCCGAACGAGAGCCGCGGCATCTCGCTCGCGTGGAAGATCGTGAACGCCGCGTTGCGGTGGCACTCCTCCTCGAGCATCCACGACGGCGGAATGCGCGACGACCACTTGTTGCTGCCGCCGACGAGAATCGGCCCGAGCGTCGGATGCACGACCTCCGTGAGCGGCGTGCGCGTCTCGCCGAAGAGCACGCGCTCGCGGAATCGCTCGCGCTGCTCGGGCGACGGATCGCCGCCGTTCTCCATGATGCGCTTCTCCGTCCAGAGTTCGTTCGTGAGGCTCACGACGCCGAGCGATTCGGCGAGCCAAGTGACGAAGCCGCCGCGCACGGGGTAGAGGTCCGACCACAGCACCATCGAGCGGTAGCCCGGCAGCATCTCGGCGCCTGCGTCCTGGATCGCGTTGTAGGTCGCGAGGTCGCCGCTGTAGGCGCCTTCGCGGTTCTGCGCACCTGGCCCGCGCAGGATCATGCCGCCCGTGTTGTGGTAGGCCTGGCCCGCCGCGATGTTCGGCCGCGCGTAGATGAAGCGCGCGACGCAGTCGGTCTCGGGGTAGGCGAGCGGCCAGTCGCCGGCACCGCCTTCGACATGCTTCGGCTGCCAGTCGCCCGGCCAGTTGCGGTTCATGTCGTAGCCGCCGGGACCGTCCTCGTTGATCTCGCCGTCGCCGTCGTTGTCGAAGCCTTCCTGGCCTGCCATCGACCAGTCGCCGCGGCGGATCGTGCCATCGGCACGAGGCTCTGGAGAGACAGGCTCCATCTCGTTCGGGTCGAGCTCGCTGCGTCGGTGCGTGCCGTTCGGATCGCGGCGCCACATCATGCCGATCGAGCCGTCGCCGTCGAGATCGTCGGGGCCGTCTTCATCGGCCGCGCCGTCGCGGTCGTTGTCGGTCGGCTTCATGCCCGTGCGCGACGAGTGCGGCGAGTTCTGCGTCTCGAACCACATCTGACGCCCGTCGGGATTGGCGCAGGGAATGAAGTAGAACGCCACGCGGTCGAGCAGGTCCGTGATCGCCTTGTTCTCGCCGTACTGCTCGACGAGGTACCACACGGTGTAGAGCACGGTTTCCGAGGCCTGGATCTCGTTGCCGTGGATGTTGCCGTCGATGTACATCGCGGGCTTCGAGGTGTCGGGCCCGGTCTTCGAGTTGGTGAGCGTGAGGACGAAGATCGGTCGGCCTTGCGAGCTCGAGCCGATCTCCGAGTAGGTGAGGAGCTCGGGGTGCGCGGCCGCGAGCGCCTTCGACTCCGCGACGAGCGTCGGGAAGTCGCGGAAGTGGTCGAAGCGAAGCGCCGACTTCGACTCTGGCCGCTGCTGCGCGTGCGCGGCGGGTACCGCGAGGAGCGAGGCGACGACGACGGCCGTGGAGAGCAGGGTGAAGGACTTCATCGCGCGGCCTCCTGGGATGGAGCGGTGGGGAAAGGTCGGGAGATCGGGTCGAACCACGCGCCCGTCACGCTGACCGCGAGGGAGGATTCCTTCGGATCGACGCGCAGGAGCCAGCTGAACTCACGCGATTCGCCGGGGGCGAGACGCTCGATCTTCTCGACCGGACGACCTGAGAAGACGGCCTCGGGCTTGACCGGGACGCGCACGATGATCGGAGGCGCGACATCGGCAATCGTCGACATCGCGGTCGCGGTGGGCACGGCGCCCGTGTTCGTGATGCGGAGCTCGACACGGACGAGACCGTCGGCAAGGAAGGTGACCGCTGGGACGCCCACTTCGAGTTCCGGCCGCCGCTCGGCGAGCGCCGCGATGAACGCGCCCGACGCCTTCGCGAGCGCATCCGCCTGTTCTGCGTTCGGTGACTCGCGGAAGAACGGCGCAAAGCCGCCGATCTCGACCGTGCCGAGCGTCGGATGCTTGAATTCGGTCCACGGTCGGAAGCCGGCGCCTCCGTACATCGTGTCGGAGACGGCAAGCCACGCCTGTCGCTCCGGGTCACCCGTTTCGGGCGGCGCGGGCGTGCCTTCAGGCGGCTTCGGAAGCTCGGGGCGCGACCAGCCGTTGGCGGCGACGGCTGCGATGCCGCGGTGGTTTGCAAGCCACAGGACGAGCGATCCCGCGAGGTCCTGGTTCGCGGAGCGCTCGATCTTCGCGGCGTCCTTCCAGATCTTCGCGATCTCTCGGTAGAGCCCGTGGTCGTCGGGGTGATAGACCATCGGCGTGCGGCCGGTCGAGTCGTTGTCCTTCGTGTCGGGGAAGTTCACGAGCGTGTCGTGGCGACCGAAGACGACGGCGGTGAGGATGTCGGGGTTCTCGCGGACGAAGGTCGCGATCGCCATCGCCTCGGGTTCGCTCAGCTGGAACTGGCCGGCATCAAGCGAGAACTCTGAATAGCGGTGCGGGAAGTTGCGGTCGAGGTCGACGCCTTCACGCGGATCTTCGCCGATGCCCTCATCGCCGTCTGCGTCGGTGCCCTCGACCGACAGGATGTGCGTGGCCCGCTCGCCCTTGTCGCGGTTCGGCGTGCGCATGATGCGCGCGTCGACGCCATCGACGAGATGCGTGGCCGGCTTGCCCGCGGGCGCGAGCATGCGCATGCCGGTGATCGCGCCGTCGCCGTTGAGATCGACGGGCGGGTCTTCGTCCGTCGTTGCGTCCCGGTCGCTGTCGACCGTGCGCGCGTTCGTCGCGCGCGGCTGGCCCGTCGCGAGCGCGATGGCGCGCGCATCGGGGTTTGCGAGCGGGATCGCGTAGATGCGCATCGACTTGAGGAGCGCTGGCTTGTCGCGCAGGATCGTGGCGACCGACTCGACGACGCAGGTGGGCGACGCGAGCTGCGTCGCGTCCATGCCGCCGACGAGAAGCAGCGCAGGCCTGCGCTTGCCGAAGTCCTGGTCGCCGAAGATGAAGACATTGATCGGCCGCTTGTCGAGCGAGTAGCCGATGGTGCGTGACGAGGCGCCGACGCCGCTCGACTTCACGAGCGCGTCGAGGCCGGCGAGGAGTTCGTCGCCCGAGGCGAAGCCGGCGGGCGCGAGGCGCGCAGGCGCCTGCTGCGCCGCAGGTGCTGTCGGCGGGTCATCGGTGACGGCGCCAAGGCCGAAGGCTGGAAACGCGCACGCGCCGATCACGGCTACGACGGACCACGCTGATCGATGTCTCATGGCGTGGAGGATACCGCACGCCGCGGTGCGCCATTGCTCGACCCTACAGCTCGCGATCGAGCGTGGCGTCCTTCATCATGTAGAGCCCGACAAGCCAGTTCTCGACGAGATAGGGCTCGACCGTGAAGATTCCCTCGAGCGCCCCGAAGTTGAAGGTGTGCTTCTTCCAGCCCTTGATCTCGGTCGAGAGCTTCACCTCGATGGCGTCGTAGGGCGTGGGCGGGATGCCGATGCAGCAGCCGTCCCACTGATTCAGCATCAGCAGGCATTCGCCGCTCGTCGTCGCCACGAGCGGAAACGCGAGATAGCCGGAGATGCGCACGCGCTTCCCTGAGAGGAACGCGATGCGGGCGGGGATCTTGTTCTCGGAGAGCCGCGGCGTGTAGGTGTCTTGGGCGCTTGCGAGGAACTCCCACGAGACCTCGTAGGGAGATTCCGAGGTTCCCTCGCCGCGGATCGTCCATGCGTCATCGACGGAGATCGATCCGTCGGCGAGCTTCACGAAGGTGCTCGGTAGGAGCTCGGCGTGCGCGATCGGCGGAATCTCCGGCTCGAAGCGCTGTCCTGCCGCGACCTTCGCGGGATCGGGCTTCGCAGGCTCCGCGCTTGGGACGATCTTCTCATCTTGCCGAGTGACCTGCTTCAGTTCGGGTTCCTTCGGTGACGCCGGCGCCGCGGGCTCTGGATCGAGACCCGCGATTGGCGTCACGGGGCGCTCCTCGCGTGCGGCGGCGGCTGTCGCCGAGGGTATGTCGGCACTCGGGACCGGCTTTGGGCCTTCGGGTGCGGCAGGCGCACGCGCGATGGCCTGCTCGGCCGCCTCGACGAACGCCTCGTCGTCGCGCGCACCCGGTTTCTCGTTGGCGTGCGGCTGCATGAGGACGATGAGTCCTCCAAGGACGAGCAGCACGACGATGGTCCAGAGCACTTTCATGATCGACAATCCGGTCGCTGTCGGCTAGCCGAGGGGTCGCAGGTTGCGAGCCACGCTCGTGCGGTACGCCAGCACCGAGGGCACGATACCCGCAATCGCAGCAAGCACCGTGGTTCCCATGGCCACGATCACCGCGGCACGCGGGTCGAGTTGCGGCGCGATCACGATCCCGTGGGCCGACAGCATCCATTGCGTGGCGGCGAACAACGCCACGACGCAGACCGCGACGCCCGCGGCGGCGCCGACGAGCCCGACCAAGGTGCTCTCGGTGAGGACAAGCCAGAAGATACGCCCGCGGCTCGCGCCCAGGACGCGAAGAATCGCGACCTGGCGCCGCCGTTCGCCCATCGAGTTCATCATGGAAAGCATGATCGCGACCGCCGAGCTCACGAGCGTGGCTGCAGCCATGGCGATGAACAGCACATCGAGGCTTGCGACGATGCCGAAGAGGCGCTGGACCTCGTTGGCGGGCAGCGCCACGGTGATCGTGCCGTCACGGCGAAGGCGGTCGTACTGCGAGACGAGCGCTGGCGGCGCATTGCCCGGCACGCGCGAGGGGAGGCGCAGCAAGACGCCGGTGACGACGCGATCCTGTTCCTCGAGGTCCTCGACGGTGACCAGCTTGTGCTTGCCCTCGCGCTCGAAGCGGTCATGGGCGTGCATGACCCACGAGGACTCGAGCGAGCAGAAGAGCGCACGGTCATGCGGCGCACCGGTTGGCTCGAGGATGCCGACGACGGTGAACGCGTACTCCTCGTGCACATGGGGCTCCATCTGCGGGCCATCGCCCTCGCGGGAGAGATGCGAGCCATGCGTGAACACGATCTTGGAGCCGATGGGCATGCGCGTCTCGCGGGCGACGGCGCTGCCGATCACGACCTCGAAGTTCTTGTCGAACGCGCGGCCTTCGGCGAACTTCCAAGGCTCGTCGAGCACCGGCTCGAACTTGGTGAAGAACTCCGGCGTCGTCGCGATGACGGGAAAGTTGCGGTAGCTGTCGCCGATCGCGGTCGGCACGAACATCGCCCACGGGAACGAGGCGCGCAGCTCGCCGAGCTTCTTCTCGTCGATCGGCGCCTTCGGTGGGTTGGCGTAGAACATGCCGTTGAGCACGGAGACCAGCGGGCTGCCATCGCGCGAGACGAGGAGGTGCGCGTTGCCCGTGCCGCGCTCGAACGCGCGCTCGCCTGCGGAGCGGAGCGAGAGGATCGCAAGAAGAAGTCCGGCGCTGATCGCGACGAGCGCGATGACCACGCCGGTCGAGAAACGCCGCACCGCAAGGCTTCGGAGCACGATCGTGAGGTCGCTCATCGCACGGCTCCTTCGGATGGGGATTGCGCCTTGACCTCCGAGAGCCGCTCGATGCGAGCGAAGTGCGACTCGAGGCCGGGGTCGTGCGACACGACCAGGAGCGCCGCCCCTTGCTCGCGGCAGGCATCGCGGAGCACGCGCACGGCGTTGACGGCGTTCTCGGGATCGAGCGACGCGGTCGGCTCGTCCGCGAGCACCAGCGTGGGGCGGCACGCGAGGGCGCGCGCAATCGCGACTCGCTGCTGCTGGCCGACCGAGAGTTCCTCGGCGCGCGCGTCGAGCTGCTCGATGCCAAGCGATCGGAGGAGCATCTCTGCGCGCGACTGCCACTCGCCCTTCGCCACATCGCTCATGAGGAGCGCCGCGAGCACATTCTCGCGCGCGCTGAATCCCTGGAGCAGATTGAAGGTCTGGAAGACCATGCCGACATGATGCCCCCGGAAGCGGTCGCGCGTCGCGCCACGGAGCGTCGTGATGTCGGTGCCACCGATGCGGATCGCGCCTGAGGCCGGCTCGAGAAGCCCGGCGATGAGCTGGAGGAGCGTGCTCTTGCCGCAGCCCGATCGGCCGACGAGGAGCATCTCTTCCTCGTAGCCGAGGACAAGCGAGTCGAGCGCCAGCTCGAAGGTGGCGCGGTCGGGCGCGCGGTAGGCAAACCTCAGGCGCTCGATCTGAAGCGCCGGGATGGATCGGACTCGGGAGTGCATTGGAACAGACTGTAGCGCAAGCGGACGAATGGGCGTTGCGGGGGCGTACCGCCATGCGCGTCGGTCGCTGCGTGGATCGAACGCGAAAACAGCCCCTCGGGCCGTGAGGCCCGCGGGGCTGTGTGTCGATGACGGGAACGAGTCAGCTTCGCGACGCGGGAAGGATTTACTCCCAGCCGTTCGCACCGAAGTCCGGACGACCTTCGTCGCCGGCCTCATCCTGCGGCTTGTCCTGCGCCTCGTCGGTCTTGTTGCGGCTGCGGTTGGACTGCTCGATGATGCGGCGGAGGTAGTTGTTCTCGCGGCGGGTCGCCTCGAGATCGAACACGAGGTACTTGACGCTCAGGCGGAGATAGTCGAGCGCTTCCTGGAGCTCGTTCATCGAGTGCTGGACGCGGTCGCGGCGCGCTTCGGCGCTGTCGGCCGCCTCGACGCCACGGTTGCCCGGCAGTTCACGGATGCGGTCGAGGATGTGGTTCATCTTGTCTTCGAAGCTGATCTCGTCCATGGCTCTCTCCTATTTTCAGTTGTGTGTACCGAGTCCACTCGGACGAGATCGCTATGGCAACGGCTGTGCCAGCCCATTCGTGAGATCGATGGAACACGGCAAAAGCAGAGCGGTCCGCGACATTCGCGGACACGCCGTGACGACCGTCAGAGACGGAGGTTGGTCTGGATCAGCTGATGCGGTGCCGCAACAGGTGCTCAGCGCACTCTGTCGAACTTTTGCAGCACCGACAGCGCGGCGCGCGGCGCATCGGCGAGCAGCGCGTCGACCGGTTCGCGCCGACGGCGGAACTCGCTCACGAGACGATGGAGCGTCAGGTCGCGCTCGAGCGACCAGTTCTTGTAGAACGCCTCGAGCTCGATGCGGGTGAATCGCGACAGGGGGTCGTCGAGGCCGCTCTGCGCCACCGCCCAGTCGATGAGCTTGGCGCTCGAGTCGAAGCGGTAGAGGCCGAGGAGGTTCTTCAGCCTCCGCTCGGGCAGGATGAACGGATCGGTCGCGTTCGGCGGAAGCTCCGACATGGCCTGCTCGGGCTTCTTCTGGGCGATCTGACCGAGCCAGCCACCCTCGGAGGCGATCTCTCGTGCGGCGAAGGTGTGCTCGGCTGCACCCGTGCCCTCGACAACCTCGAGATCCGCCGCGCTCGCGAGGAGCGTCTTCAGCCCCGCGTTGGCGAACTTGATCCAGAGGCGCTGGTCACGGGTGCCGGCCCTGGTGAGCGGCTCGACTCGCGTGACGCTGCCTGAGCCCCATTCGGGGCGCTGGCGGTGCTTGACTTGCATTCCTTGCGTGAACATGACTGGCGTAAGCATGAACCAAACCTGCTGAGAACGAGAGATTGTGCGGCGGACCGGCTGCCTGGTCTCGTCATGCGCGGCGCCGGTCAACGGCGACGGCAAGACGGGCGCAGCCCTGTCCTTCACGAAAATCGGGAACGCACACCGACTCGACGGCTCGCAAATCGATTGAAACGAACGACTCAGGCGACTCGGCTTGCGGCCTTCCGGCGCAACGCGAGCGTCTCGCAGTTGCTAGTCGGATCGGCGCAGTCGGGCTTTGGCTTGAGCGGACTCGGCCGTGTGAGTCCAAATGGAGAAGTTCCAAATGGAAGACGCCACTTGAAGGAGTCGGAATCAGCAAGGATTCCGCCCCTCCGTGCAAGGAGACCGCCCGTTCTTCCTCGAGCCGCCGGCTTGCGTGGTCTTTGGAAGTGTAGCACACCCCTCGCGACTGCAAGTGGGATGGCTCCCGTTCGATCGAGATTTCTCGCATCCGTGGTCGCTTCCACGCCCGAGTTCGAGGGGGCATGCCCTTGAAGCGTTGGGTTTGCCGTACTCTTTGGCGATATGGCGAGTCCAGCCGGCACCGTCCGAATTGCCTTCCTCGGCGACATCAATGGCGCACCGGGGCGCATGGCGCTCGACCAGCAGCTGCCTGTTCTCCGCGAGCGCTTCCGGCCCGACCGCATCGTGGCCAACGCAGAGAACGCTCGCAACGGCTCGGGTCTCACGCCCGAGCTCTACGACCAGTTTCGCCGCATGGGAATCGACGCCTGCACGCTCGGTGACCACGCCTTTCGCGAGGCGAAGATCATTCCGCTGCTCGACGACCCCTCCAAGGCGGTCTCGCGTCCGGCGAATCTCTCGGCGCGCACGCCGGGCAAGCGCGTGATTCGCATTCCTGCCGACGAGCGCTGCCCGCGCGAGCTCTTCGTCATCACGCTTCTCGGTCGCATCCACATCGGATCGATCCAGGCCAACGACCCCTTCGAGTGCGCCGACGAGCTGCTTGCCGCGATGCCCGAGCGCAATCCCATCGTGCTCGTCGAGGCCCACATGGAAGTGACGAGCGAGAAGGCGGCGCTTGCCCGTCACCTCGACGGCCGTGTCGCCGCCGTGCTCGGCACGCACACGCATGTACCGACCGCCGACGAGCGCATCCTCCGCGGCGGCACCGCGTTCCAGACCGATGTCGGCATGACGGGGCCGCACGACACGATCATCGGACGCAACACCGCGGCGGTGCTCAAGCACTTCACGACGGGCGTGCATGTGCCGTTCGACATGGGTTCGGGCGGCGAAGCGGTGCAGGGTGCGCTGGTCGAGGTCGATCTCGAGCGTGGTCTTGCACGCTCGATCGAGCGAATCAATCTGCCCGCGCGCGTGCCGCAGCGCTGACGGGTCCCCAGCCGCCGCCGCCCGGGGTCTCGACGGTGAACCGGTCGCCCGCGGTGAGTTCAAGCGAGATCACCGCGTCGTGCAGGGTCGTCGTGCGGCCGTCGTGCTCGATCTGCTGGACGCCGCACGCCCCCGCGCCGCCGCCCGCAGCCCCGCGCGGCGCGTGCGTGCGTCGTGAACCGAAGAACGACAGCGACACGGGCTCTCGGAACTCGTATGAGCGCACGAGGCCGTCGCCGCCGCGCCACTGACCGTCTCCGCCCGAGCCGCGACGCACCTCGAAGCGGCGGATGATGACGCCCGCGCGGCGCTCGAGGACATCGATGTCGGTGAGCCGCGTGTTCGACATGTGGACATGGACGGCGCTCGCACCCGCTGCGCCCATGCCGGCGCCAGCACCGCCGCCGAGCGTCTCGTAGATCGTGAAGCGGTCGTTGCCGAAGAGCGTGTTGTTCATCGTGCTCTGGCTTTCGGCGGAGAGACCGAAGAGCTCGACGAGCGCGGCGACGACCGACTGGCTCGTCTCGACATTGCCGGCGACCACCGGCGGACAGCGCGTCGGATCGGCTGTGAAGGGGGGATGCAGCATTCCCTCCGGGACATCGAGTTCAAAGGCGTTGACGAGGCCTTCGTTCATGGGCACGCCTTCATCGATCAGAAGCCGCAGCGTGTAGAGCGTGGCTGCACGCGTGACCGCGAGCGGGGCGTTGAAGTTGCGCGGATGCACGCCCGCTGACTTCGCAAAGGAGATGCGAAGCGTGGGGATCGCTGCGACGGCGACGATGTCCGCGCGGGCTGCGATCGTGGACCCGTCGTCGAGCTGAACCGATGCCGCCCGTGGCATGGTTCCGATGCGTGAGATCGCGCGCCGGAGCGCCGTCGCGGCACGGTCGAGCTCGCCCTGGCAGCGCGCCGCGAACCCGGAACCGAGCTCCAGCGCGAGCGCTGCCACCTGCGCGACGCCGTGGCGCGTCGCTGCGATCTGCGCCTCGAGATCAGCGAGATTCTCGTCCGGGTTGCGCGATGGATACGAACCCGCCGCGAAGCGGCCGCGACAGGCGGTCGCGTCGAACGCCCCGCGCTGCACCGCGAGGAACGGCTCGAGCACGACGCCTTCTTCGTCGAGTGCCGCGGCATCGGGCGGGAACGACCCCGGCCGCGTGCCGCCGATCTCGGCGTGATGGGCGCGAACCGCCACGAACGCGACGCACGCTCCGTCGACGAACACGGGCGCGACCGTCGTCACATCGGGCAGGTGCGAGCCGCCGAACGCAGGGTGGTTGGTGACGGCGATGTCGCCGGCTGCGAGTTCAAGCGTGCGCATGACCGCGCGCGTGCAGACGCCGAGCGCGCCAAGATGGACGGGAAGGTGCGGCGCGTTCTGGACGAGCGTGCCGTGCGCGTCGAGCACCGCGCACGAGAAGTCGAGCCGATCGCGGATGTTCGGGCTGAGCGCGGTGCGCTCGAGGACATGGCCCATCGCGAGCGCGATCGACTCGAGGCGAGCC
>JBEAUK010000059.1:0-19611 GCA_041161465.1 Planctomycetota bacterium | reverse complement strand
ATGCCGATCTCGCGCCGCCGATGTTCCTCGTGGCATCGGGCGCGCCCGCGCTCGAGGTTCATCGCCCGTCGCTCGATGACGCGAGCGTGCAGGCTGTGTTCGCGCACAAGCGTGCAGCGCGCGAGAAGCACATCGCGAAGATCGTGGCCGATGCGGAGAAGTCGGGTCGCCCGGCCGAGCGCATCGTCGCAGCGATCATCTACGACTCAGAGCAGGCTCCGTACTCGACGAACCGCAGGCAGCTTGCGGAGATCGGCGTCGCTTGTCCGCCGCCCGGGCCTCTCGCGCTCACCGATGCCGACGCAGCGGCCACGCTCTGGCGCGTGATCTACGGACTCGCGCACCTCGGGATCTTTCTCACGGGAACCAATCATCTCGATGACCGTGCGCTGCTGCACATCCTCTGCACGCGCATTCTCGAGGAGGAGATCCGCGATGTTCCGCCATCACGCGACATGTCGGAGTTCATCGACCTGACGCCGTGCCGAGCCGATTTCCCCGACGGACTCGAGGGGCCGTTCGACGGAGATGGCGATGACCTCGATGACCTCGACGACCCTGTCGGACCAGGGCGCCGGCCACGCGAGGTCGTCGGGCGCGATGCGCTGCTTCCGAGGCCGAGGAGGGAAGCGGTGTAGCGGGGAGACCATGGAGCGTCACGAGCCACCTCGCCCCGCTTCAGGCTGTCCGCGATGACGCGGTCTAGCGCGGGTTCGCGTTCGGGTGCGCGCCGGCGTGCTTGTGCGCGCCGCGGCCGAAGGTTCGCAGCCAGGAGACAGGTGCGCGCTTGCGCGGTCCCTTGCGTGCCTTCGCCTGCTTGTACCAGCGATAGCCGATGATGACGGCGACGGTGAGCGCGATGCCGGCGAGACCGAAGGTCAGCAGGCCGCCGAGGTCCTTCGCCTTGTCGTATCCCGCCTTGCCGAGCCAGCCGATGCCGATCTGCACGGGCACGGTGATCGCGACGGTGGTGAGTTCCACCGCGAGGAACTTCCACCACGGCATGTGGAGAAGCCCGGTCATCGTGAGCACGGGCGTGCGCGTTCCAGGAATGAAGCGTGCGAGGATGAGCACGATCACGCCGCGCTCGGACATCGCATGCTTCGCCTCCAGCAACTTGCGCGGGTGCATCATCCGCAGGAAGCGCTTGCTGTGGATCAGTCGCGTGCCGTAGTTGCGGCACACCCAGATCCAGAGCGTGTCGCCGATCACGAGACCGAAGTACGCCGCGAGCAGCGTCTCGGTCCAGGTCATGTGGCCTTCGTAGATCGCGACACCTGCGGGGATCAGCAGGAAGTCCTCTGAGACATGCAAGCCGACGCCGCACACGATGAACGCGACGAAGATGAACCAGGCGCCGTAATCGCTGATCCACTCGACCCACGGTCCGGCCTCCTCAGGAGCCGGCGCCGCGGAGGCGGCTGAGGCTGCGGCGTCAGACACCTGTGCGAGCAGGACGGGAACCTGCGCGAGCAGGGTTGGGCAGTGGACGAAGGCGTCGACCATGCGGGAGCGACACTGTATCAATGCCGCGCCCGAGAGTCTTGCGAGCAAGCAAGCCGATCTTGATGCAGGTGCATCCAGTCCGGCGATCCGGCCGTCACATCAGCGCGTCCAGGGACCGAAGCCCCGGCAGCTCGCGGCACCAGAATGGCTCCGCAGCCTCGACACCGAGGCGGGTTCCTACGAATCGGTCGCGCGCGTCAACGGCGTCGGGCAGACCGAGGTTCGGCTGATGGTCGAGCACCTGTGATCGATAGGCAAGAATCGACTCCCGCTTTCGCGACCGATAGGCAGAGATATCCATCGCGAAGGTCGGGTCGGGCATGCTCCGCAGGTGCGTGCAGTAGTAGTAGACCAACTTGCGCGGATGGATCGGCTCCCCGGGCAGGTCGCACTTGGTCAGCTTCGCATCGAAGCGCGCGTCCTCCGCGATGCGCGTGGCGGCAAGGTGATCTGGATGCACATCCTCCGGGTGCGGTGCGAAGAGAATCTCGCAGCGCTCGACGCGCAGCACGCCCGCCAGCGCGTGACGCGCAGCGATGGTGTGCTCGAGCCGGCGATTCGGCAGCCCGAGGTTGATGCGCCGAGTACCGAGAATCCGGTCCGCCTCGCGCGCTTCCGCGAGACGCTTTTCCGGCGTGCCCGCGGGCGTCGGCTCGCCGTTGGTCATGTCGACGATGAGCACCTCGTGCCCTTCGGCGACAAGGCGGGCGATCGTGCCGCCCATGCCAAGCTCGGCGTCGTCCGGATGAGGAGCAACCACCACGATCTTCATGCGTGAGATGGTACGGAACCCGCGCGCTCAGCGTGCGCGAGGTTTCTCGGTCGACCGACGCTGTCGTCCGGTCGCGTCCTCGGTGGCGGTTCCGTCGAATCCCGGCACAGCGCCGACGGCCGGACGGGTGCCGAACGCGGAGGTCTCGATGTCTCCCGCGAGCGTCGAGATGTACTCCGACAGCGCAGCGCGGTACGCCGTCTGGCCCGTGCGACGAGCGAACTCAGCCTCGAGGAGCGCGCGGTTCAGCGTCAGCAGCCGGTCCCACTCGCGGGCAAGCGCAGCTGTCGGCGCAGGCGCGTCGACGATCGCCGCGAGCATCGCGGCGGTGGAGGTCGGGTCGGATGCGAGGCTCGGTGCCAGCGTGCGCTCGAGGCGCGCCGTCAGCCGCACCAGCGGAAGGTCTTGCTCGAGCGCAACGAGATCTCGCGTGAAGGCGGTCGCATCGCCGTTGGCGCCCATGGCGATCAACGAGCGCGAGGCGAGTATCGCGCGTGCATCGAGGTCGGTCGCGGCGGGCGCGAGCAGCGCGCGTCGCGCGGCCCAGCCGCCCCAGCTCGCGAGCCGGTCGCCCTCTTCGCGCGTGATCGGCGCAGACAGCTGTGCGACATCGCGAAGGGCAGCGCAGTACCGCGCCACGAGGTCGAGTCGCTGCGAGGCAGGGCCCCCGAAGTTTCCGCCGCCGATGGACTCGACCCATGCGACGCGCATCGTGGCCGCCGTCTCCAGCACGCGCCGGGAGTTGCCTCCGGTCAGCGCCTCGGCACGGTCGCTTCCGCGGTTGAGTTCATCCTCGAACGGGAGCGGAAGCGCCGATGCAGCCTGCGACTCGATCGCCGCGAAGGCGACCTGCGCGTCCGAGCGCTTGATCGGGTCGAGCAGCATCCGCGCCAGCCGCTTCGCGACGGCCGCGAACGAGCGACCTGCCTTCGGCTGGACGCCGCCGATCCGATCGATCAGACCTTGCAGCTCGACAAGCCGCGTTCGGTCGGCTGCAAGAGTGGTGACTCGCGTCACGCCGGAGAGCGCCGCGGGGTCGACGGCACGCGATGGATCGCGCGTCATTTCCGCAAAGACGCCGGGCAGCGTCCGCACGCTGTTGCGCGCTTCGCGATCGAGTGCCCGCACCACATCCTTGAGGTCGCGCGGCGCTTCGCTCGCCTCCGCTCGTGAGAGGAGATCCGCCGCCGTGCAGGCCTCGAGGATGCGCTCGGCAAGCCGCGCTCGACTTCGCTCGGCGGCCTCGCTCGGCAGCTCCGCGGCGCACAGCGAGGCGCACGCGTCGGCGAGCGCCTGCCTCGACGCATCGGTTGCCCAGCTTGCCTCACGCATCGCGAGCATCGCGCGCGACGCCTCGAGCGACGGGGCGAGGGCATCGGCTTGCGCGGCCACGCTCGCGACGCCCGCAGCGTCGATCGGCACGGCTGAAAGCGCTGCAGCAAGCCGCTCGAGCGCGCTCGTCGCCCGACGCTCGACGGCCGCGAGCGCACTCGCATCGATGGGAGGCACGCGTGAACCGGACCGGAGCTCCGTGGACCACTGCAAGGCATCGCAGTTCGCCGTGATCGTGCGTAGCAACGAGTCGTCCGCGATCGAATCCTTCGTCGCGTGCGACAGCACCGCGCGCGCCGCGTCCTTGGCGCCACCAGCGTCGAGCCGTTCGATCGCAGCTGCGACCGAGGCTGCGTCGGTGGCCGTGGGCATCGGCCTCGCGCTCGTCGGCTCAGCGCGCGCCGGATTGCCAGAACCACCCGCGGTCGCGAGCACGGGCCACGCATCCGGAAGCGTCGCGCCTTCCGTCAGTTGCAGGACCGATGCCACCGGCCCAAGCGACTCCGCCAGCGCTCGCGTGATCGCGGCGGGCGTCGTCGTGCTGCTCGTCATCGAGGCGCGCAGTCCGTCGAGTTGCGTCACCGTCAGCTTGCGGAGCGCATCGCTCACGGCGCGGGCATCGGTCGGTGAAAGCGCGGAGCCATCGACGCGCTTGCCTTGTGTCGCGGCGTCGATCGCTCGGTCGAGACGGGTCATGATGTTCGCAAGCCGCAGACCGAAGACGACCGGAGCGCTTTGGCTCCACGGCCGCCCCGCGCCTTGCTGGAGCAGTGCCATCGCGATCTGCCTCAACTTCACCTTCGCCTCGGCACCGAGCTTCGCCTCGGCCGCCAGTCGCGCCGCCTGCATGTCGAGCTCGCGTTTCTCGCCCTCCAGGACGCGAAACAGCTCGATCGCCGCGTTCTCCGCAGGGATCGCGGGTCCAGACCGCACGCCGTCGAGGTCGAGCGTCTGCGCGTGAGCCGACCGGACGGGTGTCACCGCGACCGCGAGCGTCAGCAGGCCCAGTACGGGAAACACCAGCACATTCACTGCTCGTCGCATACAGCATCCTCCGCAGCGCGCGGTACGGCGGTTCCATACCAGATCCAGCGGAGGCACAACCCTTGTGGCGGCAGCGTCGGCCCCGCGCGGCGCCGGTCCTTCGACTCGATGATCGCGGGAATGTCGTCGGGCTCGATCCGCCCGCGTCCGACCTCAAGCAGCGTGCCCGCGACGATGCGCACCATGTTGTAGAGGAACCCGCTGCCGGCGATCTCGATCTCGATTCGACGGTTCGCGCGCTCGTGCACCGTGCAGTCGTAGATCGTGCGCACCGTCGTGCTCCGCCCATGGTTGATCTGCGCGAACGCGACGCAGTCGTAGGTTCCCACGAGATGCGCCGCAGCGCGCCGCATGCGCGCCGCGTCGAGCGCGTATGGCGTCGCGAACACGGTGTTCCGATCGAAGAGCGGCCGCGGGTGATGCGGATGGCTCGTGTGCTCGATCGAGTAGCGGTAGCACTTGCTGCGGGCATCGCCGATCGGGTTGAACCCGTCGTGCGTCTGCTCCGCGGACAGCACCTGGACATCGCGCGGAAGCCGAGCGGTGATCGCGGCGGCGAGGCGCGCGATCGGCACGCGCACATCGGCTGTGAACGCAGCCACCTGCCCGACCGCGTGGACGCCCGAATCGGTACGGCTCGCGCCCACCACATCGACGCGGGTCCCGATCAGCTCCGTGACCGCCTCCTGCACCACGCCCTGAACCGTCCGAAGCGGCGGCGCATCGCTCGGTTCCTGCCGTTGCCAGCCGTGGAAGTCCGTCCCGTCGTAGGCGATTGTCAGGCGGTAGCGCGGCATGGCTCAGGGGCCTGATCGGACGCAACGCCGTCTGCGATGCGTTCAGCGGGAGAACAGATTGCCGGGGTGGAACATCCCCTTCGACTCGAAGTGGGCGAGCGCCTCGTCGACCGAACGGAAGATCTTGGTCGCCGTCTCGGTGATGAACGGGCTCGGCGCCTTGCGCGGCTTCCACACGACATAGACCTCCTTCGTGTGTTCCCACGCATGCTGCAGCTCGCGCTCGACGCCGCTCGAGAGCCCCGGCGTTCCGTTCGGAAGCTCGGGCACGAGCGACACGATCATGTCGCTCTGGTCGATCAGCTTGAAGTCGCGCATGTAGATCTGGCCGTCGATGTCGCCGGCGATGTCGAGCACCTCGCGCACCGACACCCGCAGGTTGCGGCCCGCGCGGCCGCCGAAGCTGTGCGCCTCGGTCTCGATCCAGTCCTTGCCTTCGCGCGCGGCGGCGAGCGCGCGGTCGAGCAGGAGCTTCTCATCGACGTCGCCCGGATCGAAGGTGACGAAGTGCTTGGCGAGTTCGGCGCGGAAGTGATCGATCTCCGCGAGCACATCGGGCATGTCGACCACATGGCTCATCGGGAAGCTCGGATAGACCTTGCGCATCCCCGGCTGCGTGATGAGGCGCGTCGCGGTCTCGACGGTGTCCTGCATGCGGCCGCGCGAGAGGATGTAGAAGTTGTTCGAGCAGCCCATCGCCTGCGCCAGGAGCTCGGTCGCGAGAATCTCCTCCTCGCGCCACACCATGCAGTCCTTGAGCGTCGCGTCGATGTCGTGCTCGGCGTGCAGGCGGTGGTGCACCACCTCCACATTGTCGACGAGGCAGATGAACATGTTCGGCTCGAACTTCGCGATCTGGTCGAAGTCGAAGGCCGCAAAGAGGCCGTGGCGCCAGCGGAAGGTGGCGTGGGTGTTGACCACCACGTTGCGGTGCTCGCGGGCGGGGAGGGTCGCCCCGATGACATCCTTGAAGGAGGCGCGGCGAAGGGCCGCGAGGCGCGAGATCGGAAGATCGAGGATTCGTCCCGGGCGGACATCCGGCGCCTCCCGGTACATCATGTCCCCGAGGTTGAAGAGCTCAAGCGGTTCGCCACGCAGCTCGGCGGCGTCCTTGACCGCCTTGAGGTAGGGCTTCTTGTCGACGCCGATCTGGCCAGTGACGATCGCTCGCATGGGCTCTCCTGGAGGAAACGGCCATTCACGGCCGTGGGATGCAGAGGGTAGCAGGAGCGGCGGCCGCTCCCATCATTCAGCGCACGCGCGCAAGCAGGCTCACGACATGGACCTCGACCGCACGACCCTCTCCGACCGCATCGACCTTCTCGTGGGTCTTGCCCTTCAGGTTGACGCGCGCGGGTTCGAGACCGAGCAACCGCGCGATGTTCGCGATCATTTCCCCTTTGCGCGGCGACAGCTTCGGTCGCTCGCAGATCACGGTGATGTCGAGGTTCACGATGCCGAAGCCGGCCTGCTCGACGCAGGCACGAGCCTTCTCCATGAAGTACGCGGAGTCTCGGCCTTCCCACTCCGACATCGTGTCGGGGAAAGCCTGTCCGATATCTGGAAGCCCGAGCGCGCCCATCAGGGCGTCGAACACGGCGTGGAAGACGGCATCGCCATCCGAGTGCCCGACCGGTCCCACGGGGTGGTCGAAGCGGATTCCTGCGAGGACGAACGGTCGACCCTTTCCCTCTGGGGGATGAGCCTCGAGGCGGTGAAGGTCGTACCCGTGTCCGATCCGGATCTCGGGGAGGGGGGCTGTGCGGGCGGGCTCAGGCATGCTTCGGACAGCATTCTGACCAAAACAGACGCCCTCGTGGGCGTGAAATCCCGAAGCGTGACCCGCTTCCCGACCGATACCACAAGGCCGAGTCGGTCGGCACGGCCCCCGGCGGTCCGCCCGATCGACCCGACTTCCCGAAGAATTCTCCCATGAATCGGATCAAAGCCCTCTCGCTCATCGCCGCCTTTGCTGCGCTCACGGGTTGCTACGGCCCGCGTGGCGCGATCTACCCCTACTCGGGCAACGGCTACACCTATGTCTCGAGCGAGATGAACCCCGTCACCATCACGCTCATCGATACGCGCACCGAGGAGCCGTTCTTCAAGATGGAGATCCCCGTCGGGAAGCAGCTCACGCTGAACTTCCTCGAGGGCAAGGGCGATGACCCCGTGCTGCGACCCGACCGCATGGTCTACGCGGTCATGGACGCCGGCACCTCCACGGGTCGCCTGACCAACCAGCTCACCTGCCCGCCGCAGGGCTCGCGCCGCATCGTCTACGACCTTCGCGACGCTCCCGAGCAGCGCGAGACGCCCGCCGACTATGACTATCGCATCGATGGCGTGAAGGGTCGCCCGTCTTGGTGGACCCCGCAGGGCGGACCGCTTCCGGACGAGAGCAAGTTCTACGACTGAAGCGGAGCGTCGAGTGCGTCCTGCGCGAGCCGGGCGAAACGCTCGCCGCGTTCTTCGTAGTTCGTGAACTGGTCCCAACTCGCGCAGCCTGGCGAGAGCAGCACGATGTCGCCTGCACGCGCATCGCGTTGGATGCGCCGCATCGCCTCATCGAGCGTTCCGCAGGCCACGCTGCGCGCACCGCCGGCGATCGCCGGGGCGGTCTTGCCGATCGCGTAGACGCCCGCGAGCGACTCGCCGAGCGCCCGAATCGGCGTGAGATCGGCGCCCTTGTCGTAGCCACCCGCAATCAGCCGGATGCGAGCGCGATCCTCGAATGCAGCGATCGCGAGCATCGTTGCCTCGACGGTCGTCGACTTCGAGTCGTTGTAGTAGCGCACGCCCTTCGTCTCGCAGACGAAGGCGAGCCGATGCGAGAGGCCTGGGAAGCGCTCGATGCGCGCTCGGAGCGCGCCGAGCTGCGCGACAGGATCGAGCCCCGCCGCGCGGTACGCCGCTGCAGCGGCGGCAAGCGCAAGCCGCGCGTTCGCGCGATTGTGCACGCCGGGAACGCTCGGCCGCATCTCGTCGACCGACGGCAGTTCGCACGCGTGGGGCGACGGGCGATCCCACCAGAGATCCGAGCCGAGCGCCACCGCACGCACCGCCGCCGATGAGCCGGCGAACTCGGAGACGAACCACGCGTCGCGCGGCGCGAACGCACGCAGCATCGCCTTCGCGTGGGAGTACGCGGGGAAGTCTCCATGCCAGTCGATGTGGTTCTCGAGCAGGTTCGTGAACACCGCCACCCGTGGCGACCAACGGATCGTCTCGCCGAGCCACCAGAGCATCGCGCTCGAGAGCTCGAGCACCACGAAGTCGTCGGCGCGCACGGTGTCGAGCGCCCCAAGCAGCGAGCCGCCGATGTTTCCGCCGAGGTGCGCGCGTCGGCCGTCCGTCTCCGCGTCGTCGAGCGCCGCATGCAGCATCGCGCTCGTCGTGCTCTTGCCCGCGCTGCCGGTCACGCCCACGAAGTTGGTCACCCCGCGTGCGCAGAGCTCCGCAATGGCGAGCCCGATCTCGGTGTAGAGCGGGACGCCCGCGCCGCGCGCCGCGCTGAGGTACGGATTCTCCCAGGGCTTCTTCACGGCAGGATTGGCCACCACTGCGTCTGCCTGCGCGAAATCACGCTCTGCGTGCCCACCGAGCGCGAGCGTCACGCGACCCTGCTCGACGAGATCCGCGATCGCCGCAAGCGGCTTCGTGAGCTTCTCCGCAGGCTCGAAGTCGGTGAGCAGCACCGTTGCGCCCTTCCCGACGAGGTACCGCGTGACACCAACGCCACCACCGAATTGGCCGAGACCCATCACCGTGACGCGCGCGCCTTGAAGTGAGGGCACGGCGGGTGCATGCGATGGAGGGTTCGCAAGCGTGGATTCCTGCACGCTGCCCGGCGTGGTGCTGCTCATGGCGCGCCTTCCTTGGCGGAGTCCGCCTCGATCGTCGTGGTGTCTTCCTGAACCTTCTCAGCGGCATCCGTCGGGCTGCTGTCGCCCGTGGGCGACTTCGCGCCGCCGAGACGGATCACGCCGCGCTCTGGATCTTCGATCGAGATCGACTCGAGCAGCATGCGCGGCATGATGTCGGTCGCGGTCGGCAGGATCTTCGCCACCACGACGGCAGGCACGCTTGCCTGCGCGAACTCGAGCTTGACCGCCAGCTCAAGGGTGTGCGATCCCGTCGTGAAGTTGGGCCTTCGGACCTCTGAACTGACGGAGTAGCTGCTGAACGATCCGTAGCGCTCGTTGGTGGTGCGCGCGAACGCCTCGATCTCCTCGGCTGTCAGGACGGTGCCCTGTGCGGGCGCCCACTTGCCAAGCGCCTCGCGTCCGCCGGCGTCGTCGATGGCTGCGAAGGTCGTGCGAATGTCCGAGTCGAGTTGGGAGTTGAGCGATCCCTGGACCGAGGTGAGACCCCACTGAAACAGGAAGGTCAGGCCGAGGCTCACGACACCAAGCGCGATGCCCGTCCAGGCGACGCCGCGGCCACGAAGTCCACCGGCCGACGCACGGATGCGCTCGAGCGCGATCATGCCGAGCAGAACCGCGAGCGGACCACCGATGCCGCCGCCGAGGCAGGAGAGCGTGGCAGAGACCGCGCCCACGATCGCCGATGCGCGTGCAAGCGCGCTCATGCGCGCCGGCAGCGCAGGGGGGTTGCGGCCCGAAGGCGGGGCGTCTGTGCCATCGCTCTGCATCGTTGCGGTTTATAGCGCGAGGGTGCGGCTCATGGAGCCGCACCCTCGAGAGGTTGCGATGGATGTCACTTCGGAGCGCTCAAGGGCATTCGCCCCAGCCGCCCAGCACGATCGCGAGGTCGCTGCCGTCGGTGGTGCCGTCGTCGTTGACATCGGCGTTGGGAGTTCCCCAGGCGCCGAGCACCGCCGCGAGATCCTCGCCGTTCACGAAGCCGTCGCCGCTGAGGTCGGCCGGGCAAGGCGCGATGGCCGTGCAGGTCATGGTGAGCGTGCCCGCGCCGCCCGTCGTGTTCGCTCCCACCCGGATGTGGTAGCTCGAGCCCTCGACCACGTTGAAGGTGACGCTTGCCCCGCCGTTGGCGCAGGCAGGGTCGTCGTTGTTGCAGCCGAGGAACGATCCCGTCGGCGGGCAGATGAGGTTGTAGACCGCAAGCCGAGAATTGAACGCCGTCGTGCCGCAGGTCGACGCCGTCGCGGTTCCCGTGCAAGGCGCGGTGAAGAGGTACCAGATGTCCTTCTGCATCGTGGTCCCGACGCCGCCGTCGCACGAGGCCGGGAGGGTCGTCGCACTGTTGGTGGCGTTGGCGTTGTTGAACGAGAGCGTGCCGGCACCGATCTGGATCGCGTTCACGCAATCATCGTTCGCCGGAATCACCACCGCGACCACCGACACGTTGTCGATGTACCAGTTGTCATCCGCCTGGTCCCCGAGCGTGCGGAAGCGCAGACGGAACTTGTTGTGCAACGCGTTCGCGGGCAGGTTGTGGCTGAACTCCGTGAAGGTCGACTGGTTGATGCCATCCGAGGTGATGGTGTTGAGCACCTGCCACTTCAGCTGGTTGTTGAAGTACTCGACCACCAGTTGCTCGCCAGACTCGACGCCGTTGCGCTGCACGAAGTAGCCCACGATGCCGACCGATTGGCCACCGAGCAGGAAGAAGTTGGAGCGGATCTGGTCGTCGGCGTACTCGTTCGCGCTCGTGCTGTTGAGGACGAGCGACCGGGTGGGGCTCGGTTCGTTCAGGGCGGCGGTCGAGATCGCGGCGCCCTTGTTGTAGATCCAGTTGATCTGGTTGATCGCAGGCGACTCGAAGTTGTCGCTCCACGGGATCGTCAGCGGCGCGGGCAGCGCCACATCGCAAGCGACGGCGTTGCGGAAGCCGATGATCTGGTTCTGCTCGCTGGTCGAGAACTTGAGGTTGACTCCCGTTGTTCCCTGGCAACCGTTGAGGGTGGCGCACATGATGTTGCACGGCGACACGGCGTCGCAGTGCTGGGCCTGCCAGTTGTGGCCGAGCTCGTGCGCCGAGAGCGATGTGCGGAAGTCCGCAACCCCGCTGAAGCGGCTCTCGACCGCCGAGTAGGCGAGGTTTCCGAATCCGCCGCAGTCGTTGCCCTGCTGGTTGCAAAGCACGCCGAGCCACGCGAGGCCGATCACGCTGCCCTGGATCGTCTTGCCGGTGAACAGCTGCGCGACATCGCGCGAGATCTCCGACTCCGGAAGCGAGTTCCACTTGGTCCGGAACTCGCAGAGGAGGTCGGTCATGACTGTCGTGGTGTACGGATCGGCCGCGGTGGCCCGGACGACGACCGTGGTGTACTCGTAGCTGATGTTCACATCGCGGTCGTAGACGAGGGTCACATTGTTCATGACCGTCTCGATGTCGTTGACCGTGTTCGAGACATTCGATCCGTTTCGCTGGAAGAACTCGTAGTCCGCGTCGAACGCGATCTTCGCGATGAAGGGCGAGGTGCCTGCCACGCCGCCGTCGCCACCGCCGCCGCTGCCGTCGCCTCCGCCTTCGCCCTCACCGCCGCCATTCACGGAGCCGTTCGATTCCGCGGGGTCGTTTGCAACGCCCTGCATCCAGTCAGGCAAGCCGAGTCCGGCCTCATCGAGGCCGCAGCGATGTTCGCCGAGAGGAGAGAGCGCGGAGCGCCGGTACACGATGTGCTCGTTGGCCGCGCGGCCAGCGAAGAAGTCCGAGCTTGGCTGCACCCAGATCGTGTCGTCATCGGTCGGGATCATCGCCCAGAGCCTGCCATCGACGATGGTTGCCGCGACCGGCATTCCATCCGAGAGCCGCGATCCGCGGTAGGTGCGATGCGGGGGCGCCGGCTCCTCGACAAGCTTGCCGCCGCCGACATCCACAAGCACGCGGAAATCCGCGCGACGCATGGAGGTCCGGAACAGGCGAATGGTCTCGAGCTGTCCCTCGAACGGAATCTGGATCTCGATCTCCTCGGCGATACCGGAAGGAACCGCGATCGCGGCCACGCTGTAGGCGTTGATGCCCGGAATCGCCGGGGCGAGGTCAAGCCCCCGCGCCGACTGGGCGGCAACCTTCTGCACCGACAGATCGAGCTTGTCCGCAGTGCTGGGCGTGGAGAGCTTCGCCGACGATCGAGCGGTCTGGGCCTCTGCCTTCACGCAGCCGTCGTGAGCGAACGCGCCGCTCGGTGCGACAAGCACAAGGGCGAGGATGTTGCGAAGCAGGTTGCCTGCTCCGGCCTGATGCCGAGTCGAGATCGAGTGGTGCGGAGTCTTCATGTGGTCTGCTCTCTTGTTCTGCTCTTCACGCTTCGCAGAGATGCACGGCGGGGTTCAAGCCTGTCGCCGCATTTCCTTCATCCTGCTGCGCCCGCACGGAACTGCCGGCCTCTGGAAATGAACAGGGGCGGGAGCCGAGTGGCTCCCGCCCCAATGATGTTTCGGAGGCGCGACTGGCGGTCGTACGGCTTGCCGCCAGACGGACTGAATCAACCGTTCCAGTTGCCGAGCAGGATCGCCATGTCGGATCCGTCGGTGGTGCCGTCGCCGTTGAGGTCGCCGGCGGCGGTGCCCCAGCCGTTGAGCAGCATGGTCAGGTCTGCGCCGTTGACGGTACCGCTGCCGTCGAGGTCGCCAGGAACCGCCGGAGAGCTGGGGGCGATCATCTGCGTCAGCATCGAAGTCGCGGTGCTGGTCGCAGTCGGCGCCTTCCAGATACCGACGGTCACATCCTGCGGGGCAGCCGCAGGAGCGACATTCGCGGTGAAGCGGAAGTTGTAGAGCGACGACCAGCGCACCGGATTGGCGTTGGCCTGCGTGTTCGGCTCGCACGCCCAGGTGATCATGCCGTTCGCGACCGTGGCGGTCCACGGAGCGTTCGAGATGTTCTCGCCGTTGATGTACGCAGGCGCCGAGAAGCCGATGTCGGTGACCGTCACGCCGGCCGGAATCGGCACGGAGAACGAGCCGCCCGCGCGGTCGGAGTTCAGGTTCTGGATCGCGTACTCGTAGCGCCAGGTGCCGTTGCCATTGTCGATCGCGCGACCGCCGAGGAACATGCGACCGTCGCCAGCGATGTCGATCGTCTTGATCTGCACATCGGAGTGCGCCGTCTTCCAGGCAAAGATCGCGGGCAACTGCTGCAGCGTCGCGCCAGTGAGCGTCAGCGGGTAGCCGAGGGTCGTCGACCAGGTCGAGCCGACCGTGAAGAGGCGGTACGAAGCGTTGTTGTTGTCGTTGCCGCTCGAGGCATCCTGCGGGTGGATGTACTGGCATTCAGCGATGTAGATCGCGCCAGCGTTCTGGGTTGGATCCAGGTCGGAGCGCTTGATCGCCACGCGCTCGCGCAGCGAGGTGGGCAGGGTCGTGGGCGCGGACGGATCGGAATAGGTTCCGCTGTAGGCGCCCGTCGCCGGGTTGATCGGAAGACGGTTCTTGAGGTCGCTCTGCGTGCCGTTCAGGCTCGCGGAGTACGGATCGGAGCAGCCGATGCCGAGCACGGTCGGGCAACCGCTACCGGCGGGGGCGCAGGATCCGCAGAGCGTCTGCTGCAGCGCACAGAAGCCGTGCTTGACCCACGACATTCCGATCTGCTCGATCACGCCGTTCTTGATGCGGAAGGCGTTCTGGGGGATGACAGGGTGAAGGTTGCTCGGGTTCGGCTGCCACTGGAGCTGCTCGGTTCCGATGTTGCAGCTCGTCGAGCCGAAGGCGTACGACGCGTACTGGACGCTGTTGTATGTGCCGGGCGCGTAACGGGCGATGTCCGGGATGGCGCCGACAATGACATCGGGACCAGCGGCCACGCCGCCATCACCCTCGCCGGGGATCGCCGTTGCATTGAACTGGCCGAGGAAGACGGCAACGCCGCCGAGGAGCAATCCGCCGAGAGTCAGACATGTCTTCACGATGTTCTCCTGCTCTGAATGATCTGAGTTTGTTCACGGGGACTCGGTCGCCGAACGGCCCGGTTCGGACGACCCAAACAACATACCTTCAACTTCGGTCGGAACGAGTGTTGGGTTCCTGTTTTCAGCAGGAGCACGGATTTACTCGCCCTTGGGCAGTTAAGGGACGCCTCGGCAAGTCGCCGCCGCCGTCGCTTGGGATGCAAGATCTCGCAACTGCAGCCAAAAAGACACCCGCCGCGGGACGCCCGCGGCGGGTGAGAGAAGCTGTGACTGTCCTCAGTGGGAGAATCAGCGACGACGACGGCCAGCGAGGCCGGCGAGGCCGAGGAGCGCCATCGCGCCCGGAGCCGGGATCACGCCGAGGTCAAAGGTCGACTCAGCGAACTGGACCGGAGCGCCAGCGACGCCGCTGTTGTAGCCAACCTTGAGGTTCCAGGTGCCGCCGAAGGTGTCGCGATCGATCACGAACTGGCCGAGGCGGACATCAGTCGCGGTGTTGCCGGGCGAACCGACGCGACCCTGGAGGTTCGGCGGGCTCGAGTTGAACCAGCCGACATTCTGGCCGTTCGGGACGTCGGGGCGATTCCAGCCACGAGCATCGCCGTTCGGAGCGAGGGTCCACGAGGGGTCTGCGTTGGTCGAGTTGGCGCCGTTCGCGTTTCCACCGATCACGAGGAACGAGTCGAACGGACGGTTGGCCGTCGCGTTACCGGTGAGCTGGGGAGCCCAGGTGCCGCCGGACTTGGTGAGGACGCCCGAGCTGAGGCTGTCGAGGTCCTTGTGATAGAAGACGTTCGTGTTCGAGCTGTCGAGACGGTTGAAGTTGAACGCGTTCAGGACAGTGTCGGTCGAGCCGTTGAAGCGCGCCCAGACGGTGTAGACATCGAGGGCAACGCCCGAGTTCGAGGTCTGCGTCTTCGTGACGACGTACGAAACAAAGGTCGCCGAAGCGGAGCTCGCGACAGCGGCGGTGAGGGCCAAAGCCATCAGCTTCATGATTCTCTCTCCTAAATGGGGGAACAGGGCAAACAGGAACACACACACAGGGAGGTCTTCGATCCAGGAACGAGGAACGAAGACCGAGGAACCAAACTCAACTGCATCCGGCGCTCGGTTCGGCATTGCCGCACCTGGCCCTTGGCAGTCCCTGTTTCCCATGGTGTTCCCATCTGCAAGCACGCGAGGCGCGCTGATGGGTTCGCCGTGTCGCCCTCCAGCGACACACGGAACAGACGAAATCTGTCGTGGGATGAGGGGGAGTCAAGCGATACGCTCAAGAGTGGCTGCAAAATCCTCGCAGATGCCGCAACTCGGACCCGAACGGGGACTTCCGACGCCCGAGAAAGCACGCGTAATCACCGAGAGGGGGCTCTTCCATCGCTTGAAAGGCCCGTCCTCGCCCATCTGAGTCGGGATGAAGCCGTTTTTCCCCGAGGAAGTGATCGGAGGCCTTTCCTGGCCGCGGTCGAGCTGGTTCGCAGGTGCCGGGAACGAACCCGTGGGCTTCAGGCGCCTTTGAGCAACACCTTCGGTGCATGAGGCAAAAACAATCCCGCCCGCGGCAAGCGCCGCGGGCGGGATGAAGAGTGCAATCTGACTGCTGAAGAATCAGCGGCGACGGCGACCAGCGAGGCCGGCGAGACCGAGGAGCGCGAGAGCGCCCGGGGCCGGGAGGCTGAAGTTGCCGGTCGCGAACTGAACCGCCGAGCCAGCGACGCCGTTGTTGTAGCCGACGGTCAGCGTGTAGGTGCGAGCAGCCGAGTCGCCCTGCGAGAGGACGAACTGACCGATGCGGACGTCAGTCGCCGTGTTGTTCGGCGAGCCAACGCGGCCCTGGAGGTTCGGCGGGCTCGAGTTGAACCAGCCGATGGTGCCGTTGTTCGGGAGGTCGGGGCGGTTCCAGCCGCGCGAGTCACCCGCGCCAGCGCCCGAGCCACCCGAGTTCCACGAGGGGTCGGCGTTGGTCGTGTTGGCGCCAGCAGCGATACCGCCGATGGTCAGGTACGAGTCGAACGGACGGTTGGCCGTGGCGTTGCCCGTGAGCGTGGGGCTCCAGGTACCACCCGACTGGGTGAGGACGCCGGAGCTGAGGCTATCGAGGTCCTTGTGCCAGAAACCGGTGAGCGACGAGCCGCCAACCGCAGCCATGTTGAACGCGTTGAGGACGGTGTCGGTCGGGCCGTTGAAGCGCGCCCAGACGGTGTAGACGGTCAGGTTCTGACCGCTGTTCGAGGTGTTCGTCGAGGTGACGACGTAGTTCGTGAACACGGCGGATGCCATCGAAGAGACAGCAAGACCCGCGACGGCCGCAACAATTCCGGTCTTCATTTGGAAAAACTCCCTAATCCAATTATGCGTGCTCGTCGAGGATAAGCACAGCACTCTCCCTCAGGATGAGCGGCCCTTACCGCTCTTCCTACCCTCGGAGACGAACATAGATCAGGAACTCACCCTGTCAAGCGATCGGGTGCGAAGATCGCGAAAGCCCTCACAGCCGGAAAGACCTGTTCAGGGGCTCTAGATCGAAAAAGACCCTTCAGAGGCCGTGGGCGCGGTTTTTACCATCCGCCCTTGAAGGATGAGCGCAGCGGCAGACACGATCTGAACAGTCAAAATCGTGCCCGGAGTCGCCTCCGAGACCTCGCCTGAGCCCTCGCCACCCAGCGGAATCGAGACGATGAGGTCGCCCGCCGTGCGGCCAACGAGTTGGCGCACCGGCTTCGCCTGCACCTGACGATTCGACCAGCGGCTGTCGTTCCCGCGCGCGGGCTTGCCAACGCCATGCAGTGGAAGCGACAGGCGCACGCCCGAAGCGCTTTGCCCGTCTTTTTGCGGTTGTTCCGCATGCTCCGCGCCATCGTGCTCGTCGTCGCCGCGTGATTCCTCGAGCAGGACCTCGACGGTCTTGCCGACCCAAGCGGCGTGTGCCTTGGCACTCACCTCGGTCTGAATGTCGAGCAGCAGGTTGTTCCGAAGCTTCTTCACCTCGGTCGGCACATCGTCCTCGAAGCGGGTGATGGCGGCCGTTCCTGGGCGCGGCGAGTACTTGAAGATGAAGTTGTTCTTGAAGGGAACCGCCCGGACGAGCGAGACGGTTTCCTCGAAGTCCGCGTCGGTTTCCGTGGGGAATCCCACGATGATGTCGCCGGCGATGGTGCAGTCGGGGAGCTTCTCCGTCACCCGGGCGATGAACTCGAGGTACTCGCTGCGGGTGTAGCCGCGGTTCATGAGCTTCAGGATGCGGTCGGAGCCCGATTGTGCGGGTGCATGGATGTAGCGGCAGATCCGCGGGCAGGCGGCCATCACATCGAGGATGTCGTCGCCGAAGTCGCGCGGGTAGCTTGTCACGAACCGCAGCCGCCGCAGGGCGGGAACCTCGTCGTGGATCCGGCGGAGGAGTTCGGCGAAGGTCGTGACGCGCTCGCCAGCCGGGACAGGCTGGCGGAAGGCGGACAGACCTGGGCCGACCTGCGGCAGCTCGGTGCCGTCCGTGCCGACCGCCTTGCCATGGGTGTAGCGGTAGTGGTTGACGGTCTGCCCAAGCAGGGTGATCTCGACCACCCCCGAATCGACGAGGCGCTTGCACTCGTCGATGATCGAGTCCGGCGGTCGGTGAACCTCGGCGCCGCGGGTGTTCGGAACCACGCAGTAGGTGCAGAACTTGTTGCAGCCGCGGGTGATACGCACATACGCCGAGCGGGTCTTGGCACCCGGCGACGACGGGTCGAACGCGCGTGAGAGGTCGAGCAGCTCGAGGTGGTCCTCGGCGGCCGCGAGGGTGGTTGACCTTCGCGACTTGTTGCCCGCGAGGGCGATCCGCTCCTCGCGGACGGCGCCTTCGGTGCGCCGCACATTGTCGATGAGCGCGGGGAGGCGGTCGAGTTCGCCCGGGCCGCAGAGCAGGTCGACCTGCGGGAAGCGCCGCAGCATGTCGGCGCCGTCGCGCTCGGCCATGCAGCCGAGGACCCCGAGGATGACATGCTCTCCCGCCTTCTTGCGCAAGCCGACGAGACCGAGGCGCGAATAAGCCTTGTTTTCAGCCTGTTCCCGCACGGAGCAGGTGTTGTAGAGCACGATGTCGGCCCGCGACGAGTCCTCGATGAAGCGGTAGCCAAGGCTGCGCAGGTGGCCGCGGACGAGCTCGCTGTCGAGCTCGTTCATCTGGCACCCGAAGGTCTCGAGGTAGACGGTCGGTCCATTCGACATCGGAACGACAGGGTAGCCGAGGTCGGCGTCGGCCGACTTCTCCATCGGCGCGGCGGAAAATGCCGATAATCGCCTCCATGCTCCGGATGTCGCACGGTGTCGTTCTCTGCGCGTTGACGCTCCTCGTGATCGGGGTCGTCATGGTCAACTCGGCCGGTCTCTCGGTGCCGCCGGATCCCGCGCTCGTGCAGAGCGGCGCGCTCAGCGAGGCACAATTCGCCAAGCTGCAGGCTGCGTATCGCCCGATCTCGTTCGAACAGGTCTTCTTCGGAAGGACCACGATCCTCGCGGCGTTGTCGCTGCTCGCGATGTTCATCGCGTCGCGCATCGATGTCGAGTGGCTCTACAAGCTGCGCGGCGCGTTCTCGCCCGTGCCGTGGATCCTCGGGCTTTCCGTCATCACGCTCATCCTCGTCCATGTGCCGGGAATCGGCCGCGAGGTGAACAACAGCTCTCGCTGGATCGGACCGCCGAGCTACGGATTCCAGCCGAGCGAGCTTGCGAAGTGGGGCATGCTGATCGTCGCCGCGTGGTTCTGCGTGCGGCACGCCGATCGCCTCCAGTCGTTCAAGAAGGGCTTCATTCCAGCGCTTGGCGCCGTGGTGCTCATCTGCGCGCTGATCGGAAAGGAAGACCTCGGCACCGCCGTGCTCGTCTTCGCGAGCTGCACGCTGGTGCTCCTCATCGGCGGCCTGCGCTGGACCTATGTGGCCATGCTGATTCCGCTCGGGGCGCTGCTTGCCTGGGTGGCGATCCTCACGAGCCCGTACCGCGTCAACCGCCTGCTCGCGTGGCGCGATCCGTGGCAGGATCCCGAGGGCATCGGCTATCACGTGATCCAGTCGATGAGCGCGATCTCCGGCGGCGGGCTCACGGGCCGCGGCCTCGGCAACAGCCTGCAGAAGTTCGGTTACCTCCCCGAGGACACCACCGACTTCATCTACGCCATCATCTGCGAGGAGCAGGGAATCGCGGGCGCCGCGCTCGTGACGGCGCTCTATGCGGGCATCCTCCTCTTCGGCCTCGCCATCGTGAACCGCGGCGCGCATCGGCCCGAGGCGGACCGCATCGTGCCGCCGTTCTCGCGGCTCGTCGGAATCGGCGTGCTGCTGACGATC
>JBEAUK010000041.1:0-45809 GCA_041161465.1 Planctomycetota bacterium | reverse complement strand
GCGGCTACCACGGCGCGCGCAGCGGCCGCATCGGCAAGAAGCTGCACGCGAGCGCGTCGAGCCCGTGGGAAGGCTCGATCGCGTCGATGGTCATTCCTGGGGAGTAGCGCTCGCCGCTGCGGCGGCGCGCGTTTGCGATAGGGCCGCGGGCTGAAGCCGAACGCGGCCGCAGCCGCGACCGCTCCTCACACATCGAACTTGATCCCCTGCGCCAGCGGCAGGTCCTTCGACCAGTTGATCGTGCAGGTCTGGCGGCGCATGTACTGCTTCCAGCTGTCCGAGCCCGACTCGCGGCCGCCGCCCGTGTCCTTCTCGCCGCCGAACGCGCCGCCGATCTCGGCGCCCGAGGTGCCGATGTTCACATTCGCGATGCCGCAGTCCGAGCCCTCGGTCGACAGGAACCGCTCGGCCGAGCGCATGTTGAGCGTGAAGATCGCGCTCGACAGGCCCTGGTCGACGCCGTTCTGGATCTCGATCGCCTCGTCGAGGTTCGCGACCGAGTAGACATAGAGGATCGGCGCGAAGGTCTCCTCGCAGCAGATCTTCGGCCGTGCGCCCTTCGGCACTCGGTAGAGCGTCGGCTCGACGAAGTTGCCCGGCTTCGACGCGAAGCGGTCGATGCCCGCTGTGCCGCCCGCAAGCAGCGTGCAGCCTTCCTTCTCGGCCTCGACGCACGCGTGGCGCATGCCGGCGACCGCCTGCTTGTTGACGAGCGGGCCCATGAGCGTGCCCGCCGCAAGCGGGTCGCCGATCGGCACGCTCTTGTAGGCCTTCGCGAGGCGCGCGCAGAGGTCGTCGACGACGCGCTCGTGGACAAGCAGCCGCCGCGTCGTCGTGCAGCGCTGGCCGGCCGTGCCGACCGAGCCAAAGAGCACGGCGCGCACGACCATCTCCATATCCGCGTCGTCCATCACGATGATCGCGTTGTTGCCGCCAAGCTCGAGCAGGCAGCGGCCGAGGCGCTTCGCCACGACCTCGCCGACGCGCCGGCCCATGCGGCACGAACCCGTCGCCGAGATCAGCGGCAGGCGGCGGTCGGCGATCATCGGCTCGCCGACCTCGCTGTCGGTGCCGATCACGAGCGGGAAGAGATCCGCCGGGTCGATGCCCTCGGGCCGCCAGATTTCCTGCTCGCGCAGCACCTTCCAGCAGACCTCGCTCGTCGCGACCGCAACAAGCGGCGTCACGAGCGACGGCTTCCAGATCACGGCGTCGCCGCACACAGCGGCGATCATCGCGTTCCACGCCCACACCGCGTTCGGGAAGTTGAACGCCGTGATGCAGCCGACGACGCCGAGCGGCTGCCACTGCTCGTACATGCGGTGGCCCGGGCGCTCGGAGTGCATCGAGAGGCCGTAGAGCTGGCGCGCGAGGCCCACCGCGAAGTCGGCGATGTCGACAGACTCCTGCACTTCGCCGAGGCCTTCGGCCTTGATCTTGCCCATCTCGAGCGACACGAGTTCGCCGAGCGCGTCCTTCGCGTCGCGGAAGGCGTTGCCCATGCGGCGAACGATCTCGCCGCGCTTCGGCGCGGGCAGCTGCCGCCACGACGCCTGCGCCTTCACGGCGCGCGCGACGGCGCTCTCGTAGTCGGCGCGCGACTCGAGCCGCACGGCGGCAAGCGCCTCGCCCGTCGCAGGGTTGTCGCTCGTCACGGAGTTCGCCGTGCCGGGGGCGCAGAGTCGGGGGTGGTTCGCAAGGCCGAGGCGGGTGAGGACGGGGTGCATGTTCGAAGCCATGAGGACGCGCAGGATAGCGGCGGGCTGCGCGGCTTTCCGCTGCGGCCGCGGACGCTGAAGTGCCCTATCATCCCCCTCCCAGGATCCACGCCCCTATGCCACTCGACCGCAACCAGATCGCCCAGCGCGCCGCGCAGGAACTCCGCGACGGCTTCTATGTGAACCTCGGCATCGGCATGCCGACCCTTGTCGCGAACTATGTGCCCGCCGGCATGCAGGTCTGGCTCCAGTCGGAGAACGGCCTCCTCGGCATGGGTCCGTTCCCGCACGACGACGAGGTCGACCCCGACCTCATCAACGCAGGCAAGCAGACGGTGACGGGCGTGCCCGGCCACTCGTTCTTCTCGAGCGCCGACAGCTTCGCCATGATCCGCGGCGGCCACATCGACCTCGCGATCCTCGGCGCGATGGAGATCTCGCAGGAAGGCGACATCGCCAACTGGATGATCCCCGGCAAGCTCGTGAAGGGCATGGGCGGCGCCATGGACCTCGTCGCGGGCGTGAAGCGCGTGATCGTGGTCATGGAGCATGTCAACAAGAAGGGCGAGTCGAAGATCATCCCGAAGTGCACGCTGCCCTTGACCGGCCAGAAGTGCATCGACATGGTCATCACCGAACTCTGCGTCCTCGAGATGGACAAGTCGAAGCGGCGGTTCGTGCTCAAGGAACTCGCCCCGGGTGTCACCGCTGACGAAGTGATCGCAAAGACAACCGCAGAGATTCTCGTGCCCGCGACGGTCGGGACGGTTTCGTGCTCCTGAACGCAACCGCACTCTCGAAGTCGCACGGCCTGCGCGAGCTCTTTCGCGGGGTGTCGGTGTCTATCGACGAGGGCGAGAGAATCGGCATGATCGGGCCAAACGGCGCGGGCAAGTCGACGCTCCTGCGCATGCTTGCCGGCCGCGAGGACCCTGATTCGGGCCAGATCCGCACGCCGCGCGGCACCGTCACGGTGTATGTGCCGCAGCGCGACGACTTCGCGGAGGGCGTCACCCCGCTCTCGGCCGCGACCGCAGCCGCCCTCACCTGCGCGGAGACCCACGGCGACCAGCACGAGGCCGAGGTCCTCGCGACGGTCATCCTCGGCAAGATCGGTTTCGACGACGCGCGCATGGACGCGCTCGCGAGCACGCTCTCGGGCGGCTGGAAGAAGCGCCTCTCCGTCGCCTGCGCGCTTGCGTCGGCTGGCGGCACGCCCGACCTCCTCTACCTCGACGAGCCGACGAACCACCTCGATGTCGAGGGCCTCGCGTGGCTCGAGGACTTCCTCCTGCGCGGAAGCCACGACCTCCGCGCGCGCGCCGTGATCTTCGTGACGCACGACCGCGTGTTCCTCGAGAACTGCGCGACGCGCATCATCGAGCTCTCGCGGGCGTACCCCGAGGGCACGCTCTCGGTCGACGGAAACTACAGCGAGTTCCGCCGCCGCAAGACGGAGTTCCTCGCGAGGCAGGCGAAAGCCGAGCAGGCGCTCGCGAACACCGTGCGCGAAGACGACCGCTGGCTTGGCCGCCGCGCCAAGGCGCGCCGCACCAAGAGCGAGGCGCGCATCTCGGACAGCGCCGAGCGCCGCGAGGAGCTCGCCGAGCTCTCCGCGCGCAACGCAGCCGCGAACGCGGGCAGCGCCGGCATCGACTTCAGCGCGAGCGGCCGCAAGACGCGGCTCCTGCTCTCGGCCGAAGGCGTCTCGAAGTCCCTTGGCGGAAAGCTTCTCTTCAAGGGTCTCGACCTCGATGTCGCCCCCGGCGAGTGCATCGGCCTCATGGGGCCGAACGGCTCGGGCAAGACGACGCTCCTCCGCGTCCTCACCGGCGAACTCGCGCCCGATACGGGGCATGTGCGCACGGCGGATCCGAAGCCGCGCATCGTGACGATGTCGCAGACGCGCGCGGAGTTCCCGAAGGGCGCGCTCCTCCAGGACGCGATCTCCCCGACCGGCGAGAAGGTTCGGTTCCGCGACACCGAGATGCATGTCAAGAGCTGGTCGCGGAGGTTCCTCTTCCGCGACGAGCAGCTGCTCCAGCAGGTCTCGATGCTCTCGGGCGGCGAGCTCGCGCGCGCGCATGTGGCGCGCATGATGCTCGAGCCCGCCGACATGCTTGTCCTCGACGAACCGACGAACGACCTCGACATCCCCACGCTCGAGGTGCTCGAGGAGGCGATCGAGACCTTCCCTGGCGCGACGCTCCTCGTGACCCACGACCGCGCCATGCTCGAGGCGCTTGCGACGCGCATCGTGGTCCTCGGCGCACCGGACGGCACGCCGCGCGTGGTCGCAAGCCTCACGCAGGCGCTCCGCGCGCTCGACGAATCCGAGCGCGCGGCGACCAGGGCACCAGCGCAGCAGCAGAAAGCCGCGGCGACGCCGGCCGCCGTCGTCGTCGCGGCACCCCCGCCACCCGCCGCGCCGCCCGCGCCGAAGAAGAAGCTCTCCTACAACGAGCAGCGCGAGTTCGACGGAATGGAAGCCGCGATCGCCGCGGCCGAGAAGAAGCACGCCGACCTCGAGGCGAAGCTGAACGACCCGAAGCTGGTCGCAGATCACGCCGCCTATGCGAAGGCCTGCGACGCCGCCGGCGCCGCGCAGGCCGAGATCGCGCGTCTCTACGCGCGCTGGGAAGAGCTTGAAGCGAAGCGCGGCTGATCAGCGCGAACGCGACGCGCGCTCGACCTGCTCGAGGTACTGCTGGATGTTCTCGCGCGGCTTCACCTGCTGCGCGCTGCGAAGGAGCGGAAGCGCGTCGGCGTACTTGCCCTGGCCGACAAGCAGCTGTGCGTGACGCACCTTCGCGTCCGCCTCGAACTTCTCGAGCTTCGCGGCGCGCTCGTACAGGAAGATCGCCTTCGGAGCATCGCCCGTGCGTCCGTGGTACTGGCCGAGCAGGATGAGCGCCTCGCCGTCGAGCGGATCAAGCGCCACAATCTCCTCGAGGATTCGCGCCTCCTCCTCGCCGGCGCCGCGGGCAACGGCCATGCGCGCCTTCATCTTGAGGAGGTCCTTGCGCTCGTTCTCCTTGAGCTCCGCGCCGTAGATCTTCTCGATCTGCCCGATCAGCCCCTCCGCCTCCATCGAGGCGCCGCGGCCGACCAGCACCTTCGCGGCGCGCACCGGGCGCTCCGCTGCGCCACGCGGCGTCTTGAGCATCGCGCGCTCGTAGCAGCTCACCGCGATGTCGTACAGCCCCTCGTTGATGTAGATGTCGCCGAGCATGTTGAGGCTGTCGACGGTGGTCTTGCCGAGCCGGTCGACGACCTCGTAGTTCTGCGCGGCCTTCATCGGCTGCCCGAGCCCGACGAACGCGTTCGCCTGCAGGAGCCAGAGATCGGCGGCATCGGGCGTCTCCTTGATGAGCTCCCCCGTCAGCGCGGCCGCATCGGCGAACCGCTTCTGCTTGAAGAAGCTCTTCGCGAGCCCGAGCTTCCAATCGCGCGTCGCCGGATCGAGCAGGATCGCCATCCGATAGGCGCTCTCCGCGGCGATCGGCTTGTCGAGGTTCGAGTAGGCGAAGCCCATGAGGCCGTAGGTCGTCGAGTCGGCGCCGCCGAGCTCGACCACCTTCGTCAGCGCGGGCAGCGCCTTCTCGAGGTCGCCGTTGCGCACATGGATGAGCGAGAGGTTGCGCCAGGCGCGGCGGAACTTGGGGAACTTCTGCACCGAGCGCGTGTACTCGTCGATCGCGGTCGAGAAGTCCTCCTTCTGGAACGCGATGTTTCCGAGGGTGAAGTCGATCACGGCGCTCGATGCCTCGGTGCGCATCGTCTGCAGCATCGCGGCGGCCTCCGCCATCTTGTCGGCCTGGATCAGCTTGAGGACCTCGAGCATCCCCTTGCGCTCGGTGTCGAGCAGCTTCGGCTCGATGTCGGTCTCGGCGGCGTAGCTCTCGGCGAAGCGCCGCTCGAAGAGATCGTCGCCGAACACGGCTCGCTGCGCGTCCGACAGCGGGATCTTGGGGAGATCGACCGCGGGCGTCGGAGGCGCAACGGCAGGCTTGCCGCTCTGGAGCGCGAGGAGGACGGGTGCAAGAAGGAGAATCGAGGTCATGGCTTTGTCTCTGCAGCGCCTGCACGGGGCACGCGCGGTTCGTCGGGTGCTACTTCTTCTTCGGGAAGGTGATGGGAACGCGCATGCGGAAGCGGACCGCCTCGCCGTTGCGCTTTCCGGGCTCGAACTTCCACTGCTTCACGGCGGCGAGCGCCGCGGCTTCGAATGCAGGATTCGAGGAACTCTGGACGATCGGGCTCTCGACGCGACCACGCTGGTCGACGACGAACACGATCGTGACGGTGCCGGGCGCCAGCTTCTGCAGCGCTGCGTTCGTCTGCGGGCTCGGCTGGTACATCACGCGCGGCTTCTGGTCGAGGTCGGACATGGAGAAGAGCTGGTCAACTTCGGAGGCCTGCTCGCCGCCGGCGGCACCACCGACCGGCAGCCGCACCTCGAAATCGCCGGTTCCCCCGCCACCCGTGCCGGGATTCAGCGCGAGTTCGAGCTGCGAGAGATCGAGCGGCGGCGTCTCTTCGGCGAGCTTCGGCGGTGGCGGCGGCTCTTCCTCGACCTTCTCTTCGTCCTTCTGCTCCTCGACGGGAGGCGGCGGAGGCGGCGGCGGAAGCGCGGTGTTCACACCCTGCACGATCATGTCGGTCTGTGCGGTCGAGGTGATGCTCTCGAGGAGCGGCAGCACGAGGAATAGGCCGAACGCGAGCGCAAGCCCCGCCACGGCGGCAAGTACGCGCAGCGTTCCCTGATAGGCGAGGTTGAACACGGTCTTCGTGATCATGGGTCCGCTCAGCCGCCCTTGGCGCTCGCGATGCTGACCTTGCTTGCACCGGCAAGCTTCGATTCATCGATGATCCGGACGAGGAGACCCGCAGGGGCCTCCTTGTCGGCCTGGATGATGACGGGCACATCTTCCTTCGCGATCATGCGCTTCACGAGCGTCTGCACGCCGTTGATCCCGATCTCACGGCCGCCGTACACGACCTCGCCCTTCTTGGTGAGCGCGATGAGGATGCTCGTCTTCTCGAGCTGCACGCTCGACGCCGCCTGCGGCTTGTCCACCTCGACGCCGGTCTCGTCGACGAAGGTCGTCGTCACGATGAAGAAGATGAGGAGGATGAAGACGCAGTCGAGCATCGGGGAGAGGTCGATGGCCGTCTCGCCGCCGTCGCCTGAGGATGCATTGCGGAATCGTCCCATGGTGGTGCTCCGATCGGCGTTACGCCGCTCTCCTCATGCCCTTGAGGCAGAGCGACTCTGCGTCATCGAGGAAGTTCTGGTACCCGCGCAGCTTGCGCGAGAGGTAGTAGTGGAAGAAGAGCCCGGGCAGCGCAACCACGAGCCCGGCCTCTGTGGTGATGAGCGCCTCGGAGATGCCCTTCGCGATGTCGCCCATCGTCTGCTCGCCGCCGGATCCCGACGCGAGCGCCGCGAAGGTCGCGAGCATTCCTGTGACCGTGCCGAAGAGGCCGAGGAGCGGCGCGACGCCGACGCAGAGCTTCATGATCTTGAGCTGGCGCTCGAAGGGTTCGAGCGCATCGGCTTTGTACTCCGCGAAGGTGAGCGCGGCGGCGTCGCGGCAGCGGCTGCCGAGCGCGTCCTTCACGAGCCGACCGACGGCGCCGCGGGCGCGCGACGGATCCTTGACCCACCGCTCGACGGCGCGACGCGAGCGGCGGCGCATGCCCGAACCGGTCATGCCGATCCACACATTCGCGCCGAGCGCGCACATGAGGAACGCGACCAGCCAGATCGCCCACATCGCGTTGCCGCCGGCGAGCGTGATCTCCCACGCACGCTCGACGAACGCCGCGGCTCCGGGAGGAAGCGTGTTCAGGATGCCGCTCATCGGTCAGGCGACTCCCGCGGGAACGCGCGCCGATGCGGCGGCCTTCGCCTCCGCCTTCGCGACCTCGTTCATGAACGAAAGTCCCGTGGTCTCGAGGCGGTTCACGATCTTGCGCGACTTCGACGAGAGGTAGGCGTGGAGGAGGAGCGACGGAATCGCGACGATCAGGCCGTACTCGGTGGTGATGAGCGCCTCGGAGATGCCGCTCGAGAGCGTCTTGACATCGCCCGTTCCGTAGATCGTGATGAGGCTGAAGGTGTTCATGATGCCGGTCACCGTGCCGAGGAGGCCGAGAAGCGGCGCCGCAGCGGCGCTGATCGCGACGAACGGCAGGAGCGACTGAAGCCTCAGCTGCGTGCGGTGCATGACCTCGTACATCTGCTCCTCGATCGCCTCGCGCGGTCCGCCGAGCGACGCGGTGCCCGCGCGGAGCATTCGCCCCATCGGACCCGGCAGCTTCTCGGCGAGCGTGACCGCCTTCGCCTTCTCGCCGGCCGCGACCGCGGAAAGCACGGCGCGGACGCGGGCATTCGACGGCGTGCGGACGAAGAGCATGGTCACCCACTTGAAGAGGACGACCAGCAGCGCGGCGCCTGCGAGGATGAAGATCGGCCACATCACGGGACCGCCCTTCTTGATGTGCTCGATGAGCGTCTCCTCGGTCTGCGCGATCTTGTGCGCGTTGCCGAGCGTCGGGTCGAACGGCATCGCGCCAGCGCCCTGCGCCACGAAGTCGCCCGCGGCCTTCACGACCTCGGGCGCCTCGAACGCGGTGAGCGCCGGCTCGAGCGAGCCGAGGCGCTGCTCGGCGGTGCCCACGACGCTGCCATCGGCCGAGCGGAACAGCGCGGCCGGGCCGACGAGGACGAACGAACCCGCGAGCACCTTGCCGTCGGCGCCGACGGCGCTGCCGTCGAACTTCGCGCCGCCGAACGACTGGTGCAGCCGCTCGATGCTGGTCGAGAGGAGACCGGCCTGGATCTTGAAGAGCTCCTGCTTGGCGAGTTCGTCGTTCTCGGCGGCAAGACGCGCGCCCTCGATCTCCTTGCGGAAGCGCTGAAGCTCGGTGATGTGGAGGCCGGACTCGAAGTTGCGCAGGTACTCGACGAGCAGGTTGCCGAGATACGACACCTCCTCCTCGCGCGCCTTGATGTCTCGGGTGATGCCGGTGAGATCGAAGGTCCGGGTCTCGAGAAGCCGCGCCGACTGCTGCGCGTCCTGGCGAGCCTTCACGACCTCCTGCTCGAGGTCGCCAAGCTGGCGGACCAGCGGCAGGCGCTCGGCGGCCACGCGCTCGCGCAGCGCGGAGAGCTCCTTGAGGCTGTCCTCGAGCTGCTTCTGGATGTCGGTCGCGGCCGCGTCGAAGGTGGGCTTCTGCTCGGCGGGAGCCGGGGCGGCGGCGGGCGCGTCTTGCGCCGTGGCCGGCGCACAAAGCGCGAACGCTGCGAGGAAGATGGTCTTGGCGATGGTGTGCATGGATGGAATCCTGCGGGTGTGCTGGGCGGGCGCGCGGTTCAGTCGACCTTCAGGGGAAGGGGCACGAACTCCGCGGGGCTTTCGTTCTTGAGGATGGCGACGAGCTTCGAGACCTGCGGCGCCATCTCGTTGGCGACGGTCCAGGTCCAGCCTTCGGGGCCGGCTGCGCCGAAGCCCGCGATCTTTCCGCCGCCGCCCGCGTAGTACGCCTGCGCGAGGCCGATGTAGACCACCGTCACCTCCGCGCTCGAACCGTCGGCGAGCTTGCGGATCTCGCTCGTCATGGTGATCTCGCGCGCGAACTTGTTGACCTCGTTCACGATGCCGACGAGGTTCTGGAACCGCACCGCGATCGGCAGTTCCGACTTCGCGGAGTCTTCGGGCAGACGCTGCGAGAGCGGGCGGATCTTCTCGCGGATCGGATCGGGGAGCCGGCGGACGAGCTCCTTGACGCGCGTCTCGAGGGCCGCGGCGGTCGCGGCGAGTTCGGCGGAGGCGCCCTTGAGCTTCTCGCTCTGCTCGACGAGCTCCGCGCGCTTGCGGTCCGCCTCGGTGATCGACTTCTCCGTCTCCGCGACGCGTTCCTTCGCGCCGGCGAGATCACGCTTCACGACATCGATGCGCGACTCGAGGATCTCCTTGCCGAGCGTCCACTCGCGGACCTCCTCGGAGATGATCCGCCGCGTCTCGACCCAGCGGTCGAGGATCTCGCGCGTCGAGTCGATGCGCTCGCCGACGGCCGCCTCGTCGGCGTTGCCCGACTGCTGCGCCGATGGCGTCGAAGCCCACGCTGTCGCAGCGGCGAGCACGCCGATCGCGCCGAAGGTTCGGATGAGAGTGGATCGTGTGGTGTTCGTGAGGTGTTGCATTGAGCTGGCTCCTGCGCCGTGCCGCGGCGCGTCAGAAGTCCATCTGGAAGGAAAGTCCGACCGCGAAGTCAATGCCCGCGGTGTATGAGGTATTGAGCACATCGCCCGCCGGCAGGTACTCCGATCGGTAGACGGTCTGGATCTCGGGATTCAGCAGGTTCTTGGCCTGGAAGAAGATCTTCCAGTGTTCGCCGATCGACTGTTGCAGCGTGAAGTTGAGCGTTCCGTATGGGAGCGCATAGATGCTCGGGATGAACACACCCGTCAGCGTTTCAGCGCCTGCACCCGACTCAAGCGTGGTGCCCGAGAGGTTGTAGAAGAGGCCGACCTGCGTGCCCGTCGACTCGACGTCATAGGTCGCGTTCAGGTTGAGGAGGAAGTCGGGCGTTCCCGTCATCTGGCGCTCGGCGATCGGGAAACCGATCAACTCGAGATCATCCTGCTCGTCCTGGGGCAACTCGACCGAAGAGCGGATGAAGGTCGCGTTCGCGCCGAAGGCGAGTCCTTTCAGGCGCTCATCGACCGATTCCATCTTCACGCGCGCCTCGAGCTCGATGCCCTGCATCGTGCCCTGGGGATAGTTCACCGCGGTCGTGTAGGAGAAATTCTGCGGCGCGACGAACTGCGCGTACTCGATCGGAGCGTCGATCGACTTGTAGAACCACGATCCAGAGAAGAACCAACCCTCTTCAGGCGTGTAGTCGACGCGGAAGTCGTAGTTCTTCAGCTCGCTGAGCTGCAGCTCCGGGTTGCCGATGAAGATCGGCCCTCCGAGGAACTCCTGCTGAAGGATCGGCGTCAGCTCGCGGAAGGTCTGGCGTGCAAGGGTGCGCGCGAAGTTCACGCGGAAGACGAGCCCTTCCGTCGCCTCATACTGGAGGCCGATCTGCGGAAGCAGATCCGTCTGGTCGAAGTCGGTGTTCGCAGCCGTCGGATCCGAGGCGAAGCTGATCGGGACAAGTCCGCCGGGCGGGAACCATGTCGCACCGGGGCCGCCGAACACATTGGTCTGCAGCGAAGTCGACTCGACGCGTAGACCACCGACGACATTGAACTTCTCGCCCAGCGGCATGTCGACCATGCCGTACAGCGCGCCGATCCGTTGGAATCCGTCGTAGTCGACATCGTAGATCGACTCGACCATCGGATGATTCTGCGATGGGAACGCGGCGCTCCACGGATCGTCGAAGCCCGAGATGTAGAAGGAGTCCGGGTCGTCGGCGTTGCTGAAGCTCGTCTGCGTGTAGGAGCGATCGACGCGATCGTTGAAGACGCCGAACTTCGAGTAGCCCACGCGGTCGTTCTCGAGCTTGAACGGGAGCTTGAGGTTCACCGCGATCTGATCGCTGGACTCCGTGATCTTCTGCCAGATGTGCTGTGCCCAGCCGAGACCGGTGCTCTCCGCAGGACGGAGCGCAAGCCATGCGCCGGGCTCCGGCGGCGGGAAGAAGTCGTTGGATGGCGGGAGCCAGTACGCGGAGAACTGCGTCTTGTCGGGCTGGTCGTAGACGGCCTCGCTGAAGGACAGGCGCCAGTCGACGATCGGGGTCTCGAAGATCCCCTCCTTCTCGCTGTCGGCGCCGTCGTTGCTGAAGTCGAGCTTGTGCTCGCCGCTGAAGATGGTCGACGCGGTCGTCTCCTCGGTGTAGACAAGCGTCTCGAGCCGCTGATACGGCGACCACAACCAATAGGCGTTGTTGCCGGGCGCCGCTGGATCGGTCGGGTCGTAGACCGGGTTGCCGGGGATGAAGTCGGGACCCGTGAAGTACGCCTTGCCTCGGGTGTTCGTCGCGAGAACCGCGGTGTTGTCGGCGAGGCGCGTGTAGAGCAACGCGACGCCGAGCTTGTGGTTCGTGGTTTCGATGCCGAAGGTTCCGAGCGCGCCCCACTGCACCGACTGCGAGGCCTGCGTCACATCGAGCAGCGACGACTGGAACTCGCCCGTCGAGGGAGAACCCGCGAAGTACTCGGGGATGACGCCCTCGCTCGGCGTGACGAACCACGAGTCCTCGACGCCGTTGTCGAAGAACGACGAGTCGCGGTCGTAGAAGAAGCTCATGAAGCCGCCGATGCGGACATCGTCGTCGACCTCCCACTTTCCGCCGCCCGACGCAGACCACTTGTAGTCCAGCGGCGAGTCGGTGGTCGTGGTGCCGACGGCATTCGGCCAGCTCTCACCGATGATGTCGGTCGGGATCTCACGACCTTGGTTCGTTCCCCAGAAATCGACTCCGCCACCAGGGCTGTAGGTGAGGAAGTCATCCCGGCCGACCGCCTGGGAGTTGAAGCCTGCCTGTCCCTTGATCTGGAAGGACGATTCCTCGGGAATGTCCTTCAGGTCGATGTTGATCGCACCACCCGATGCGTCTCCCTGCTGGTCTGGCGTGAAGGTCTTGCTGACCTGGACGCTCTGGATGACGGCCGTGGGAAACTGGTCGAGCTGAACCGCGCGGCGCTCTGCGTCGGAAGTCGGGAGTCGTACCCCATCGAGCTGGGCGCTGACATAGCGGTCGGGAAGACCGCGAATGACGGCGTACTTGCCGTCCTGCACGGACGCGCCCGGCACCAGGAGCAGCGCCGCAGCCGCATCGCTCGCGCCGGACTTGCTCAGGATCTCCGCACCGACCGAGTCGAGGAGCTGCGGACTCTCGATCCGGAGGGTCAGGAGCGCGGCATCGCTGCCTCCGAGCTCGAGTTCCTGGACCACGAACTCGTCCATGTCCTCGAATTCACCGACGAGCTCGGCATCGAGGCTCGAGAGCTTGCCGGCCTCGAGGGTCACATTGGTCTTGAGCTGACGAACAAACCCGTCCTTCGAGACAACAATCGTGTAACGACCGGGCGGCAGCGAGAGCGAGTATGCGCCCTCCTGATCCGTCGAGGCCTTGCTCCCCGTCTCGATGACGGTCACGGTCGCGCCCTGGATCGGTCCCCCGAAGTCACGGTCGGTGACGCTGCCTCGTATCGTCCCTACATCCTGCGCATGCGCAGGGGCCGCGAGGAGGATCGCGGTGCAGGACGCCGTGATGATGTGAGGTCGGAGATTCATGGAGCGTGCGCGTTTCCGCGCTGGCCGTGGCGGCCGCAAGACCGTCGCGTGACGAATCGCACGGTAAAGATGCGCCCTCTTTGCTGAGTGGCGATCGTGTTGGTTCTCGATCAGAAGATCGCAAGGCGCGCGTTCAGGTCTCGTGAAGAGACGCGGTCTGGCGCTGCGGAGACGCGATTCGCCGACATGCTCCGTCAAGCGCGAGGAGCCCAGGGCACACACAACGCGAACATCGCATCATGTCGGCTTGACCATTTCTGCATGGACGCGACCCGGCTTCAGCGGCGCACCTCTCACCATGGCGCGACGAGACCTGCACGAATCCCGCGCAGCCGGAGCCACATCGCGGAGTCAGGCTCGATTCCTGCGCGCGCGAGCGACGCAGTCGTCTGCGCGAGATCCTCGGCGCGCGGCCGAGCGTTCGGGTTGAGCGCACCCGCCTCGACCGCGAGTCGGTAGACCTCGAGTGCGCGCGCGTGTTCGCCGAGCCCGGCGAACGTCTCTGCGGCCGGGCAGAGTGCGCCCGCTCGGAAGATGTCGGCCACGGCGTCTTGGTTCGCGACGAACGAGGCGAGCCCCTTCTCGACTTCCGCGAGACCGCCGGCGCGATCGCCCGCGCCGGCGATGCGGCGCGCGATCTCCGCGGTGATCGGCAGCTCGGCCTCCGGCGTCCAGCGAACCTCGTCTCGCAGCGACTTTGCCGCATCGACGAGCGCGAGCGCTGCAGCCGACTCGCCTCGGGCGATGCGTGCGTCGGCGAGACGCAGGTACGAGCGGATGTGGATCTCGCGGGCCACCTTCCCCTTGGCTCGGCCAGCGAGCTCCATGATGCGAGACCAACGCGCCTCATCGGTGTCCTTGCGTTCTGCGAGTTGCGCGCAGATCCCGAGCGCGTTCGCCGTCAACTCGAAGTTTCCCGTCGCGACGGCACGCTCGGCCTCCGCGAGCGCAGCGTCGAAGTCCGCCCCCGGGCGCGCGGCCAGCGCAGCGGTGACCTTGCCCCTCTCGGCCTCGCCGAACTTCCGCTCGAGTTCGACGGCTGCGCTCTCCTTGCCGAGCCAGACCTGTGCCTGCGCAAGCCTGGAAAGCACGCGGTCGGACTGCCACTGCTGGGCGCCGGCGACCGCCGAGTTGGCAAGACGAGAAAGTGTGCCGACGGCCTCCGCGCGCCCGCCCTTCGCCGCGTCGATGGCGAGTTCGGCGTAGACGACGCCTCTGCGCCAGTTCGAGATCTGGTTTGCGAGCGCCATGCTGCGCGTCTTCATGCCGATCGCGAGCGCCGTCGTCGCGACGATCTCCTGCACGCGGGCTCGGTCGCGCTCGTGTGGATTGACCGGAATCTGCGAGGCCGCGTCAAAGCCGAGTTCGATCAGATCAACCTGGAAGGGCTTCGGGGTCGATGCCTCCGTCGCCTGAGGCGCCGACTGCGACGGCGATTCCGCGACGGGCATCGGCGCGGCGGCCTGTGGAGAAGCAAGGACGAACAGCACGGTTGAAGAGAGGATCATGCTCATGGGTACGGCGCGTGGTTCAGGTGCGAGCGAAAGAGCCTGGTGGCGGTTTCCCGCCACCAGGCCAAGGTTCTGACAACCCGTCATCTCGACGGGATCGAAGGTTCAGTCATCACGGGCAGTTGCCCCATGCGGCGAGCATGGCGGCGAGGTCTTCGGCGCCGACCGCACCGTTGCCGTTGATGTCGGCCGAGCCGCTTCCACCCCAGCCTGCGAGCAGCGTGGCAAGGTCATTCGCGCCAACGACGCCGTCGCCGTTCAGGTCGGCAGGGCAAGGCGTGTCCGACTCGCAGTTCTGGTCCGGGGTGGTGATGAAGCCGTAGTTGTCGGCCGCAGTCCAGTTGCAGGTCCAGACCTCGGTCGGGCTGAAGGCGCCGCGATAGTTCGTCTGCGTGAAGAACCCATCGTTCGGAGCCGGAGCGATGCCCGCCGCGGCGACGGCGTCGCCGGCAGCGCGCGGATCGATCGAGGCGACCGGGGAGACGGCGAGGGTCGGCGAGACGGTGATGGTCGAGCCACGGACGAGCGCGACCATCGGCAGCGTCGTTGCCTGGACATTGCTGTTCGCGGCCGCGAAGACACCAAGCGCGTTCGCCTCGGAAAGCGCGCCCGTCGGCAGCGTGCCGAACAGGTTGCCGGTGTTCGAGAGACCCGTGTTCGGGAAGTTGTGGACGACAGTGTCCTTGATCTCGCACAGGTTGCCGTTGGTCTGCGCCTTGTAGAAGTTGACCGGGTTCGCCGGGGCGTTGGGGCCGGGGCCGCCGCTCGAGCCGAGCATGTAGTTGAACGGAGTCGACCAACGCGCGGCCCAGCCGAGCGTCGAGAACGCACCGTAGCCACCCGAACCATCCGACGGGTTTTCGCTGCGGATGAAGGCCTCGCCGAAGCCCGTGAAGACCGACTGGCGGATCTGCATGTTGCAGTTGTCGCGCCACGCGGTGGCGTGGTCGCCGCCGTTCGAGCCGGTACCCGTGCCGGGGTTGCCGACGACGGTCAGGTTGTAGAGCACGCCAGTGGTCGTCGGCTGGTAGTCCGCTCGCTCCGCGCCATCGAGCTCGATGCCGTTGTCGCTGAAGCCCGAGCCGGAGGTCGCGCCCGACTTGCAGTAGCCCTGGACGATGAGACCGAACTGAATCTTGCCACGCCAGCCCTGATCGATGTCGAGGCTGTCGTCGCCCGAGTTCCAGATGTTCACGTACTTGATGTTGACGGTTCCGCCCCAGATCTCGATGCCGTCATCGAGGCCGTTGATCAGGTCGATGTGGTCGATGACCGTCTCGCGGCCGACGCCACCGAGGGCGAGCCCGTTCAGCTCGACGTTGTTGCCGACGAGCTGACCGCCGTAGCGGATCGAGACAAACGACAGGGTGCCGCTGTTGTCGTCGTCGTTGCCGCCGCCGTAGAGCGGACGAGTGTCCTTCGGTCCAGAGGCGATGAGGCCTTCCATGACCGCGACGTTGTTCGGGTTCGGCGACGACACATTGCCCGAGACCGCGTCCTCTGAGATGTACGCGCTGCCAAGAAGCGTCAGGTTGCCCCACTCCGAGGTCGCGGTCGCGCGGTGCAGGCCGCGAGGATTCGTCGGCGTCCAGGTGTTGTAGTCGGCCTTCGAGGTGAAGATGATCGGCTGCGACTGCGAGCCGATCGCGATGAGGCGCGCACCCTTGGTCGCGATGAGCGCTGCGCGCGTGTTCTGGCCCGCCACGAGCTCGCTCGCGATGATGGTGCCGGGCTGAATGGTCAGCGTCGCGCCCGGGCTGATGTAGACGTCGGCCTTCAGGACATAGACATTGTTGCTGGTCCAAGTGGTCGAGGTCGTGATGTCGGAGGTGACATTCACGAACTGCGCATTGGCGGAGGTCGCTGCAGCCAAGCCAAGGCCGGCGGTCGCGAACATCTTGCTGACGGAGCTCTTCATAGTGGTCCTTCTCTGGTTGGGTGGGACGATCGAACAGGGCTGGTGCCGCACTCCGCGGCTTTGACGGGCAGAAACTACTCCTCATGCCATCGCTCCCCGCTAAGAGCCTCTTTGACTTCCGACAGCGTTCTGTTTGGATCGTGTGAAGCGCGAGGACAGGGAGTCGCGTGGATGAGGACGCCGGAACTGTGCGGCGCAACCATGCGGATCGCATGTGCGCTGCATGCGATCTCGGTGAGCCTGGTGCGCGCAAACGCCGAAAAACGAAGCGCTTCCACGCTGACCGCCCTGCGGTACCGTGTGCGTATGAAGACGCTCGCCCTCGCAGCCCTCGCTTCCTCCCTGTCGTTCCTCGTCCCCGCCGCACCCGCCGCGGAATCCGTGCCGCTCTTCAACGGCAAGGACCTGTCGGGCTGGATCGATGTGAACACATCCGCCTCGACCTGGACGGTCGCAAAGGATGAGACGGGAACACCGATCATCAAGTGCACCGGCGTCCCGACCGGCATCCTCCGCACCGAGAAGGCCTACGAGAACTTCATCCTCGAGTTCGACTGGAAGCACCTCTCGGAGCCCGGCAACGCGGGCCTCTTCGTGTGGAGCGATCCGTACTGCGCGAAGGGCGTGCCCTTCTCGCGCTCGATCGAGGTGCAGATCATGCTGACGCCCGACAACATCGACGCGCAGGGCCGCACGATGTACACGGGCCAGGGCGACATCTTCTCGATCTGGGGCGCGCGGATGAAGCCAGATCGCCCGCATCCCGGTGGATGGGAGCGCTGCCTGCCGAGCGCGCGCACGACCAAGGGCAAGGGCGAGTGGAACCACTACAAGGTCACCTGCAACAACGGCTCCATCAAGCTCGAGGTGAACGGCACAGAGGTGTCGGGCGCGTCCGAGGTGATGCCGCGCGTCGGCTACATCTGTCTCGAGAGCGAAGGCACCGAGATCTGGTTCAAGAACCTCCGGATCCTCGAGCTTCCGCCGAGTGGCTCGCGCATCGAGATGCCCGCCGAGATGACCGCCGACCTCAAGGCCGCCGGAATGCGCCCGATGTTCGACGCGCTCGTGATGCAGGGCTGGAAGGAAGGCGCCGAGCGCGGCGAGGAGACGCCGAAGCACTGGACGGTGTCGAACGGCGTTGTCCGCTTCGACGGCAAGGGCAAGAGCCTCTGGAGCGACGAGAGCTACGGCGATTTCGAGATGATCTGCGACTGGCGCTGGACCAGCGAGCACCAGGGCAAGATGCAGCGCCCCGTGATCGGACCCGATGGCAACACCATCAAGAACGCCGATGGCAGCGACAAGACGCTCGAGGTCGAGGAGCGCGACAGCGGCATCTACTTGCGCGGCAGCTCGAAGAGCCAGGTCAACATCTGGTCGTGGCCCGTCGGCTCTGGCGAGATCTACGGCTACCGAACCGATGGATCAATGCCCGCCGAAGTGCGCGCGGCCGTGACGCCGAAGATGCCGGCCGACGCCCCGATCGGCGAGTGGAATCGCTTCCGCATCCGCATGGTCGGCGAGACGCTCAATGTGTGGCTGAACGGCAAGCATGTGATCGTCGACGCGCGCCTCCCTGGCGTCGCCAAGAACGGCCCGATCGCGCTCCAGAGCCACGGATGCCCGATCGAGTTCTACAACGTGATGATCCAGCGGCTCGATTGAGGCCGCGTCGCGCGCGACCAGCAGTGCCGACAAAAAGCGAAGGGCCCCGGCGCAAGCCGGGGCCCTGTTCGTGTTGGATCGTACGGTCGGACGCGCGTCACTCCTCCGCGGCGGCCTCTTCCCGGTGCTGCATCTGCGCCTTGAGGCGCGCGAGGATCGACGAGTGCATCTGGCTGACGCGCGACTCGCTGAGGTCGAGCGTGGCGCCGATCTCCTTCATCGTCATCTCCTCGTAGTAGTAGAGGATCACGATGAGGCGCTCGGCGCGCGAAAGGCCCTTGGTGATGAGCGCCTGGAGGTCCTGCTTCTGCACCGCCTGCAGCGGATTCTCCTGACGGCCATCCTCGACGACATCGATCTCGCGCACATCCTTCGAGCTGTCGGTCTCGAAGCACTTGCGCGTGAGGCTGACCATCGAGATCGGACGGGAGTCCTTCTGGAGCTTCTCGAACTCGTCGCCGGTGACATTGAGGCGCTTCGCGACCTCGTCCTCGGTGGCGCGGTTGCCGGTCTCCATCTCGATCGACTTGCGCACCTTCTCGACCTTCGCGGTGCGGCTGCGCACGAGACGCGGCACCCAGTCCATCGAACGGAGCTCGTCGAACATCGCACCGCGGATACGCTGGGTGCAGAAGGTCTCGAACTTGACGCCGCGGTCCGGATCGAACGAGTCGACCGCGTCCATGAGGCCGAACGCGCCGGCGCTCTTGAGGTCGTTGATCTCGACCTCGCTCGGCAGGCGCTTGTGAAGGCGCTCGGCGGCGTAGGCCACGAGATCGAGGTGACGGGCGATGAGGAAGTTGCGGACCTCGGTCGACGGGGTCGCGCGGTACTCACGCCAGACCTGCTCAATCGGGCGCTCGGAGAGCGGAAGCGGCTTCGGAGGCGCCTTGGCTGCGCGGGTCGCTGCGGCGGCGGACGCCGTCGAGCGGGTGATCGTGCGCGGCGTCGGCGCGGGCGCCGAGGGGCTGGCTGCCTTGGCGGCGGTCTTCGGCTTGACGGCGCCCGTAGGCGCGCTCGTACCGGTGCCGCGCGAACGCTTGGTCACCGGACCAGCACCCACCTTCGGCGCTTCTGTGGTCGTCGTTCGCGCAGCGGCGCGAGGCGCGGTCTTGCCGCCCTTGGCTGCTGGCGCACTCTTGGCGGCAGCTCGAGCGAGCGCCGGCTTCGACTTGCTTGCTGACGGGGAAGAAACGGTTGCCTGATCTCGCGCAGTCCTGGACATTCGGTCGGCTCCTTGACCAGTCGTCCCAAGTTCTGGAGTCGCTCTTGGCCAACCTGGCCTTGGGCGACCCGCTCACCTTTCCTCAACGGCCGCACAGGTCGCGACCGTGAGAAACCACCGGATGGATCGTTCTCCAGACGAACCAACCGCGCGCAAAGGACCCGCCGTCGACGAATTGGAAATGCTTGAGCCGCCAGAGCTTTCCGCGTGCTGCGCCTTTCAATGGCGCGCCACGCGGCGTGGCGGTGCTTGCGAGATCCATTCGCCTTGGGCGCGCACTCCGCGCGTCCCTTCCGCTGCAAGCCGAACGACTCGGCCTTGCAGAACCCGCTTGCACGCTGCGAAACATCTTGCTCGCAGACACACACGCGTTGCCGAGAGCGGACATCCATGTCCGCGCACAGCGAGGTCAGTATAACGAGAATCCAACGAGCGCAAGTCCCTTTCGCATCAGGCCGCGCTCTTTTCTTCTCGTTGAGCAGAATCTTCCGAGTCCTGGTTGCGCGACATGCGCGACCCGCGCTCCTCGATCACCCCGAGCGCCTCTTCGTCGAGCACTTCAAGAGCCTCGGGGGCGTCGCGTCCAGCCCGCTCCGCCTCGATCGCCTTCGTGTCTTCTTCAACCGCCGCTTCGAGGCGGGCGACTTCTTGGGCCACAAGCCAGTCACAGACGATCCCCACGGCGAATCCGGCCGCGAAACCGCACAGCATGGCGAGGAGCGCACGGCCAAGGATCACATCGGCGGGATTGCCTGCGGCGGTACCGACGATCACCGACACCGAGAACGCAGCGAAGGCCGTGCAGCCAGCCGCCGCTTGCGGGATGGGAATGCGAGGAGTTGGCTTGTGAAGCGTCATTTCTGCGCGACCTCGCGGTCGATCAGCAAACTCCGCGCCAGCAGGTATCACGCGATGAACGCGATCAGCGGTGGGCAAGGAACCCAACCAGACGCGCAAGGAAGCCGGCGCGTTGCGACTCGGTTCCGCCTGGCACGCCTTCACCGGCGAGCACGCGCGAAAGTTGCCGAATCGCCCGAGACGACGGCGCTTGCGGCGCCCCGACGAGCACAGGTTCACGACGGCGTACCGACATGGGCACGGCTGGATCGAGCGGGATCGAGCCCGCATAGTCGACCCGCACGCTGAGGAAGGCGCGCGCCACGCGATCCATGCGCGCGTGCACCGCCCTGCCCTCGTCCTCGCTCATCGCCATGTTCACCACGAGCTGAAGCCCGTCTCGAACACCGCGCGCCGCGAGCGTCTTGATCGCTCCGTATGCGTCGGCGATCGCCGTCGGCTCCGGAGTCGTCGCAACCACGATCGTGTGGGCGGCGGCGGCAAAAGCCATCGAATTCGCACCGATGCCGGCGCCCGTGTCGACGATCACCACATCGGTCGTACGCTCGAGCGCCATCAACTGCTCAAGCACGCTGCGGCGCTGGAGCTGCCCCATGTCGGCAAGACGCGAGACGCCTGACGCACCCGGGACGAGACGGAATCCGCCGGGCGCGTGCACCATCACTTCCTCGAGGGTGCGGTCTCCGGTCACGACATCCTCGAGCGTGGCGCGCGGCGTGATGCCGCAGAGCACGTCGGCGTTCGCAAGACCGAGATCCGCATCGAGCAGCACCACGCGCTGCCCCATCTCGGCGTAGCTCACAGCGAGGTTCACGGCGAGATTGGTCTTGCCGACGCCCCCCTTGCCGCTCGAGACGGCGATGGCGCGCGCGAGGCGCACCGGCCGAACGCGCTCGCGAGCCTTCTCGGGGCTCACGCTCATCGCGTGTGCCGTCGACATCGGATCGGACTGCTGCGTCGATCGCGGCGCGGCGACAAGACGACGCAGGCGCTCGGCCTGGTCGGAGGAAAGCGTTGCTTCGCCGGACGAACCCGGGAACTGCTCAATGCCTGAGACGTCGTGCATCAACGAACCTCACTGCCCATCACAAGTTCAGCCAGCCGACGCCCGCGACCGGGCTCGATGTGGTCGGGAACTTCCTGCCCATGCGTGAGGAAACTCACGCGCTTGCCAAGACGCTCGACAAGGGAGATCAGCGTACCGAAAGTCGCGGCTTCGTCGAGCTTCGTGAGCACGATTCGGTCGATTCCGACGGCGCCGAACGCGGCGGCCTCGCGCTCGAGCGTGCGCGCGCTCGCGGTTGCGGAGAGGACGAGGTGGGTCTCGTCCGGCTGCGCGGCGCCGAGGAACGCCCGGAGTTCCGAAAGCTTCATGCGATCGTTCTGGCTGCGACCAGCCGTGTCGATCAGGATGACATCGACATCGTGTTCGTCGGCAAGCCGCTGGCAGGCGCGCTCGGCGTCGGACGGGCTCGCGGCGACTTCAACGGGAACCTCGAGAATCTCGGCGTAGGTGCGCAACTGGTCGACCGCCGCGATGCGGTAGGTGTCGGCCGCGACGATGCCGACCGAAAGTCCTCGCTTCAACTTGAGTTGCGCAGCGACCTTCGCGAGCGTGGTCGTCTTGCCGACGCCCGTTGGACCGATGAACGCGATGCGACGCGCACCGAACTTGCCTGGCAGCATGCGCGACGACGAACCGCCGAGCCCGTCTTCTGCGTCCGCAGGAAGAAGTGCTGCGATGCGACGCTCGATCGACGCCCGGACGACACGCTCGGAGGGCTCGGCGCCCGCATCGAGCGCCGCCTGCATCTCCGAGGCGACCGAATCGACGATGCGCTCCGCGAGATCGGCTGCGACCTCCTGCTCGATCAGCCGGGCGTAGGCGCGCTCGAGGACCTCCGCGCGCGCGGCGCCCTGCACCACGGACGATTCAAACGAGGTACGCGCTGGCTCCGCCACGACGCGCTCAACTCGCGGGAGCGGTTCCGTGCGGAGGACAACGGGCTCAACCGTGGGAAGCGTCCTCGGCGCCGTCGAGCCGGCGGACATGCGGCCGTCTGGAACGCGGTTGTCGGAAACGCCGCTGTCGAGTCCGCGACCGTCGAGCACGCGGCCGACGAATTCGGAGATGGCGCTCAGCTCGTCGTCACCACGAGGCTGCGCACGCGACGCTGGCTCGGCCGACGACAACGGCGCCGCGATGGAGATCGCCGAGGATGCGGGCTGCTCGACATCGATCTCGATCGCGGGATCAACATCGATCTCGATATCGATCTCAGCACCGATCGCAGAATCGATCTCGATACCGATCGCCGCCCCCGCGCCGACATCGACGCGCGACACGGGCTCGGGAATCTCTTCGACCCGCGCATTCGCAGGTGCATCCACCGACGAGTCGTCCACCGCGACCGTGCGCGTGGATGCGTGGTCATTCCACGGATCGATCGAGATCGGCGAGACAAACGCCGCCGACCCCGCACCGATCGCGGGCACAGCCGCGTCGACCGCCTTGGACGCCGACTTCTCTGGAAGCGGCTCGGGGTGCATGAACTCCATCGGCACGAACGCGGCCATGCCAACCTGCGCATCGCGCGAGGCCGGCGACTCAACCGTTCGCGCCGGCGCGATGGGCGCCGCGGCAACAGGCTTCGCTGACTGAGACGCGACAGGCGCCGGCGCCGCGGCAGCGACCACAGGCTGCGACGCTGGCTTCGGAAGCGCCGTCGCGAGCTGCGCGACCAGCCCTGACTTCGCACCCGGTGCGGCGGGCTGCGCAACCAGCACGAAGCGCTGCGCGACCGTCTCGGTGGTCGGGAGCGGGTGGCTGGGCACGCGGGTCGATGGCGCCCCGCTTGGCGACGCGACCGGCCCCGCGTTCGGCGATGCGCTTGTCGGAGCGCTTGTCGGAGCGCCCGTCGGAGCCGGCGCGCTCGCGAACGCCCCGGACCGCGTCGTCGCTCGTTCGTTCACACTGGCGGACTCGCGCGCGGAGGCCTGCTTCTCGAGCTGAATCGCCATGGCCTGCGCGAGTCGGCGCGTCTTCTCGCGCTCTGCCTCGAGGTTGAACCCGGCCTCATCCGAACTGTTGCTGGCGGCGGCAGCTGGTTGCGAGCCGTACGCGCGAGCCGCAGCGGACATGCGCAGGCTTTCCTTCGGCTCGACCGATGCGGTGCGCGTCACTGCGCGCGGCTCGGGCGCCGCAGGCTCTGCGGGCATGTCCGCAGCGCGCGCGGCCGTCAACTCGACCACGGTGCGGCGACCGAACCCGAAGAGTCCGCCGCGCTCGAAGGTGCGCGTATGGAGGATGATCGCATCGCTGCCGAGATCGGCCTTCACGGTGGCAAGTGCCTCGGCCATCGTCCAGGCGCGGTAGGTCTTCAGCTTGAGACTGGGCTGCGCGGAAGCGCGACCTGCCGAGTTTCGGCTTGAACCCTGCTGATTTGTCTGCTGGCTCAGTGCTTGCCTCATGGGGGTGCCCTCCTAGCACGCTCGCACACACGCCGCCGCACGAAACCTCAGGGAACTCCGTCCCGAAGCATCCGCAAGGACCCGACGCCAGCGACGAACGCTGCACGCCGCCTCGCGCGGCCACGACACCTTTCGCCCCAATCGACTCCCTGCCTTCGCACCCACAGACGAAGGGGCGTTTCAGGCCTGCCGCTCCGGTGGGTCGAACATACCGACCAGCCGTTCCGGCAAAGGAGAAGGCCCGCGACCGAGGTTTGTTTCGGGGCGCATGCTCAGGCGGCGCCAGCGATTGGAGACTCCATCGCGTTCGACGCCAGCTGCACGAGCCCGACGCTTTCCACATCGGTTCCGCGGACCACCTCGTTGTACCCGAGGACGGCAACCTCCGCAATGTGCGGCTCGAGAATCTGACGAACCTGCGCGCGAACCGACGGCGACGCCAGCACGACGACTTTCCGCCCCGATTCGGCGAGGGGCTGGGCGGTCTCGGCCACCGCGCGGGCGACGCGATTGGCAAGCGCCGGAGGAATCGAGAAGGTCGTGCCCGCAGGGCTGCGGTCGATGTAACCCGAGATCGTGTCCTCGAGCGCCGGATCCATCGTGACGCAGCGGAGCCGCGAGCGCCCACGGTCGTCGATCTCGCTGTATTGGGCGCAGATCGCGCGGCGCAGGCCGTTGCGCACGTACTCGACGAGCACATCGTGGTCCTTGGTGTGCGGGATCCACTCGGCGAGTGTCTCGACGATGGTCTCCAGGTCGCGAATCGGCACTCGCTCGCGGAGCAGCGCCTGCAGGATCTTCTGCATGTCGCTCGGCTTGACAAGCGCCGGAATCAGGTCCTCCACCAGCTTCGGCGTCTTCTGCTTCAACTGCGCGATGAGGTTGGTGACCTCCTCGCGGGTCAACAGTTCGTCGGCGTGACGCTTGACGAGCTCGCTGAGGTGGGTCGCCAGGACGCTCGTCGCGTCGACGACCGTCCAGTTCGAGCTCTCCGCCTTGTCCTTCAGTCCACGCTCGATCCAGATCGCCTCGAGGCCGAACGCAGGCTCCTTGGTCCGGAACCCGTCGAGCTGGCCATGCGCCAGTCCCGAGTCCATCGCCATGAGCAGAGTCGGATAGACCAACCCGGAGCCGATGGCCGCACCGCGCACCTTGACCCGGTAGGCGTTGGGCTCGAGCTCCATGTTGTCGCGGATGCGCACCGAGGGCATCACCAGCCCGAGCTCGACCGCGAGATGCCGGCGGATACCGGCGATTCGATCGAGGAGGTCGCCGCCGCGCGAGGCGTCGACGAGGGAGACCAGGCCGTAGCCGACCTCGAGCTCGAGGGTGTCGACCGAGAGGAGTTCCTCCACCTTGGGCTGTTCGGGCGGCTTGGCCATCGCCTCCTGCCGCACGCGATCGACCTCGTTCGCGGCTTCCCTCTTCTTCTGCCACTGCATCGCGTACGCAGTGCCCGCGAGGAGGAGCGCCGCACCGAAGAGCGGAATCGTCGGAAGCGGCGTGAAGCCGAGGAGGAACAGGAAGCCGGCGATCAGGTACATCGCCCAAGGCTGCGAGGAGAGCTGGGCGGGGATTTCCTCGCCGACCGTCTTGCCGCCGCCGGCGCGCGCCACGATGAGGCCGGCCGCGATCGCCACGAGGAACGCTGGCAGCTGCGACGCAAGGCCGTCGCCGATCGCGAGCAGCATGAAGGTCTTCATCGCCTCGGTCGCGGACCAGCCGAGCTGGAACTTCGCGATCGCCGGCATCATCATCACCGTCATCAACATCATCGGCGGATTCGCGATCGCATCGCCGCGCACGAACTTCGATGCACCGTCCATCGCGCCGTAGAAATCCGCCTCGCGGGAGATCTCCTCGCGGCGGGCACGCGCGTCCTTCTCGGAGATCACGCCTGCCGAGAGGTCGGCGTCGATCGCCATCTGCTTGCCGGGCATCGCGTCGAGCGTGAACCTCGCGGCGACTTCGGACATGCGCGTGGCGCCCTTGGTGATGACCACGAACTGCACGATCACCAGGATGATGAAGATGATCGTGCCGACGACGGCGTTCGAACCCGCGACGAAGTTCGCGAACGCCTGGATCACATGACCCGCCGCCGTCGAGGCGGTCGCAGGGTCCTTCGACTCGATCGAGAGGATCAGTCGCGTCGTCGCCACGTTGAGGACGAGGCGGAACAGCGTGGTGCCGAGGAGGAGCGCGGGAAACACGCTGAAATCGAGCGGCTTCCGCATGTAGATCGTCGTCATCAGCACGATGGCGGCGATCGCGATGTTGATGCAGATCAGGAGGTCGAGCACCATCGACGGCAGCGGCACGACCAGCACGCCGACGAGGCCAAGGAAGGACAAGGGCACGATGAGGTGCCGGTACTTCGCCACGAGGTGGAAGATCCGGGGGATTCCTGCGTTCTGGTCTGCAGTCGCGTCTGCCATGCCTGCCGTGCCTTCCTTGCGTTCGTTTGCGTTCCCTTCACCGCTTCCGGCCGGGGTTCGCCTCAGTCATCGTTCGCCGCGTCTCTCGACTCCCCCGCTTCCCATCCCGCCGATCACGCCACCGCCTTGCCCTTGAGCCGATAGACATAGGCCAGGATCTCGGCGACGGCCTTGTAGTGGTCCGGTGGAATCTCCTGCCCGACCTTTGCCTTCGCGTAGAGCGCGCGCGCCAGCGGCTTGCGCTCCACGATCGGGATGTTGTGCTTCATCGCGATCTGCCGGATGCGGAACGCGATCTCGTCGGCGCCCATGGCCACGATCCGCGGCGCGGCCATCGTCGTCGCGTCGTACTGAATCGCCACCGAGATGTGCTCGGGGTTCGTGACGATCACATCCGCCTTGGGAACCGCGCTCTGCAGGCGCTGCGACGCGAGCTGGCGCGCGATCTTCATGCGGCGCTGCTTCACCTCGGGATCGCCGTCAGACTCCTTGAACTCCTCCTTCACCTGCTGCTTGGTCATGCGAAGGTCGCGTTCATGCTTGAACCACTGCACGCCGTAGTCGAGGAGGCCGAGCACGATCAGCGCGGCGCCGGCCTGCATCGCGAGCGTGAGTCCGAGCGAGCCGATCTCCTCGAATCCGCGCAGGAGGCCGACCTCGGGCAACGCCACGATGTGCGGCAGGATCCCCGAGCCGAAGCTCCACGCGATCCAACCGACCACCACGACCTTCAGCACGTCCATGGCGGTCTTGATGACGCCCTGGAGTCCGAAGATGCGGCCGAACCCGCTCAGGGGATTGATGCGCTCGAACTTGGGCTCGAGCACCTTGTCCGACACCATGAACCCGACCTGCCAGAGCTGGGCGAGGATGGCGATGACGGTTGCGCCGAGGATGAGCGGCATCGACGCGATGATTCCCTCGAGGAACGGCGGGAAGACCGCCTCGGCGACCTCCTCGGGGCGAATGCCGCTCGCAAGGTGGTCGCCGACGAGCCCCTTCTCGAGGATCGATGCAAGCGAGCCGATGAACGGCTTGATGCCGGCGGAGAGGACAAGCACGCCGCCAAGCAGCAGGATCGCGCTGGACGCGTCCTGCGAGCGGGCGATGTTGCCCTCCTCGCGGGCCTCGCGACGCTTCTTCGGCGTCGCGTCTTCCGTGCGTTCGCCCATGTCGTCAGCCATGGACACTCCTCTGTGAGGTTTGCGGACAGGCCTGGGACGTCATGCGCCACCCCCGCTCTCGGCGCTGGTCGCGATGAGGAGCGCCTCGAGCGTGCCCACGGTGCCGTCGACGATCGCCTCGTCGATGGCCGCGAGCGAGGCGATGATGACGGCAAGCCCGAGCACGATGCGCATCGGGAAACCGATCGACATGATGTTGAGCTGCGGGACGCTTCGGGAGAGGTAGCCCATCACCACGGTCTCGAGGCACACGATGGCGAGGAGTGGCATCGCCACGCGCAGGCCGAGCTCGAACGACGCGCTGAGCGCGCCGGTGAAGATGCCCAGCGGCGAGTCCACCGATGCGCCCATGAGCATCGCGGGAACCGACGAGGCCGGCAGCGAGTTGAAGCTGCCCACCACCGCGGAGACCATCGACTCGAGGCCACCGAGCGAGAGGAACACCGCAAGCGCGAGGAAGAAGAAGATCTGCTCCAGCGCATCGGACTCGTCGCCGAGCGCCGGGTTGTAGAACCGCGCGAAGCCAAGGCCGATCTGCTGCGCCATCGAGAGACCGCCGAACTGCGCGGCGTAGAGCGGCATCGAAGCCATGAATCCGATGAACACGCCGATGCCGAACTCGAGCACCACGAGCCCCGCCGCGAGACCGAGCGTCACCGACGACGGCAGCTCCGCGTTCGCCGCGACCGTCGGGTAGACCGCGAGCCCGAGCGATGCGACGAGCAGCGCCTTGATGCGCAGCGGGATCGCCGGCGAGGACAGCAGCGGCCCCTGCACCGCCATGCCGGAGATGCGCGACACCACCATGACGGCGGGCACAAGGTGCTGGGAAAGTGCGTCGAGCGCGTTCATCGCTGCGAATCAACTGCGGTTTCGCTCAGGAGCCCGTCACGGGCGACCATGAGAACATCTCCGCCGAGAACTCCATCATTTTCACGGTGATCCACGAGAGAAGCGCGATCGTCGCCGCCACCATCGCGAGGATCTTCGGCACGAACACAAGCGTCTGCTCCTGGATCTGGGTGACGGCCTGCATCACGCTCACCACGAGACCGACGACGAGTCCGACGACCAGGATCGGCGCGCTGATGAGCAGCATCAGCATGAAGGCGTCGCGAACGACATCGATGGCCTCGAGATCCATCAGGTACCTCCGAGCGGAGCCATGACTCCGCTGAGCAGCGAGCCGACGACGAGCGACCATCCGTCCACGAGGACGAACAGCAGCAGCTTGAACGGCAGCGAGACGAGGACGGGCGGCAGCATCATCATGCCCATCGAGACGAGCAGGCTCGAGATCACCATGTCGATCACGAGGAACGGCAGGTAGATGCGGAAGCCGATGAGGAACGCGGTCTTGAGCTCCGAGATCACGAACGAGGGGATGAGGGTGAGAAGATCGACATCCTCCTCCCAGGTGAGCTCCTCCGGCGAGGACACATCGACGCCGCGGTGCTCGAGGATCATGAGCACCGTGGGCACGTTTCCAGTCGCCTCGATCTGCGCGATCATGAACTCACGCAGCGGCTTCTTCGCGCCTTCCCACGCAACGAGCTGGTTCTTCTGCTCGCCGCGCGCGTACGGCCCGAGGCCTTCGTCCCACATGCGCGTGAAGGTCGGGCCCATCGCCACCGCCGTCAGCAGCACCGAGAGGCCGACGATCACCTGCGAAGGCGGCAGCGTCTGCGTGCCGAGCGCCTGGCGGAGAAGGCCGAGCACCACCACCATGCGCGTGAACGAGGTGCAGAGGATGAGGATCGCCGGCGCGACCGTGAGGATCGTGAGCAGGAGCAGGACATTCAGCGCTGCGCTGAGCCCGCCCTCGAAGCCGGGCACGTTCTTCGCGGCATCCTCGACGACGCCGATCGGATTGATCGAGTCAAGCGCGGGCGCAGCCTGCGCAAGCAGCGACATCATCGGGCCACCCCACGGCGTCGGGTGAGGTCGATCGTCTCGATCTCGGCGCCGCGAACCGACGCAGGAAGGCTTGAGCGCGCGTCGTTGCGCTGCGGCTTGACGGCCGAGCGGCGATCCGCGAGGACCGGCGCATCGAAGTCACGGTCGGAGTTGCGCAGGAGCGAATCGAAGGTGAACTGGTCGGTTCCGCGCGCGCCTGCCTCGCAGCGGGCGATCAGGTCCGCGACCTCCGCATGCGAGGTGAACTCGCTGAGGGTCGTGATGCCCTGCGCGCTCTGGTGGGTGACGAGGATGCGCCGACCGACCTTGATCAGCACGATGTGGTGTCCGCGCGCGAACGGATAGCGCGCGAGCACCTCGACCACGCCGGAGGGACGCTTGCCGCCGCCGAGACGGTCGCCGAAGCGCTTCACGAGCGCGCGGGCGATGAAGATGACCGCGATGACCGCACCGAGCGCGAGTGCGGTCGGAACCACCTGACCCATGAACGCGCCGCTCGACTCGGATCCCGCCGCAAGCGAGCGATCGTCGGAGCTGGTTGCGGCCGTGGCCGCCGCGGCGTCGTTGGACTGTGCCTTTCCGAGCGGTCGACCAGCCGAAGCGCTTCGCGTGGGCGGCGGGACGGGCGTGCCCGGGTCGAGCTCGGTGGGGATCACCACCGTGTCGCGCGCCGGCGCGGGCTCGGGGTCAAGCGAGGTCAGCTCGACGACGCCGCCCGTTCCGATCTTCTCAGGCGTCGGGTCGGCGGGCGCCGCCGGTGCGGCGGGCGTGGTTGCGTCGACCGGAGTGTTGGTGCTGGTGGGCCCGGCGGGAACAAGCGGGCGCGCGGCGCGGGCCGGCGCCTGCGCTCTCGCGGCGCTTCCGTCAGGCTTTGCTGGATTCGCTTGGGCTTGCGCAGCCGCCGCAGCCGGAACTGCGGAGAGCGCGAGGAGGAGGGCCGAGATCGCGACGCGACCGAGTCGCGGGCGGAACGGAGAATCCGTGCGGGTGTTCTGCATGCGCCATCCTGGCTGTAGTGCCCAAGCTCCGCTTGGGTTGTCCGCGTGCCTCCTGCCCTGCGCGGCGGACGCGCGCGAGGCTCATCGATCGTCACTCGTCAATCAGCTCTGTCGATCATCGCACTCGAAACATCACTCGCGGACGCGACCTCTTTCGGCCGCCGTCGAGGATTCGCGCGGCTCGCGGCGAATCACTCGCACTTCCTGCGCGAAACTCAGCCTGCCGCGTCGTAGGGCTCGAGGATCTCGCTCACACGAACGCAGAAGTTCTCGTTGAGCACGAGCACCTCGCCTCGCGCGATGCGGCGGCCGTTCACATAGATGTCGACCGGGTCGCCTGCGGCCTTGTCGAGCTCGACCACCGAGTCGGCGTTGAGCTTGAGCACATCCTCGACCAGCATCTTGGTGCGGCCAAGCTCGATGCGCACCTGCAGCGACACATCGCCGAGCACGCCGATGCCCGAGGAGTCGTTCGAGTGCGGGCCGGGGCGGCTGAAGTCGGGCAGACCCATGGGAGCTGCGGAGCTGCCCGGGGTGCCGCCATCGGTTGGGTTTTCGTTGATTTCTGCCATAATTCAGGGCTCGTGACAGGCTCCGCCTGTGGTTCCTGATCGCCGCGCCGGGAAGCGTCCTGCCTCTCGGGAATGCGCGACGGTCGTTGATCGGCAGCGCAAGGCTTGCGCCTGCAGAGAATCGTCGAGGCAGCCTCGGCCTTTCATGCGCAGTTCCTGCGCGTCTTCCCCCGGCGGGCCCCGCCCAAAGAAGAAGCGCCGCGCGGAAAGCCCGTGCGGCGCTCGAGTTCATTGGATTGGATCGCGGGTCAGCGGTTGATTCGGATGCCCGTTCCGACCACCAGCACGCAGCGGTCGACCACCGACTTTCCGTCGCTCGACTTGTGGTCGAAGCGCTCGCGCAGCACGGTCTCGACGCGACGCGTCAGCGTCTCGAAGAGCGGCTCCTGGAAGTGGGTCGGTTCCGCGGTGCGCCAGATGCCGCCGACCTGGGCGCGGATCTCGTTCTTGCTGCGCTCGATCTCGTCCTTGACCCAGGTCTCGTCCTTCTTGCGAACCTTGACGTAGATCTCGGTTTCGTAGAGGTAGCTGATGCCGGTGCGGTCGTTCACGAGGCGATCGTCGAGCACGAGCAGCTCGACGAGCTTCTCGTCCTCGGGATTCGCAACGACGACAGGCTCGGCAGCCTCGACAGGCTTCGGAGAGCCGCGCGAAAGGAAGAAGTACAAGGCGCCGCCCTCGACTGCGAGCAGCACGAGCACGATGATGATGAACTTCATGCCGCCGGACTTCTTGGGGGCTTCGCCACCCTCGCCCTCAGCCTTCGATTCCTTCTTGTCAGCCATGACGAGAACCTCCCGAACCCTGAGCCCGCGGACGGGAAATGGCCGACCCAGGCTCCAACGCCCTTGATCGACCATCCACGGGGACACAGCCCAGTCGATGACTCGACGGTGTCTGGGTGGAACATCGTCGCGCCAAAGGCGCTTCTTGAGGGTTTCGCGGGAGTCCGATCATGACGGTGACGCGGGCGGGGTCGAAAACGACGGACTTCGCCGCTGTTCGAGCGCCCGAAACCGCCTCAGGGCGCCCTGAGCAGCGAAAGCGCCCCTGGCCGCGAGCGCAGCGAGAGCCGCCCGACCGCCCCTCCCTCGACCGCGTCCCCGTCCAACTGGAACGGGCTCGCCGGAGCCGACTCAAGCACGATCTCGGCCCCACGACGCTCGCGAAGCGCCGGATGCCGAAGGTGCACGCCCGTCCAGAGCAAGGGAATCCACGGCAGCAGCTCGAGCGCAGACCCCGCCGGGATGAACACGGCGTCGAGAAGACCGTCGTCCCCCACCGCACGCGCGGCCGGGTTGAGACCGCGAGCGTAGTGCGGCAGGTTTCCGACCACCACCATGCCTCGCCCGAGCAGCTCGCGCTCGCCATCGATCTGCCACGCCAGTTCGGGAGGTCGCCAGTCGCGGACGACCTCGAGGATCGGCATGGCGTAACTCCAGCGCGTGATGCCGCCCCTGCGGCGAGCCGCGAGCGCGTGCACGACAGCGGCATCGAAGCCCAGCGAAGCCATGATGGCGAAGGGAACGCCGTTGGCGTCCGCCAGATCGACGCGGTGGATGATGCGCGCCTCGATCGCCCGCCCGATCACCTGCGGATCGCGCGACATCCCGAAGGCGCGGGCGAAGAGATTCTCCGTTCCGCACGGCGCGTGCCAGAGCGGCACCGACAGCCGCGCCGCGCTCGGCGCGACCATGCGCAGCGCGCCGTCGCCGCCCGCAACCACCGCGGCGTCGACCGAGCCGAGCGTGGGATCGAGCCACTGCGCGGGCTCCGCTCGCTCGGTCGCCACACGCACGCAGGTCCAGCCGCGCGCCGCGATCTCACGCTCGATCGCTGCGGCGGTCGCCGCAGATCGGCCCGATCCGGAGACGGGGTTGGAGATGACGGCCACTTGCATCGGAACCACCGCGATCCTCGGCGCCTCGCCATGCCCTTGCCGCTTCCGCACGACGAATTCGCGCGTTTGAGGACACGGCGAATCGCGCGTACCATCGGCGCCATGGCGCGTTCGCCTTCCACTTTCCTCGCCGCGGCCTCGCTCGCGCTGTGCGTGTCGGCAGCAGCCTTCGCGCAGGCCGAGAAGTACACGCTCGACGCACTCGACCGCTGGCAGAAGGTCGCGGATGTCGATCCGGCCAGCGAGGAGGCGCAGCTTCTCGCAGCGCGTCGCGCGCTTCTCAACGGCGAGGCGTCGCGTGCCAAGAATCTCGCGAATGCGTTCATCGAGCGCTACCCGCTCTCGCGCTACCGACCCGACGCGCTTCTGATCCGCGGCGATGCGACGCTCGCGGAGGGCGATGAGTACGAGGCGCTGTTCGACTACGAGGAAATCGCGCGGCGCTACGCCGGCAGCGATGTGTTCATCCCGACGCTCGAGCGCGAGCTCGAGATCGCGACCTCGTACGCAAAGGGCCTCAAGAAGCGCCTGCTCGGCACCGTTCGCATCCTCGATGCGAGCGAGGAGGCGCAGGAGCTTCTCATCCGCATCCAGGAGCGCTTGCCGGGAAGCGAGCTTGCCGAGCGTGCGGGCATGGAGCTCTCCGACTTCTACTTCAACCGCCGCGAGATGATGATGGCGGCCGAGTCCTACCGCCTGTTCATCGAGAACTATCCGCGCAGCGCCCAGATCAACAAGGCGCGGCTTCGCCTGATCTACGCATACATCGCCGGATTCCGCGGCCCCGAGTACGACGCGAGCGGCCTGCTCGAGGCGCGCGCCAAGCTGCGCTCGCTGCAGGCGCTGCAGCCGGGTCTCGCGCAGCAGGTGGGCGCGACCGCGATCCTCACCCGCATCGAGGAGTCTGAGGCTGCCAAGTTCCTCTCGACCGCCTCTTGGTACCTCGAGGTGAACGACCCGATCTCGGCCGAGCAGTCGATTCGTCGCCTCGTGCAGCGCCATCCGACCTCGATCGCCACGCTCGAGGCGCTCCGCATCATCCCCGACATCCTCAAGCAGGTTCCGGAGAGCGTCATCAAGAACGCGCCCGACTATCGCGCGATGCGCAAGGCGCTGCTGAAGATCGAGTGGGACGAGATGCCGGCAGCCGAGACGATCCCATTGCCCCCGAGCGAGCCAGCGGCGCAGCCCGATGCGGCAGGCGCACCGAAGGAGGGCGCGAAGTGATGCGGCTCCAACAGGGCGCCCGACCGAGATCGCTCGCGGTGCTTGCGCTCGCCTGCGTTTCCGCAGGCGCGATCTCAGGCGGCTGCGCCTCGACCCCCGCAGAGGGCTACGCGGCGACGAGTCCCTACCCGACGAAGTACCGAAGCGTCGCGCTGCCGATCTTCCGCAACCAGAGCTACATGCGGAACTTCGAGACCGATCTCGCCCACGCCTTGGTGACCGAAGTCGAGCGCTCGACTCCGTACAAGGTGATGTCCGAGGTCGCGGCCGACACGATCCTTCGCGGCACCATCACCTCCGTCGATCTCGTCGAGCTCTCCAAGGATCCGACCACCGGGCTTGCGAATGAAATGATGGTGCGCATCCGCGTCGACTTCGAGTGGGTCGATCTCCGCAGCGGTGAACGGATCGTCGCCCGCGAAGGCGTCGAGTCCACCGCACTCTTCGTGCCCTCCTACCCGGCTCGCGAACCGCTGGAACTCGGCCGTTTCGCGGCCGTCGAGTCGCTTGCCCGCGATCTGGTCGGGGCAATGCAGTCGAATTGGTAGCGGCCGACGCGTCCGGGTGAAACCCGTTTCGGCATTCTCCCGAAATTCCACCGAACCCGGGGAGTTCTGGTCACGCACCGCCGTTTGGATTGCCGACCAATGAATCGGCGGCGGTGCGTGCTCGTTCCCGAGCCGTGCGCGATTCAGTGACTAGAATGGCCAGCCCTTTGCGGCAGAAACGACCAAGCATGCACGAGATGCCAAGCCAGAACCACTCCCTGATCCGCCGCGGCGACCTGCGCGTCGTGATGTCCGACTCCGATGGTGGCAATCGCCAGGGCGGCAACCGTCCCGGCGGCAACGACGGCGGCAACCAGCCTGGCGGTCCGCCACCGCTGCCGCCCAACCGCGGCGGTCGACAGGTGTTCGGATGGGTGCTCGCCACCTTCATCGTGGCTCTGCTCATCATGGCCTTCAGCTCGCCCTTCGGCGGACAGAAGGAAGTCAAGTGGAGCGACTTCGTCAATCTCGTGAAGGCGAAGAGCATCGAGTCGGAGTCGATCGTCATCGAGGGCAGCCGCGTCACCGCGAAGGTGAAGCCCAACACGCCCGGATGGTCCTCGGAGAAGGGCGCGCAGCCCGTCTTCGTCGTCGTCATTCCCGACCAGGATTACTACCGCAAGGACATCGAAGCGGCCGGCTACGACTTCAAGGTCGTCGAGCCGTCCTACTGGCCCATCATCCTCGCCAATCTCCTCCCGGTCATCCTCATCATCGGCGTGATCTGGTTCATCGCGCGCTCGATGCGTGGCGCAGGCGGCGGACCGGGCGGCATGCTCGGAAGCTTCGGCAAGAGCCGGCACCGCATGCAGACGAAGGAGCAGGTCAAGGTCACCTTCGGCGATGTCGCGGGCGTCGATGAAGCCAAGGAAGAAGTGCAGGAGATCGTCGAGTTCCTCAAGAATCCGAAGCGTTTCTCCCGACTCGGTGGCCGCATTCCCCGTGGCGTCCTGCTGTCCGGCCCGCCGGGCTGCGGCAAGACGCTGCTCGCCAAGGCGATCGCCGGCGAGGCCGATGTCCCGTTCTTCTCGATCTCCGGCTCCGACTTCGTCGAGATGTTCGTCGGCGTGGGCGCGAGCCGCGTGCGCGACCTGTTCAAGCAGGCCAAGGAAAACTCGCCGTGCATCATCTTCCTCGACGAGATCGACGCCGTCGGCCGACGCCGTGGCGGCGGATTCAGCTCGGGCGGTCACGACGAGCGCGAGCAGACGCTCAACGCGATTCTCGTTGAGATGGACGGCTTCGACGCCAACACGCAGGTGATCGTCATCGCCTCGACCAACCGCCCCGATGTGCTCGACCCCGCGCTCACCCGACCCGGCCGCTTCGACCGCCAGGTCGCCGTCAACCTCCCCGACCTCGTCGGACGCCGCCAGATCCTCGCGGTGCACGCCAAGAAGGTGAAGCTCGCGCCCGATGTCGACCTCGAGACGGTCGCTCGCGGAACGCCGATGTTCTCCGGCGCCGATCTCGCGGCGCTCATCAACGAAGCCGCGATCATCGCGACGATGGCCGACAAGGACTTCGTCGAGCTTGCGGACCTTGAGGAAGCACGCGACAAGGTTCGCTGGGGTCGCGCCAACAAGAGCCGCAAGATCGAGCAGCAGGAGCGCGTCGCCACGGCCTACCACGAGGCGGGCCATGCGGTGCTCCAGGTGCTCCTCGAGCATGCGGATCCGCTGCACAAGGTGACGATCATCCCTCGCGGACAGGCGATGGGTGCGACTTTCTCGCTTCCCGAGAAGGACCGGTACGGCTACGGCCGCAAGCATGTCCTCGCGACCCTGCGCGTTCTCTGCGGCGGCCGCATCGCCGAGGAGAGAAAGACGGCCGACACGAGCTCGGGCGCCTCGATGGATATCAAGATGGCCACGCAGTATGCGCGCGCCATGATTCTCCAGTGGGGCATGTCCGACCGCCTCGGCTTCGTCAACTACGCCGGCAGCGACTCGCGCGAGCTCTATCTCCCCGAGAAGGACTACTCGCCCGAGACCGCGCGCATCATCGACGAGGAAACGCGGCGCATCATCGACGAGGCGTACACGCACGCGCAGCAACTGCTCACCGACAACTGGGACAAGGTCGTTGCGGTGGCCGAGGCGCTGCTCAAGTACGAGACGCTCTCGCGCGACGATGTCGACCGGCTGATGCGCGGCGAGTCGATCGGCAAGCCGACGGTGGCCGATCTCCTTGCGGGCGAGGCTGCGAAGCCGAAGCCGATCACGCTCGGCGGACGGCTCTCCGATGACAACGCGGCTGGCCCGGATCTCGGCAACGCGCTTCCAAGCCCGGCGTGACCGGCGTCACAGGCACTTCTCGCCTCGAACCGCGGTGCGTCACGCGACCGCGTCCGGGGTTCCTCGTTGCACATTGCTGAAGCAGCGCGCGAGCTCGATGCGGTTGGTGACGCCAAGCTTGCGGTAGATGCGCTTCGTCAGCGTCGCGATCGTGCCTGGGCGCAGCAGCAATTCCTCCGCGGTCTCGCTGCGAGATCGCCCGCGAACGATGCACTGCGCAACCTGCCGTTCCCGCTGCGAGAGCCGCATCATCGGATCGACCCGGTCGACGCCGTGCGAAGGCTCTCGATCGATCAGCCGCATCAGCACGACTGGCTGCGGCAGCATCGGCTCCGCGAGCGGCTGCAGTTGCATCTCGAAGCGGTAGTTGCACCCGAAGTCGTCTTCCCCCCGCTCGCCCGAGTGTCTCTCCTGCAGCATTCTGAGGAACGCCGTGAGGTCATCGAGCCGATGCCGCAGCTCGGCCATCTCGAACTGCGAGAGCCGAAGCGGCATGACATAGAACGCGCGTGCGCGCTCGTCCGCGGTCGACTCCCCAAGCGGACGCTGGTTCCGCGCAAGCCTCTCGGCCGCCTCACGGACGCGGACTCCATAGCTGTCCCAGAGCGCGTAGTCTTCCTTGTCATTCGACCGAAGCACGATCCCGATCCGCTTGCAGGTGGTGCGGTAGGTCGGCACGCGCCGACCTGCTCGCGCCGGAAGCAGCTCGACGAGTCCGTGCTCGTGGAGTCGATCGAGCTTGCGCTGCGCCGTGATGAAGTCGAGATGGGTCACCCGCGCGACCTCGACGGCCGGGGTTGGCTTGCCCCGTCGCCGCAGCAGTTCCCATGCGGCCATGGCTTCCTCGTCAAAGAGGGTCTCCATCGCTGCGGCGTTCCGGATGTCCACAATGGCTTCTTCCATGACTTCAGCCCCTAAGACCGTTCATCTGAGTGATTTACGCACGCAATCGAGCCGTATGTGCCCGTTCTTGTCCTCAACGACACTAACACCGCGTTGATCGGAGTCGGCGGCACACTTCAAGAACAACAGAATTACTGACCTTTGTCCTCAGTGATGGCACACGAGAATCGATACTTTTTCGCATCGCCTGCGGCAGAGCGACGGTTATCCGCTTTGTGACGATCGTTTGCGCGCGAGAATTCGGACCCGGCCACCTCGGGCGGTCAGGCGACTCGGACCTTCGGATGATCGCAAAGGATCCCGACGACCTCGTCGAGGCCGGTGAGCGGAGGCTGCCTTCAGACGGAGCAGCATCTCTTCGCCAGGAGTCGAGAGGCACCGCGCCTGGTCAGGGATCGCCGCCCGAGGCACTGCTGTCGCCCGTCTGGGCGTCGTGCTCGTCCTGAAGCTTCTTGATGGCTCGCTTCTTGCGAACCTTCGACGCGGTCTCTCCGAGCAGGCTCTTCTCGCGCAGAAGATGGTGGTAGTGCTGCGCGAAGCGGTGCGCCTCGTCGCGGATCGCCTGGCAGAGCCGAAGCCCGAGGTGCTCGCGGCCAAGGCGGATCGGCTCGTTGCTTGCGGTCGTGTAGATGAGCTCTTCCTTCTTCGCGAGCGAGATGACGCGCGGCGGCTGCACGCGCAACTGCGCGAATGCATCGAGCGCCGCCCGCAACTGCCCCACGCCGCCGTCGATCAGGATGAGATCGGGATAGAGCTCGTTCCCGTCGCCCGCCTCGCGGTACCGACGGCTCACCACCTCGCGCATGGCGCTGTAGTCGTCGTTCGTGACGCTCGTGATCTTGTAGCGACGGTAGCCCTCCTTGAAGGGGCGCCCGTCGATGAAGCAGACCTTTGAAGCGACGGTTTCGCCGCCGCGAAGATGCGCGATGTCGATTGCCTCCATGCAGCGGATCGGCTCATCCGCGCCCAGCGCGCGCATGAGGCTGCGGACGCCGGCCGCGGGATCCTGCACGAATCCCGTCGCCTCCGGCTGCCAGTCGAACTCCGTGTCGTCGCCACGCGCGCTTCCGCGCGTCTCGCGCTCGTCGAGCTTCTCGATCGCCTTGATCTGGTCGCGCAGCACCGCAGCGCGTTCGAACTCGAGCCGCGCGCTCGCGGACTCCATCTCCTCGCGCATCTCGCGCAGCATCGCGCTGCGCTTCGAGCCGAGGAACCGCAGGAAGCGCTCGATGTCGGCGCGGTACTCGTCCTTCGAGATGCGCGCGGCGCACGGTGCGGTGCACTGGTTGATTGCCGCGAGCAGGCATGGGCGGAAGAGCCGATTCTTCGGGTCGCCCTCGATGATCTCGAGCTCGCAGGTTCGGTACTTGAAGACGCGCTGGAGGAGCTGCATCGCGTGCCGCAACGCACCGACGGAGACGAACGGGCCGTAGATGCGCGCACCCTTGAATCGCTCGTTCGCCGGCTCGCGCGTGATGTACACGCCCGGGAAATCGTCTCGCATCGTCACGGCGAGATAGGGAAAGGTCTTGTCGTCCTGCAGCCGGTCGTTGAACGGCGGATGGATGTCCTTGACGAGCCGCGCCTCCATGAGGAGCGCCTCCCACTCGCCTTCGCAGGGAATGAAGTCGAAATCCTCGACCACATCGAGCATGGGCTGCTTGCGCGGTCCGAGATCCGCCGACGGCTGGAAGTAGCTCGAGACGCGCTGCGGCAGGACGGAGGCCTTCCCGACATAGAGGACGGTTCCCGCGGCGTCCTTCATCAGGTAGACCCCTGGCACATCGGGCAGCATCCGCGCCTTGCGAGCAAGGCGGCCAAGCCTTTCCTCGCGCGTCTCGGAGGGGCCATCGGGCTCCGATTCGCCGCGGTTCTCGCTGCCATGGTGCGGGTGCGTCGCCATAACCGCTCCAATGTAGGCGCTCTGCGGGTGCAAACCTGCGCGAAATCCGCGCGATCACCCCTCAACCCACGAAGGTTGGCTCGGTACACTCGCGTCTCCTGGAGTGTCGGGCATCTTTGTGCCGATTGCCCGTCCTCCAGGAACGACCCGACGGAAGGTCCGTCGCGTCGTCCTCGACCCGCGTGTCGCGGGAGTACGAAACAGAGTCTGGCCAGACCATTCTTCCGAAACTGGACCCGACACGCGAATCTCGGCACTGATGAAGGAGACTCCTCACATGAAGACCATCGCTACCCTCGCTGCCCTCACGGCTTTCGCTTTCCTCGGCGCTTGCGCGTCGACGCAGTCCTCCACCGCTCCGGGCGCCGTCGGCACCAAGAGCGCTGATTGCTGCGGCAAGTGCAACAGCACCTGCAAGGACAAGGCTGCTCCGGGCGCTGTCGGCGAGAAGAAGAGCGGTTGCTGCGCTGCCAAGAGCGAGTGCTCGGCTGCGAAGGCTGCTCCCGGCGCCGTCGGCGAGAAGAGCTGCGGCACCAAGAGCGATTGCTCGGCCAAGAGCGAGTGCTCGGCTGCGAAGTCGGCGCCCGGCGCCGTCAGCGGCAAGAGCGACTGCTCGGCCAAGTCGAGCTGCGCCTCGAAGTGCCCCGCCACCAAGGGCTGAACCCCAACGATTCAGCGCTGACCGATGCGTTGAGCCGTTCGCGGCCAACCGAGGATCAGACTGAAACCCGTACTCGCAGCGCCCGACAGTCGTCGGGCGCTGTGCTTTTTGCCTTGCGCCCGTATTCACGCGATTTCCTATCATCGCCGTCATGTCGCTCCGATCCCGACCCGCGTCGTGCCGCCTGTTCGCCTCCGCCGCCCTCCTCGCGGCCTCCCTGTCGTTTCTGACAGGCTGCCATCAGCCAACCCGCGCGCAGTACGACGCGGCCAACGGCTGGAGTGTCTACGGCTCGCTGGTGCAGACCCATCGCGAGGTCGACCCTGAGATCACGGCGGCCGAAGTCGGCGAGTACGCCGGCACCGACCGCCGGGTCGTGCTGAGCGGAACGGTGTCCGATGTCTGCCGCACCATGGGCTGCTGGCTGGAGATCGAGGACGCCGAAGGCAACCGCGTCCTTGTGATGAACAAGGATCACGCGTTCTTCATCCCACGCAACGCCCGCGGAAGGCTCGTGCACGCGGTGGGCTTCTCGATCCGAGAGGAGCACTCGGTCGAGTTCCTCAAGCACCTCGCGATGGATGCCGGCAAGTCCCAGGCCGAGATCGACGCGATCACCGAGCCGAAGACCCGCGTACTCTTCATCGCGGAGGCGGTGATTCTTCCGCCGGGCGGCCTCGAGAAGCCCGTCGAGCCGCTTCCTGCAGAGAACGAGATTCCGGCCGTCGACAGCAGCATGACGCCCACGCCCACCCCCTCGGCCGAGCCCGCCGCGCTCGAGCAGACCACCTCTGAGCCAACGGCCACCGCGGAGCCGAAGCCGTGAGTTCAGGAACGATCCTGTTCCGCGGCGGACGCATTCTCGACGCCGCGCAATCGATCGACGCGGAGGGCGATGTGCTCGTCGTGGACGGTCGAGTGGCGAAGGTCGCGCCCGGACGCAGCATCGATGCGCCGTCTGGCGCGCGAGTGATCGACTGCGGCGGCATGCTCGTGACGCCGGGTCTCATCGATCCGCATGTCCACCTGCGCGAGCCGGGCGGCGAGGCGAAGGAGACCGTGAAGACCGGCACCGCCTCTGCGGTCGCGGGCGGATTCACGACCGTCTGCTGCATGCCGAACACGAATCCGGCGATCGACACCGCGACCACGGTGCGCTTCGTGCAGCAGGCCGCGCGCGAGGCCGCGAAGGCGCGTGTCTTCGTCGTCGGCGCCGCGACGGTGGGTCGCAAGGGCGAGCAGCTCGCCTCGATGCACTCGATGGCATCGGCGGGTGCGGTCGCGTTCTCCGATGACGGCGAGTGCATCATGAATCCTGCCATGATGCGCCGCGTGCTCGAGGTCTGCGCATCGCTTGGCAAGGCCTTCATGCAGCACTGCCAGGACCACCAGCTCAGCGAAGGCGGCGTGATGAACGAGGGTGCGGTCGCGACGCGGCTTGGACTGCTGCCGTGGCCGCGCGAAGCCGAAGAGATCATCGTCGAGCGCGATGTTCGGCTCAATAAGCCGATCGGCGCCCGCTACCACGCGCAGCACCTGTCGTCGGGCGGCAGCGCCGCGATCCTGCGGCGCGCGCGCGCCGAGGGAATCCGCTGCTCGGGCGAGGCAAGTCCGCATCACCTGCTCCTGACCGACGAGGCCTGCGAGGGCTACGACACGCAGGCCAAGATGAATCCCCCGCTTCGGACGAAGCGCGACCTCGCTGAACTCAAGGCCGCGATCGCCGACGGCACCATCGATGTGCTCGCGACCGACCATGCCCCGCACACCGTCGCCGAGAAGGCTCGCGATTTCGCGAGCGCCCCGTTCGGCATCATCGGTCTCGACTGCGCGCTGGCGCTGTACGCGAAGGCGCTGATCGAGGACGGCGTCATCGGCTGGCCGCGCATGATCGAACTGATGACGCGCACCCCTGCGGAACTCTGCGGGCTCGACGCGCTCGGGCTCGGCACGCTGCGCGAGGGCGCCCCCGGCGATGTCACCGTCATCGACCCGAAGCTCGAATGGACGATCGACGCGAATGCGTTCGCGTCGAAGAGCCGCAACTGTCCGTTCCACGGGTGGAGCGTGCGCGGACGCGCCACGATGACCGTGGTCGGCGGACGAGTGTTGTTCGAGCTCGCCGACGCAGGCAGCTCGGTGCAGCCAACGCGCGCCGCGTCGATCGCGGTCTAGGACCTCCGCCTCATTCGCTGCGGCGGACAGTCCGCGAGCCGCGCGCGGTCAAGCGACGCGTGTCGTTCGGACGAGCGCTCCACTTCACTGCGGGCACGGTCCCCACGCCGCAAGCAGCGCCGCGAGGTCGGACGCGGCGACCGCTCCGTCCCCGTCGAGATCGAACGAGAGATCGCTTCCGCCCCATGCCGCGAGCACGGCGGCGAGATCCTCGGCTCCGATGGTGCCGTTGCCGTTGAAGTCCGCATCGCATGGCGGAATCGGCGCGAACAGCGTCATCGAGCGCTCGAACGCGCGCGCCGCAGCCTGCGAGCCGAGCACACGACCCGGGTAGTCATCGAAGTACGGATGGATGCCGCCGAGGATTCGCGACTGCCCCGAGTTGTCGGCGGCGTCGTAGTAGGTCGCCCACTGGAAGTCGAAGGTCTGGCTCGGGCCATCCTCGAACACGAGGAACTGGTTCTGAACGCAGGTGTAGATTCCGAGGCCGCCCGGGAAGTACTCGGTGCCTGTGAGACGCTTCAGGGTCTCGGCACCAGCACGGCTGTAGGTCGAGTGGCCCGACACATAGCCTGCAAACGGAGGCGACACGAAGGTCGGACGCTGATACGGCACCCACGCGCCGCCAAGCATCCACTTCACGCCGGTGTACTCGTTCGCCGGATCCGCCGGTGCGCCAGGCCAGCTCTTGAACGCGATCTGCCCCTCGTAGCCTGTCAGATCCTCGTGACGCTGCCCGGGCGCCGTGGTCGCCTCCGAGATGAGTTCGATGACTCCGGGAACGAGATTGACGCCGTTGGGACTGAATGAAGGCTGCGACGGATCGCTGCACTGCCCGCTCTGAGCGAGGTAGCGGATGGCGCCGATCGGGCGCATGCTGTCGTAGAAGCCCTTCACGCCCCACGCGCAGATCGCGGCGTCGTGGAGCGCGCCATTGAGCGCCACATACATCTTGACATCCCACTCGAGCGCATCGAGCTCAGGACCGACGCCGCCCATCCGGCGCTCGAAGGCCGGGTGCTCGACGACATGGCTCGCGATCTCGTTCCAGTGACCGGGAGGAGTCGTCGAGCTCGGGCCGTCCGCCCAGAACTCCGCGAGGCAACGAGCCCAGTCGCCGCGCTTCACGACATTCGCCTCATACGCCGTCCCGGTCGCGGGATTGATGGTGCGGCCCGGATTCGTGTCGGCGCCGAGCGGGTTGTTTCCCATCGAAAGCGGCGAGATGTCCATCGTCACGCCATCGTCAGGCGTCAGCCACGAGCTCTTGATGACGACTTGCTCGTGCCCGTCGCGGTAGGTGGCGTTGTCGAAGCCGTTCAGCACCGGGCATGGCGGCGGATTGAAGTAGACGCCGCCGCGGGCTGGATCCATGTCGCCAGCGAGCAATCCGTACGGCCGCACGAATCCCCAGTAGGGCGCGAGCTTCGGCGGGAATCCGCCCGGAATCACGTTGCCGTTCTGATCGACGAAAAACGAGAGCGAGAGCGGCTGGTAGCGGCTGGGATTGACGACGGTCGAGTTGAACGGCAGCGCGACGATCAGCGGCGGGTTCACATCGGGGTAAGTTCCGGCGGCGGTCGCATGGTCGAACTGCTCGCGTGCGTTGTCGGTGAAGGCCCACGAGATCAACTGGGACGCGATGCGGTTGCCGACCGCGGCCGGCGAGTTGCCGACGGTGGTGGTGATGTTGGTCGGGTAGCCGAGCGCCGACATCCGTGCGTCGAGAATCGGATTGATGAGCGACACGTTCGGGCTCGTCGAGAAGCGATGCTTCATGACGCGGTAGGCCGCGTAGGAGATCGACTCGCGACGCGCGGCCTCGATGTCGTTCGCCGCGATCTTCTCGGCGAAGAAGTATCCGCGCGCGGTCGGCTCATAGGCCGCCCAGGCGTCGTACATCGCGACCGACGCGTGGAACAGGTTTCGTGCCTGGATAGGTGGGCGGACGCGGTCCTTTCTGATCGAGGACAGCATCGTGTCGTTCCACTGACGCGCGACGGACTGGGGACCGTCTGCGAACGCAGGGGAAGCGAGGAGAGTGGCGAGCGAGACGCTGGCGGCTCCGACGAGGGCGCGGACGGTCGTCGACATTTTGGAATGCTGCATTTTGGGACCCCTGGCCTGCGTCCAAGGTATGATCGATTTGCGTTTTCACAAGCATTTCCCGTCGAAGTTGGCGCTTTCGTGGAACCTTCCCGGTCGGGCTTTTGGTGCGATCCGTCTAGACTGCAGCATTCATCCGGGGTCGCCGCCACCGTCGAACACCGTTCCCCCGATTTCGAGGCTTGGTGCGGTAATCTCTCGGACCCTACCCTGCTCGTCCGCGACCGCTCGGTTGACTTGCTGCCCCGCCTCGCTCCCCCGCCTCGGCCCCCCGGATCTCTCCGTGACCTTTGACCTCCGATCCACCCTCGAGCGCAACGCCGGCCGCGGACACGAGCTCCACGCGGAGCATGTCAACCCGCGGTTCGCAACCGTGCTCCGGACGATCGGCTACGACCGCGACTATGTGCGCGCGGAGGGGCCGCATCTCTTCGACCGCGCGGGCAACCGCTACCTCGATTTCCTCGGCGGCTACGCGGTCTGCAACTTCGGCCGCAACCACCCGACGATCCGCCGCGCGCTTGAGGACGCGCTCTCGCTCGACCTCGCGAGCATGGTGCAGTTCGAGGCGCCGCTGCTTTCGGGATTGCTGGCCGCCGAGCTGAAGCGCCGCATCGGGCGCGGGCTCGACCATGTGTTCTTCACGAACTCGGGCACCGAAGGCATCGAGGCCTCGATCAAGTTCGCGAAGTGCGCGACCGGCCGCCCCGCGCTCCTCTACGCGCCGAAGGCGTTCCACGGACTGTCGTCCGGATCCGTGTCGCTCAACGGCTGCGACAGCTTCCGCCACGGCTTTGCGCCGTTCCTTCCCGAGTGCCGCCAGATCGCGTTCAACGATCTCGCGTCGCTCGAGCGCGAGCTCGCGAAGGGCGATGTCGCGGCGCTCATCATCGAGCCGATCCAGGGCAAGGGCGTGAACATCCATTCGCCCGGCTACCTCGCCGAGGCGGCGCGCCTCTGCCACCGGTACGGCGCGCTCTTCGTCGCCGATGAAGTGCAGACCGGCCTCGGGCGCACGGGGTCGTTCCTCGCGATCGACCAGGAAGACGACGCTAAGGGCCCCGTCGAGCCCGACATGGTGGTGCTGTCGAAGGCACTGTCGGGCGGCTATGTGCCGGTCGGCGCCGTGCTCGTGAAGGGCGAGGTCTGGAGGAAGGTCTTCACCTCGCTCGACCGCGCGATCGTGCATTCGTCGACCTTCCACCAGGGCGCGCTGGCGATGACCGCGGGCCTCGCGAGCCTCGCGGCCTACGACGAGACGAATGCCGCGGAAAACGCGCGCAAGATGGGCGCCCGCATCAAGGCGGGCGTCGAGGCGATGAAGCCGCGCTTCGAGATGCTGAAGGAAGT
>JBEAUK010000169.1:0-16478 GCA_041161465.1 Planctomycetota bacterium | reverse complement strand
GGCGGACCCGGTGGGCGGGGCTCGCGAGATATCGCCCCTGCGCGTCGGTTTCCCTTGGGCAGAAACCGCGCGAAGTCGTGCGTCTTGTTCGATTCCGAAGAGTCTGTCGGCGCTTGACTTGACTGTCCGCGGACAGATGTCATGGTGGATCTGTCCTGAGCCCGCCAGTCGGGCTTCGCGGGGCGGAGAAACTGCGGGAGAGAGAGCGGGTTGCGGGTCGCGAAGGCGACAAACAACCCGTCCCGCTTCGGCCAGAGGCCGAGTGAAACGGGCATCGTGGCGTTCACGGCTCCTTGAGGAGCGGTGCACGGCCGGCGGGCCCTGTTTCGCTTTTTGGCCTCTGACGATTTTCTCGGTGAGAAAGGGGCGCGGGTCAAACCGCGTGGCGGATCATCGGAAGCCGCGGAAAGCTCCTGATGATCCGCCTTTCTTTTTTCCAGCAGCGCTCCTCGCCTCTTGGGCTTTCTCGAATGCCGCTGTTCAAGTAGAGTCCTGAACGATGGTTCCGTTCAACGACCTCGGATCTCTTCTCGGCTCGATCGCTCCCCTCACCGTCGGGATGCTGGCGGAAGCGAGTCCCGATCTTGGGCGCGCCGCTGGCCGGCTTCATCCGCTCGTCGTGCACTTCCCGATCGCGTTGGCGCTCGTGGCCGTGGGGGCTGAGTGGTGGCGTAGCCTCACGAGGCAGCAGGGGATGTCGCCGCTCACCCGGCCGCTTCTCTGGATCGCCGCGATCTCGGCCGTCTTTGCGACGGCGACTGGCTGGATCAACGCTGCACACGAGCATGACGGCGATATCTCTCGGACGCTCGACCTCCATCGTTGGATCGGAACGGGAACGACTGTCGCCCTGCTCTGCGTCGCATGGTGGTGCCAGGCGCTGACCGCCACGCTGATCCGCCCGAGCGCGGAGGCGATGGCACAGCTTGGGTCCTTCCGCTGGATTGCGCTCGTCGGCGCGATCGCCGTGAGCGTGACCGGCCACCTTGGCGGTGAACTCGTCTATGGCTCTGGGTATCTCACCAAGGTGCTCTTCCCCGGCGCAGCCGCGGAGAAGGAAGAGATCCCCGCCATCGAAGCGCCGACCGTGCAGCAGGCCGCGATGTCGCCGGCCGACACCTACTTCGTCGAGAAGGTGCGTCCCATCCTCGAGGCCCACTGCTTCGAGTGCCATGGGGCGCGGAAGCAGAAGGGCGGCCTTCGGATGGATTCGAAGTCCTGGCTCTTCAACGGCGAGGAGTCGGAGTGGACGGTGATCCCGGGCAACAGCACCGAGAGCGAGCTTCACGCGCGCGTGATCCTTGATCGCGCCGACCCCGACGCGATGCCGCCCGAGGGGCCTGGTCTCACGCAGGAGGAGATTGGCGTCCTCGAGAAGTGGATCGATGATGGCGCTGCCTATCCGAACATGCAGTCGGGAGGCGCTGGTGTACCCGGCTCGAACTCTGCGGCGAACGCAGCGGCGCTGAGCGCTGTTGGAACGATCGCGATCGCTGGTGGCTCGACCGTCGAGATCGCGCCTGATCTGAGGGCGCGCGCCGACACCGCGGGCCGCGCGCTCTCTGCGCGTGGCGCGCTTGTTCAACCGCTTGCGCTCGAGAGCGTGCTCGTCGATGTCAATGCGAGTCGCGCCGAGCCGCCGCTTGGCGACGCCGAGGCGGGGCTTCTCACCGACCTCGCGCCGGTGGTTGCGAACCTGAACCTCGCGAAGTCGGCGATCAGCGACGCTGGATTGGCGAAGGTCGGGCCGATGATGCATCTCGAGCGACTGCGGGTCGACCAGACTCTGGTTGGCGACGCGGGCCTTGCCGCGCTGGGCACGCTGCCGCGGCTTGAGTCGATCAACCTCGTCGGGAGCAAGGTGACGCCCGCGAGCATCGCATGGTTGCGCAGCCAGCCTGCGCTGCGACGCGTCTATGTCTGGCAGACGGCGCTCGACAACCCCGAGGCCATCAAGCAGCTGACCGAGGGCGGCAAGCTCGAGGTGATCGGAGCCGATCTCCCCCTGGCGCAGCCGAAGACGCCGCCGATGCCGGAAGAGGCGAAGTCGGGCGAGGCAAAGCCCGAAGAGAAGAAGGGCTGAGTCTTCCCGAGTGCGGCGCGAGGCGTTACGCTCCGCGCATGCAGCACAACCAGCGTTCCGCAGAGTCTCGTCGCGCCTTCATCCGCACCGCAGCGGGAATCGCCGCCGTCGCGCCATTCTCGAATGCCTTCGCATCCGCGCTTCTCGCGGGCGACATCGTCACCGGCAGCGGCGACTTCAAGTACCGCGTCGAGCACGACTGGCTGATGCCGCCGGAGGGGCTCGCATGGGGCGACACGCATGGCGTCGCGCAGGACAAGGCGGGGAACATCTACATCTCGCACACCGTCGGTGGCGAGGCGAAGAAGGACGATGCCGTCTATGTCTTCACGAAGGACGGCAAGTTCGTCCGCTCGATGATGCCGCAGATGAAGGGCGGAGGCCACGGACTCGATGTCCGCGATGAGGCGGGCGTCGAGTACCTCTACCACTGCGATGTGAACCGCCGACGCGTCCTCAAGACGAAGCTCGACGGCACGGTCGTGTGGGAGAAGGGCGCGCCGGTCGAAGCCGAGTTCGCGGGTGCGAAGGTCTACGGCAACGAGAACGACTGGAATCCGACGAATGTCGCGTTCCATCCGAACGGCGATGTGTTCGTCGGCGACGGCTACGGCAAGAGCTTCGTCCACATCTTCTCGAAGGATGGCGCGTACAAGTCGACGATCTGCGGCCCGGGGTCGGGCGAGGGTCAGGTTTCCGGTCCGCACGGCCTGTGGTGGGACGATCGCATCGGCACGCTTGCCGTCGCCGATCGCTCGAACAACCGCATCCAGTACTTCGCGGAGACCGGCACGGGCCAGCCGTGGAAGCATGTGTCGTTCGTGAAGGACGCGATGCGCCAGCCGTGCCACTTCAAGACGCGCGGGGATGTGCTGCTGGTGCCCGATCTCTCGAGCGCCGTCGAACTGCTCGGTAAGGACAACAAGGCGGTCGCCGTGCTTGGAGACGGGCACCCGACGAACCTGCGCGGGGCGGCGCGCAAGGACTTCATTCCGGGCAAGTTCGTCCACCCGCACTCGGCGACCTTCCTCGCGGACGGCTCGATCCTGGTGGTCGAGTGGGTGCCGATCGGGCGGGTGACGAAGCTGACGAGGGTCTGATCGGTTGGATCCCTCGGTGCACGGCACGTGCCACGCAGTGCCTGGCACTGACTGGCACGTGCCGTGCACCCACGCTGGCAGCATCTGGAGGTTCCCTATCCGCTCCGTCGTGCCCATGGTCGTTGCCGCAGCGCTCGGCGGATGCGGCTACTTCGGTCCTGGTCCTGCCTCGGAGGTCGCGGTAGCGGACATCGTCGGCCGCTGGACCGGAGACGGCTGCATCGAGGGCGACCTCGAAAGGGAGGTCGAGCTCGTTCTTCGCGCCGATAGAACCTATCTATTCCGATGGATCGATGATCCGCCGACGCGTACGCCATTGATCGGCGCGTGGCGGTTGGTCGGGGCGACGGTGGAGCTCTCGCGACGCGAGTGGGACGGATATGCGTCCGTGTATCCGGCTGGAGGGCAAAGCCCGTCTGGATTCCTGCTCTTCGGAGGCGTTGCGGGCTGCAGCGATCCAGACAGCTGGATGGTGCTGAGATGGTCGCCTCTGATGGAGGATCCGGCGCCAGGCACGAAGTAGCCTGGTGCGAAGGTCGCGGTGCTTCGCTCGCCGTGAGGAGTGCATGTCGTCAGCGACCGCCGTCGTCTCGCCATGCGCGCAGCCGTGGGACCCAGAGGGGCACAGCAGCGCGATACCGCGCGTACGCGTCGCCGAACCGGCGCGCGAGATCGCCTTCCTCCCAAGGGCGAGCGAGCAGGTGCCATGCGAGGGCGCCGAGGAGCGCATAAGCGATGACGAGCGGCGAACCGAGGAAGACTCCGACCGCGGCGCCCTGCAAGATGCCGGTCAATGCGAGCGGATTCCGCACGAGCGCGTAGGGGCCGTCGGTGACGAGCAGCCGCGCGGTGTCCGATGGCAGCGGCGTTCCGTGTCCACGAAGCGAGAGCCACAGCCCTGTGAAGATCGCCGCGGTGCCTGCAAGCGTGAAGAGGCCAACTCCCGCGATCCTCGCGAGGTCGCCCGCGAAGCGATGGTCGGCGAGAGGGGTTGATGCCTCGATCTCGTAGACAAGCCACGGAAGCAACACGAGGAACACCGTCCACATGATGGCAGTCTGGAGCAGGGTCTTCACGCAGTTCCACCATCGCGGCGCGAGTGCGGCGGGACGGGGCGTCACGAGGGCCTCGTTCCCCCTGTCCTCGTCTGCTAGGGCCTCGTTCGCGAGGACCTCGTCTGAGATGGCCTGCGGAATCTCAACGCGGGGTCGCAGGCCAATCACGATCAGGGGAAGCGCGACCAAGGAAGGCGACATGAGGAGGGCGCCGAGCCATCCCTGGCCTCCTGAGGTGATCGCCAGTCCCCAGCACGCAAGCGCCGCGTAGCAAGCGGCGCCGGCGTGCGCGACGAGTGCTGCCCAGGCCCATCGCGCGCCACCGAGGAGCCCGGCGGCAGCCGCGAGGGGGAGCGCGATGTAGAGAAGCAGATCCGGAAGCAAGAACTGCAGCAGCGTCGCGTCGGGCGCCGTGTCCAATCGGAAGGCGAGGCGCCAATCGGGATTCAGGGCGAGACTCGCCCACCATGCGGCACAGCCAACCGCCTCGGCGACCAGGAACGCGGCGGCGCCGAGCGACCGAGTCCGGCGTTCGTTCGGGAGCATTTCCAGAGTGTAAGGCGCGGTGCACGGCACGTGCCATGCAGTGCCTGGCACTGACTGGCACGTGCCGTGCACCGATTGCCAAACAAACCCGCCCGTGCCATCGGACACGGGCGGGTTCGGAGGAGCGTGGGTGCGCGCGGCGGTCGGCCCCCCGGCGCAGCGCGTCACCCAAGGCGGGGCAGGTTTCGTCAGCCCGCTGTCCTGATTGATCAGTTGCTCCAGTTCGAGAGGACGGCCGCGAGGTCGAACCCATCGACGATTCCGTCGCCGTTGGTATCGCTGCCCTCGGTACCCCAATCGTTGAGGACGGTCACCAGGTCGCGGGCATCGACGGCGCCGTCGAGGTTGAGGTCACCCGCGGCCAGCTGGCAGAAGTCGAGGATGCCGTCCTTGTTGGCGTCGGCCCAACCGTCTGCGATGTCGCAGATGTCGTTGATGCCATTCTGGTTGCAGTCGTACTCCTTGGGACCGGCCGCGCAGGGGTCGGGCGGGAGCAGGCTGGAGATGCCCTTTTCGGCGGTGGCCTCCGGCTGCGGCCGCGGCTTGCGCTTCGGCATCGCGACGCCCTTCTCGATCGTCTCGGCGCTGAGAACCACCTTGACATCCGCGGTGGGCTTGATCGAGTAGTGCTTCTGGGCGGCGAGGGCGGGAGTCGAGAGCGCGATTCCGACCGCGGCGCCGAGGCCGAGGATCATGGTTGCGAGCGGGTTCGAACGGGTGCTGTCGGTGTTCTGGATCTGCATGGCTTGTAGCCTCCTTGCAGATCAAGCGCGCAGCTCCGCGGGGGTGTAACAGGAAAGTTTAAAAATCCTGCTCAGGGGTGCCGGGGGCTCAGGAAGCCACCACGCCCGCAATGGCGCCCGTCATCCAACAGGCAAGAGCGCCGGCGGTCATGGCGCGGAGGCCTAGGCGTGCGAGGTCGCCGCGGCGCTCGGGCGCCATCGCGCCGAGGCCGCCGATCTGGATCGCGATCGACGGCAGGTTTGCGAATCCGCAGAGGGCGTACACCGCGATCATCGCGCCGCGCTCCGAGATCGCGCCCGAGGCCTGCATCCTCGCGAGGTCGAGGTATGCCACGAACTCCGTCGCCACGACCGCCTGGCCCATGAGCGATCCGAGGGCGTGCGAGTCGCCGCCCGCGCCCATTGTCCAGGCGAGCGGTTGCAGGATGTAGCCGAGGATGTTCTGGAAGGTGAGGACGGGAATGCCAAGCTCTGCACGCCACGAGGCGATGGGAAGCCACGCAGCGTCCACCTCGCTGAGCGCCGCAAGCGGCCAGTTGAGGAGTGCGATGAGCGACACGAACGCGACGAGCATCGCGGCGACATTGAGCGCGAGCTTCAGGCCGTCGGCTGCGCCGGCGGCCGCAGCGTCGACGCCGTTCACCGTCTCGCGCGGCAGCTTGCGAAGCGCCGCGATCGACTCATCGGGAGGCGTCTGCGTTTCGGGAAGCATGAGTTTCGCCATCACGATCGCCGCAGGCGCGCTCATGACGCTCGCGGTCATGAAGTGCTTCGCGACCTCGATGCGCAGGGCTTCGTCGGCACCGCCGAGCATCGAGATGTACGCGGCCATCACGCTGCCCGCGATCGTCGCGAAGCCGCCGACCATGATGCACATCAACTGCGATTCGGTCATGCGCGCGATGAACGGACGCACCGTGAGCGGCGCCTCGGTCTGACCGACGAAGATGTTGGCGGAGGCCGACATCGCCTCGACGCCCGTGATCCCGAGCGCGCGGCGCAGCAGCGCCGCCAGCAGGGCGATGACGCGCTGCATCACCCCGTAGTGGTAGAGGACCGACATCAGCGCCGCGAAGAAGATGATGATGGGCAGCACCTTGACCGCGAAGATGAAGCCCCACGCGCCGCCCGCGTCGGAGGCGTTTCCGAAGATGAAGCGGGTGCCCTCGTCGGCGAAGGAGATGACCTTCGAGATGCCGGCTGCGAACGCGTCGAACGCGGCGACCACGGGCGGGAGCCGCAGCAGGAGGAACGCCAGCGCGAACTGGAGCGTGACGCCGCCGATGATCGTGCGCACTCGAATCGCGCGGCGGTGCCGCGAGAGCAGGTAGCCGAGCGCGAGAATGACGACGACGCCGAGCAGCCCGGTCGGGTTCATGTGACCTCCGAAGCCCGCAGGATACTGGTAGCCCCGCGTATGCTGCGGAGGTGCAGGGCGACCAACGCATCATCGAAGGGCTCGACGCGGCGCGCGAGGCGATTCTGGCCACCGCGCTGGCGCGCGGCCCGCGCGCGGTGATCGGTGTCACGGGCGCGGTCGCGTCGGGCAAGTCGACGCTTGCGCGCGCACTGTCCTCCTGCGTGGTCTCGACCGACCACTACCTGCCCGACTACGACGCGACGCCCGAACACCTGCGAGACCTTCCCGAGTCGGCGGACCTCGTGCGGCTCGCACGCGATCTCGCGGAGCTGCGCGCGGGCCGCGCGACCCATATGCCGAAGTGGAGTTTCGACACGCATTCACGCGTCGGCGAGCAGTGGATCGAGCCAGCCTCGCTCATCGTCGTCGAGGGTCTCCACGCGCTCCACGCGCTGCCGCGCGTGCATGTCGACATCGCGGTCTTCGTCGACGCCCCACGCGATCTCCGCTGGGCCCGTGCCGCTGCGCGCGAGAAGGCGGGCGACCGGCCGTGGCCGCTTGAGTACCTCGAGCACTTCTTCCACACGGTCGCCGAGCCGACCTACGCGCGGCACGCGGACGCCTATCGCGCTGCGGCGCACTTCGTCGTGCGGAACGGAACGCTCGGCGCCGACCCTGCCGCCGCCCGCGCGACCTGACCGGCTTGAACTCGATCGGCTCGGTGCGGGTGCCCGCATTCGAGCGGTGGCGCTGCATGCGGCCCGTCGTCTCGAGGTTGTCGAGCGCATCGTGGAACTGCGTAGCTATCGCCGTGGAAGGCGGCGCGCAGGAAGAAGTCCGGGGGTTGCGTCATGATCCAGCTCGCCGGGCGGAGGACCTCGGGGCAGAGGGGTTCGTCATCGATGTAGACCCTCCATCGCGCCGTCGCCTGCCGTGGTGCGTGTATCGGGAAGCAGTTCGGACAGCATCCCCGCGCCACCGCAGATCAGGGGCACTCCGTCGGATTTGTCCGCGGTAGCCGCGCTGCGAGTGCGCTGAGGAGATCCATCACGCTTTCCGCGCGCTGGGGCGGAAACATCTCTCGCACGTCGCGATGAACTCCACCGCGCCGCCGATGATGATCCGATCGGTCGACGCGACCAGCCGCTCGCTGTGCGTGCTTGGTGCGCCGCATCGGGCGCAGGTACCTGTCTTGTGGACGCGCTCGTCGGCGCGCGGGAGCAGCGTGTCGAATGGTGCAAAGTCGTCGCCGAAGTGATCGATGTCGCAGCCTGCGACCACGACCGTGATGCCGCGGGCAAGAAGCATGTCGATGGGCACAACCGCTTCGGCCGCGAAGAAGTGGATCTCGTCGATCACGACGAGCGCCGGGGCGTCGGGCTCGCGATCGACGAGGGCGACGATGTCGGCTGCAGTTCGCGCGTTCCGTGCGGGAATCCGCTCGCCCGTGTGCGTCACGACTTCGTCGGTCGCATAGCGCGTGTCGCGTTCGGGCTTGATGACGAGCGCGCGTTCGCCGCGGGCGCGCGCCGAAGCGACGCGGGCGAGCACTTCCGTCGTCTTCCCTGCAAACATGGGGCCGTGGATCACGACGAGTCGAGCGGTGACCGAAGGCGGGTCGGGGGGCATTGCGCGAAGGTTAGGCGAGCCGTTCACCATGTGCAGCCGAGCAGTGTGGCCCGTCGTGGACACGGAGCGCATGATCGCCGGCTTCAACCTTCGAACCGAGTTGGCGAGTCTTCGGCCCGCCGACACAACCAGCGGGGTTGTATCGGGCGCTGCGCGGCGGCTCGTGGGGCGAGTCCAGTCTCCTCCGGCGTTCCTCCAGCCGCACCGCCGGTGCGCCTCGCGAATCGCTCAGCGCCGTCGGGTTCTATCTCGCGAGGACGCCTCGACCCTCCTTGCCTCTCGTCCCTGCGCCTTTCAGCGCGTCTTGGCTGAGGTTCTCGCCACCCGAAGGCGAGGATCAAGGGCCTTGACGACTCGCCGCATCGCTCGATGCCGCGGGCTGCGACCACGACCGTGATTCCACGGGCGACATGCACAGCGACGGGCGCAAGTGCGTCAGAAGCCGAGCATGCGGATGGCCTCGAGCGAGGGCCGGCGGTCGGGGGCAGGCGCGCCGGCGCGGGTACACCACGAGCGCGGGTTCTGTTCATCGTTATCTCGCGCCTGACTCAACTCTAGAAACACGAAGTTGCGTGCTCATGGAGTCCTCGTCTTGACTGCGTCCGCTTGGGCAGTACGGTTCGTGGACGGCTCTTCGCCGCCATGACCGTGCTGTTCCGGTGCGATCGGGACGGTTCTGATAGCGGAAAGCTCCAAACCATGGGCTTCGGTGCGCCGACGAATGCGCATGTTGGATGCCAGGAGAAGATTCAGATGCCGAGTTTCCGCTCGTTGTTCACGGGATTCCACGCACGCGATGTCGTGACTTCCGCACCTGTTCGGCGCTCGACACCGACCGTACGGCTGGTCGCGCTCTTGTGCGCAACTGCCTCCGCGTGCGTCGCTCACGCGCAGTCATGCCTGGGGGACGTCGATCGCGACGGCGTCGTCGGAAACGCCGACCTTGCCCACCTCCTTGGCTCTTGGGGAAAGTGCAGCGGCTGCGACGCCGATTTCAACGCCGATGGTGTCGTGGACGCCGCGGATCTCGGGCAGCTGATGGGTGCATGGGGCGAGTGCCCGCGCGGCGGCCAACCGCCAGCGCCATTCAAGCGGGTCGCGGTCAACCTCGACTCGGGGGTTCGCGTCGGGACCAAGGCCGGGGCGAGCTCCGTGTTCTCAAGGGAAGTCTCTTCACCAGGAGCAACCTCGATCCGCGTCATCTTTGATCCGTCGATCACGAAGCTCCTCGGAGCTTCGACCGGCAAGGGTGCAGCCTTGATTCGCATCACTTCGCTCCACGATGGGTACTCGCAGACTCTCAACGCGAGAACGCTTGCCGAGTGGCGTTACACATCTGCGTACTTCAACGGAGACGCGGTTCGCATCGACTTGATTGCCGCAAAGGGCGGACGCGGGCGTGTCGCGGTCATGGAGGTTCATGCGGGGGAGCCGAACGAAGGCGGAGTCGCCTCGATCTGCGGGCCGAACGATGACCGTTGCAGGAGCTCGGATCCACGCGTTGGGCGCATCTATCCGGTCGGCTGCACGGCCTGGATGTTCGACAACCGCGAGAACGCCATGCTCTCCGCAGGCCACTGCGCCGAGGCGTTCACCGAAGCCGTTCCGGATGTGGTGATGTTCAATGTGCCGACATCGGCGGAGAATGGAAGCGTGCGGCATCCCAGCCCTGAGAACCAGTATGTGATCGACATGGATTCGGTGCAGTATCGAAGCCTCGGTCTCGGCGACGACTGGCTGCACTTCGGCGTGTTCCAGAACTCGGAGACCGGACGCTCGCCCTTCGTCGCGCAGGGACGGCAGTCGTTCAGGCGCGCCGCGGCTGCTGGAACGAGCGGAGTGATCCGAATCACGGGCTTCGGCGTCGATGACGGCTGGGAGAACCAGACGAACCAGACCCACGTGGGTCCATTCGTGAGCGGAAGCGGCGGAATCCTTCTCTATAGGACGGACACGCGGGGAGGCAACTCGGGGGGGCCCATCATCCGCGAGTCGGATGGTGCCGCGATTGGCATCCACACCCATGCGGGCTGCAACTACTCGGGCGGTGCGAACCGCGGAATCGACTTCACGAACACGGAGTTGCTCAATGCGATCGCGAATCCGCAGGGGATCGCTGCGCGGTTGTCTCCGGCGGACCTGAACGGCGATGGGTTCGTAGACGCGAGCGACATCACGGTCATCCTCGCCACATGGGGGCAGGCTTGCAGCCAGCAGCCGTGCGCAGACCTCAACGGGGACGGCGTCGTCAATGCGCCCGATCTTGTGATCCAGATGAATTCCTGGGCGCCCGGGCCGAACGAGCCCGATGTGCCCGCGTGGGCGACGCTTATCGAGAGAGATCCCGATCCCGCTGTCGTCACGGACGCGAACCTCCGTGCCGCCATCGTCGCGACCGGTCTGCCATGGCGTGTCCGCGACAACGCGTCTGGCATCGAGATGCTGCTGGTGCCGCCGGGGACGTTTGACATGGGATGTTCGCCGCCGGACGGCTACAACTGTGCCTGGGACGAGAACCCAGTTCACTCCGTGACGCTGACCTGTCCTTTCTACCTCGGACGCTATGAGGTGACGCAGGCGCAGTGGACTGCCAAGATGGGATCGAATCCCTCGCACTTCCAGAACGCGAGCGCGCAGGTTTCCGCTGCCCAGGTCTCACGGCGCCCTGTGGAGCAGGTGTCGTGGAGCACAGTTCAAGGCTATCTCTCGGCGACGGGGCTTCGGCTGCCAACGGAGGCGGAGTGGGAGTTCGCGTATCGCGCCGGAACGAACACCGCGTTCCACTCGATGCCGGGATTTCCAAACGGAACGAACGACGTGAATGAGGCCGTCAACATCGCGTGGTACAACCTGACGGCGCAACAGCAGACCCGCCCCGTCGGTCAGAAGGCGTCAAACGCGCTCGGCCTCCATGACATGACGGGTAACGTCATGGAGTGGCTGAACGACTGGTACTCACCGACCTACTACGCGTCGAGCCCGTCGGTGAATCCTCAGGGGCCAGGCACGAACGACAATTGGTGCAATGGGGAGTGTCGAGTGGTGCGCGGCGGCAGCTGGGGCTATTTCGCGTCCGGCGGAACCTCCTCGGAACGCGGCGGAGTGGATCCCAACCACGCGTCCATTTACATTGGGTTCCGTGCCGCAAGGTCTCCGTAGCGCTTGGTACGACTCTCCGCTGCCTGCTACGCGAGCGGTCATACGACGGTGACGGCCTGCCGCCTGACCGACGCAACACCCCGGGGCGGATTCGAACCGCCGACCACGCGCTTAGAAGGCGCGTGCTCTATCCAACTGAGCTACCGGGGCTCTGTGGGTGTTTCGATGGTATCGGCCTCGCCCGAGGGGGCGGTTGAGAAGAGCGTCGGGAAGTCCTTCGAGGTGCCGCGGCTCGCGGCGCCGGGCGCACCTTCCGACGGCTTCGGCGGGATCAGGCCGTAACCGACGCCGCGGCTGGCCGACACCGCGATGTTGCGGAGGAGCCGCAGGCGCCGTTGCTCGGGCGACCCGAGCGCGATCGGCGCGACGCGCATCCGGCAGGGGAGCGGCTCGCCAGCGATCGGCTCCCAGCCCTTCTTGAGCGCCTTCGGATCGACCTCGACGAGCCCCCAGCCCGCGGGTACCTCGCGCGGGCGGAGGAGCCCCGTCGGGGTCACGAGCACGAGGTGATCGGCCGTGCGCCAGCGCGCCAGCTGCGCAAACTTGGTGTCGATTCCCATCTTTGCATCGATCGCAGCAAGTTCGTCAAGCACCTTGCGGTACGCGGTGATGCGGCTCGAGCCGAACTCCCATGTCGCGAGTTCCTCGAAGAGGCTCGAGCCCTCCACCTTGAGGTGCGTCTCGCGCACCTTGACGCGGAGTTCCTCGATGACCGCGCGGCGCTCGAGGAGGTACGACTTGCGCCGCGACAGTTCCGCGGGATCCGCGTCGTCGGACGCGAAGTCGGCGCGCGACTGCTTGCACTCGACGGCGACCGCGCGCGGCGCGCGGGGCTCGGCGAGCGGGGTGCCGAACGCCTCGACTGCGCGCGTGTCGTCGGCGTGGTCGATCCAGCCGAGCGCATCGAAGCGGTAGCGGTGGAACGGGCACGCCACCTCCGTCGCGACCGCGCGGCATCCGACCGCGCGCAGCCACGCGAGGGCGAGGTCCTTCAACTGGAGATGACGCTTTGTTTCGGCCACGGGATTTGGGGGGAGCTCAGCAAAAGAACGCGCGCGCTGGGAGGCCATGCGCGCGCGTCGGGATGTCGATCGTCGGATTCGTCTTGATCGAGGACGCGCTCTTAACGCGACTCTCTCGTCAGCGGCACATGGTGCTCGCGCTCGCCACGACCGCGCAGCGGATAGTCCTTGCGCAGCGGGTGCCCGGGGTAGTCCTTCCACATCAGGATGCGGCGCAGGTCGGGGTGGTTGCGGAAGCGGATTCCGAACATGTCGTAGACCTCGCGCTCGGGCCACTCGGCGCCGGCCCAGATGTCGCAGGCGCTGTCGGTCTCGAGCGCGGGGTCGACGGCGGTGCCGCTGGTGTCGAGCGTCGGCTCGAGATAGCACTTCACGCCGAGACGAAGCTCGTGCTTGTGCGAATGAACGAGGTAGGTGACCGCGAAGCGGCCAGGCTGCTTGACGGGGTACTTCAGGTAGTCGATGCCGACAACATCCGTGAGGAAGTTGTAGTCAAGGCGCGGATCATTGCGCAGCTCGCGCAGGACATCGTGCATGCGGTCTGGCGGACAGATGAGCGTGGTCAGACCACGGAACTCCGCGGCCATGAACTTCACATCCGGGAAGAGCTGCTTGATGATCGGAAGCGACGGGTGGTCGAGGACGGGCTTGTCGGCCATGCGGGCAGTATAGGGGCTGGGAATCGGTGCACGGCACGTGCCAGTCAGTGCCAGGCACTGGACGGCACGTGCCGTGCACGGGAGCGGCTGATCACGGAAAAGCCGACCAAGCTGGAAACCCGCCAGTTCCGCGTACCGTCGGAGGGGAATCAGGGGTGCCAGGCACGTGCCAGTCAGTGCCAGGCACTGCATGGCACGTGCCGTGCACCGGGTTTCGGTGCACCGGGTTTCGGAAGCCTGCGGGTGCCCTGGGTCAGTGCCGGAAGCGCCGCGCGCCCGTGACGAGGCAGGTCACCCCGCGCTCCTCGCAGAGCTTGAAGGTGTCCTCGTCGCGCTTCGAGCCTCCCGGGTGGACGAGGCACTTCACGCCCGCGTCGATCAGGAGCCGCGGACCGTCGTCGAACGGGAAGAACGCATCGCTTGCTGCGACCGCAATGCCCGAGCCCTCGCGGATGCGCGCGCCGGCCTTCTCGACCGCGTTGCGGCAGCTCGCCACGCGGTCCATCTGCCCGGCGCCGGCGCCGTACAGCTGCCCGTCGCGGCCGATGCAGACGGCGTTCGACTTGAGGTGCTTCACCACCGCCGTGAGAAACGCGGCATCGCGAAGCACCGCGGCGCTCGGCTGCGGTCCCGCCGCCACCTGGAAGTCCTCGGCCACGATCGCGTGGGTGTCCGCCTCCTGCGCGAGGAAGCCGCCGGCGATCGAGCGGACGAGCACGCTCTTCGGCACCGCGCTCACCAGACCAACCGCTAGCAGCCGCGCGTTCTTCCAGCGCGCCGAGAGCAGCGCGAGCGCGTCGGCGTCGTAGCTCGGCGCCACGACGACCTCGAGGAACTTCTCGCCCGCGACGATCTCCTCGGCCGTGGCGCGGTCGACGGGTGCGTTGAGCGCCACGATGCCGCCGAACGCCGCGAGCGGATCGCCCGCGTACGCCTTCGCGAACGCCTCGCGCAGCGTGGCGCCCGTCGCGGCGCCGCACGGGTTCGTGTGCTTCACCACGACGGCGCCCGGCGAGTCATGCGCGAGTTCGCGCAGATCCTGAACGAGCTCAAGTGCTGCGGCCGCGTCGAGCAGGTTGTTGTACGAGAGCGGCTTGCCGTGCAGCAGTTCCGCCGCGACGACGCTCGGGCCGCGATAGGTCGGATCGCGGTAGACCGCCGCGGCCTGGTGCGGGTTCTCGCCGTAGCGCAGCTCGCCCTCGTTCACGCCGCGCAGCTCGAACACCGGCGGGAACCGGTTGCCCGCGCGCTGGCTCATCCATGCGGCGATCGCCGTGTCGTACGCAGCGGTGCGCGCGAAGGTCGATGCGGCGAGCGTGCGCCGCAGCTCGAGCGTCGTCGCGCCGTCATTCGCCTTGAGTTCGCTCGCGACACGGTCGTACTGCGAAGGGTCGGTCACCACCGCGACGAACTCGTGGTTCTTGGCGGCCGAGCGCAGCATCGACGGCCCGCCGATGTCGATCTGCTCGATCGCCTCGTGTTCCTGCACGCCTTCGCGACGCACCGTCATCTCGAACGGATAGAGATTCACGCACACGAGGTCGATCGGCGCGATTCCATGCTCCTCCATCGCCTTGACATGCTCGGCGATGTCGCGGCGCCCGAGAAGGCCGCCGTGGACACGCGGGTGCAGCGTCTTCACGCGACCGTCCATCATCTCGGGAAAGCCGGTCAGCTTCTCGATCGGCACCACGGGAATCCCTGCGGCGGCAAGCGCGGCGGCGGTGCCACCGGTCGAGACGATCTCGACGCCGAACGATGCCAGCGTCTTTGCAAACGGGATGAGATCACGCTTGTCGCTGACCGAGATCAGCGCACGACGGACGCGGACGATTCCATGCATGGGTGGTTCCTGTCGACGAGACGGTCAGCCCTTCGGCGCCGGCGCTGCAGCGGCCTGCATCGGCGAGAGCCGCAGGATGCGGCCGTCGCTCGACCACGCCACGAATCCGCCCTGCTCGAGCGAATCGGCCTCGAGGTGCTCGACCTTGGGGAGATCAACCGTGCGGATCACATCGCCGTTGCGCAGGTCGACCATGGTGACCTTGCGTGCGCTCGGGCACCAGAGGAGCGCGGCGTCGGAGCCGCCGGCCTTGGTGACGCCGATCGGGGCGCCGGCGAGGCCGGCACGCTTCCAGCGGATCTCGCCGCCGATCTGGCCCTCGGGGTTCTGGGTGAACGCGACGAGCCCCATGCCCGGGATGTCCTGAAGGACGAGCGAACCCGCCGCAAACGGCGAGGTCTTGAGCGGGGTCTGCGTGAAGTGCTTCCACAGCGTGACGCCCGAGCCGAGGTCGAACGCGTAGAGGTACTGATCTTCGCTTGCGACGAATGCGATGCCGTTGGCAATCGCGGGCTGCGCCGAGACGCCGCCGAGCAGCTCCTTGCGCCACATCGACGAGCCGCTGCCAGCGTCGAGACCGACCACGGTGCCCTGCGCCGACCCGGCCACGACCATGCGCTCGCCGACCGCGGGTTCCGCGACGATCGGGCTCTTGCCAACCGGTCCATCGACGGTGTACGCCTTGATGTCGAAGCCAGTGGCGCAGTCGAACCACGCGATCTGCCCGCCACGCGTGCCGAAGACGAGACCGCGGCCGACCACGGTCGGCGGCGTGCTCGGCACATGGCGGAAGCGACCGCGCATCACCGACGCGCCATCCTTGAAGTCGAGACCGTAAGCGAGCGTGTCGGTGGTGATGATCACGCGCGGCTCCTCGCCGTCGCGGGTGCGGACACGCACGACCTCGGCGGACAGCACTCGGTCGACCTGCTGCGCGGCAGACGCCGTCCACGCGCGGTCACCGGTCGCCGGGCGCACGAGGCTGACTTCGTTACGCGAGTTGAGCGCAAGGATGCCGTCGGCCGAGCTCGACACGAGCCGGAGCGCGTGTCCGCTCGGCAGCGGGATGAGGGTCTGCCACGCGATGCTGCAGCCCAGTTCCGACGCTGCGCTCGGGCCGATGATGTAGGCGTCGTTGACCTTGGCGACATCCTGCGCGACGCGGTCGGCCGGCGACTGGGCGTTCGCGGCCGTCACGCCTGCGAGCGCGACCGCCAGGGCGACGAAGGTGGGAGCCACCGGCATAGCCCGACGGGCTGGGGACTGGGGCAGGGAGGCG
>JBEAUK010000146.1:0-74163 GCA_041161465.1 Planctomycetota bacterium | reverse complement strand
CGCGGAAGCGTCCGAGCACATAGTCGCGCTGCGGGATCTGACCCGGCGCGTCGATGCCGATGCGGCACCGCGCGTAGCGGTCGGTCCCGAGCTTCGCCTGGATGTCGGACAGGCCGTTGTGACCGCCGGCGCTGCCCTCGCTGCGGAGGCGGATGCCGCCGCAGGGGAGAGCGATGTCGTCGACGAGCACGAGGAGGTCGCGGGTGGCGTCGAGCTTGTAGAAGCGCAGCGCCTCCGCCACCGAGGTTCCCGAGAGGTTCATGTAGGTCATCGGCTTGAGAAGGAGGACCTTCTCGCCGCCCGACTCGCCCTCGAGCGCGAGCGCCTGGAAGCGCGCGCGCGGCGACTGCGAGGCGTCCGCGACCCTGCGCGCCAGGCGATCGATGCAGTCGAACCCCACGTTGTGGCGGGTCCGCTGGTATTCGAGTCCTGGGTTGCCGAGTCCGACGACGACCTTCATGGCGATCTCTTGAGATTGACTCCGTTGGCGTTCCAAACGACTTCCTTCTTGGAAGACCGAAGTGATTACTTCTTCTCTTCCTTCTTCGCGGCCGGAGCAGCGGCTGCAGCCGGAGCGGCAGCACCCGCGGCCGGGGCGGCGGCAGCGGCGGCCGGAGTGGCGGCCTCGCCGACGGCTTCTTCCTTGACGGTCTGGACGCGGACGATGACGGCGTGCGGATCAGCCGCAAGCGCAACGCCCGCCGGCAGCTTGAGGTCCGACGCGGTGAAGGTCTCGCCCGTCATCGTCGTCATGTCGACGCGGATGTGCTCGGGGATGTCGCGCACCTTGCACTTGACCTGGATGTCCGCAAGTTCGTGCACGACGACCGTGCCCGACTTCTTCGCGGCCTCAGGCGCGCCGTAGAACTCGAACGACACGGTGACGGTGACGACCTCGTCGAGGTTCACGCGCGCGAGATCCATGTGGATCACATCGTCGCCCATGAAGCCGAACTGCAGGTCCTTCACGAGGCAGGTCTCGGTGCCCTTGCCCTCGATCTCGAGGTTGATCACATGCAGGCCCTTCTTGAGGGCGCTCACGGTGATCTTCTCGTCGACATGGACCGACAGCGGGTCGCTGCCGTGACCGTAGATGACCGCGGGCAGACGGCCTGCCGCGCGAAGGCGCTTCGAGTAGCGGCTGCCGAGGCGGTCGCGCGTCGTTGCCTGGATGGTGGGGACTTCCTTTGCCATTGCATGTACTCCGATAGTGAAAAGAGGTTGAGAACAGGTGAAAGACCGACCTACCGCTTCGCGCCGCCGCTGTGGCGGAAGAGCGCGGAGATCGACTGGTCGTGATGGATCCGGTGGATGGCTTCGCCGAGCAGCGTCGCGACGCTGAGGACCTCGAGCTTCGACGAGAGTTCCTTCGTGCGCGCGCCGCAGGGAATGGTGTCGGTGACGACGACCTTCGAGATCGGGCTCTCGGCGAGCCGCTGCATCGCGAGACCGACGAGGACGGGGTGCGTGCACGCCGCGATGACATCCTTCGCGCCGCGCTCGACGACGAGCTTCGCCGCCTCGCACACGGTGCCCGCCGTCGAGATCATGTCGTCGAACATCAGCACCGTGCGTCCCTCGACATCGCCGATCAGGTTCTTGACGACGACCTTGGAGCCCGACTGCCGCCGCTTGTCGATGATCGCAAGGTCGCACTGCAGGACATTCGCGAACATGTTGGCGACCTTGACATTGCCGACATCGGGCGACACGACGACGATCTCGCCGAGCGACGGGCGCATCTTGAGGAAGTAGTCCGCAAGCACCGGCGACGCGCTGACATGGTCGACGGGAATGTCGAAGAAGCCCTGGATCTGCGCGGCATGGAGGTCCATGCACAGCACTCGGTTCGCGCCCGCGGCGACGATCAGGTTCGCGACGAGCTTCGCGGTGATCGGCACGCGGCCTTCGTCCTTGCGGTCCTGGCGCGCGTAGCCGTAGTAGGGGATCACCGCCGTGATGCGCTTCGCGCTCGCGCGGCGAAGGCAGTCGATGAACACCAGGAGCTCCATCAGGTTGTCGTTGACGGGCTCGCAGGTCGAGAGCACGACATAGACATCGCGGCCGCGCACATCCTCGTCGACCTTGACGATCGTCTCGCCATCGGGGAAACGCGTGACGGTGCCGAGCCCGAGCGGAAGCTCGAGGTGGGCGCAGATCCCCGCGGCGAGGTCGCGGGTGCTCGACCCGCCGAAGACCTTGAGGTGTTCACGGTCGGCTGAGCTCATCGCGTCGCTCCGGCGTGGCGCCCGCGGAGGATCGAGTCGACCTCCGCGAGCTGGGTGGGATCGTTGATCGAGAGGACATCCTCGGGCGGGACCGCGTCGACCGCGGCGACCGTGCGGCCGGACTCGCGCAGGAGGCCGAACACATCGGTGATGTAGTACTCGCCGCTCGCGTTCTTGTTGGTCACGCGCGAGAGCGCGTCGAAGAGATCGTCGGTGCGGAAGCAGTAGTAGCTCGGGTTGATCTCCTTGATCGCCCGCTCCGCCTCGCTCGCGTCCTTCTGCTCGACGATCCGCTCAAGCCGGCCTGCCGCGCCGCGCACGATTCGGCCGTAGCCCTGCGGATTGTCGATCACGCTCGTCGCAAGCGTGGCCGCCGCGCGCTCGCCGCGGTGGAGCGCAAGCAGCGTGCCGAGCGTGTCGGCACGGATGAGCGGGCCGTCGCCACAGAGCACGAACGCATCGGTGTTCTCGGCGTTCTGCTCAAGGTTTGGCTTCGCCATCATCACCGCGTGGCCCGTGCCGAGCTGCTTCTCCTGAAGCGCGAACTCGACATCGCTCGCCCCGGCGAACTCCGCGCGCACGAGGTCGGCGCCATGCCCGATGACAAGCACGATCTTGGTGGCACCCGCGGCGCGCGCGGCGTCGACCACCCAGTGCACCATCGGGCGCCCCATGACGGGGTGCATCACCTTCGGAAGGTCGGACTGCATGCGCGTGCCCTTGCCGGCGGCAAGGATCACGGCGACGAGACCACGGTTCGAACTGGAAGGATGGTTCTGCATCTCGGCGCGCGCGCGCCGCGACGAACGAAGTTGTGAACCCGAAGCCTGAACTGGCCCGCTTGGATTCGAACCAAGACTAAATGGACCAAAACCACTTGTGCTACCATTACACCACGGGCCAAACTGCAGTCAGGCGAAGGATGCATCGGCTGAATCAGCCGTATTGTCCATCGGTTTCTTACGACCGAGGATATGCACCAAGCCCGAGGAGATCGGACGGGCAGGTCGGGCAAACTCGTTGCGTTGCGGACGCTTCCTCTTGCTCGGTGCCGTCGCGCATCGCGCGATGGTCACGGGACTCTCGACGCCGCGTTCGCCACCGTGGCGAGCGCGTCCGCGGCGAGGTCCTGTTCGAGTTGCTCGGCTCGGAGCTTGTCGGCTCGGAGCTTCTCGGCGAGGGGGTCCTGCGCGCGGCCAGTTCCTTCGAGGCTGGGGCACCGGCGAGGCCGCGTTGGTGCTCCATGCGAGGCCTGCTGGTGCAGTCCTCGACGGCCCATCGATGAAGGGTCGGACAGGATACAGCGGCCGACGGGTTCGATCAATGACTTCGCCGCTTTCGGCCCGATCTGAAGTGTCGTCCGAGAACGGTCGATGTTACCCTTCAATTCCATGCAGAACACCGCAGGCACAGATCGTTTGGTGTCCTTCGACCCCGCGACGGGGGAAGCGATCGGCAGCGTCCCGTTGACCCCGATCGACGCGATTCCACGGCTTGTGTTTCAAGCGCATGAGTCGCAGCGGAGCTGGGGTGCGTTGACGCACTCGCAGCGCGCGGATGTGCTTCGACCCGCTGGCGCGAGGCTCAAGGCCGAGGCGAAGCGCCTCGGCGAGCTTTCGTCACGCGAAATGGGCAAGCCTCTCCCGGAGGCGGTCGGGGAGGCGAACTATTGCGGCGACGGGCTCGGCGCCGAGCTCGACGAAATCGTGGCTGCGCTCGCGGACACCGCCCGCGAGGATGCGCGTTCGACGAGCACGCTCCGCTACGCGCCGCTCGGCGTCTGCGCCGCGATCACGCCGTGGAACTTCCCGCTCTTGATGCCGCATCAGTCGGTGATCCCGGCGCTGGTCGCGGGCAACACCGTGCTCCTCAAGCCGAGCGAGGAGACGACCCTCGTCGCGTGCGAGTACGCGAAGATCCTCAACGAGTTCCTTCCCCCGGGCGTCCTCACGCCCGTCTTCGGCGACGGGGCGCAGGGCCGTTCGCTCGTGCTCGCCGATGTGAACCTCATCGTCTTCACGGGCTCGCGCGAGACCGGCAAGCGGATCCTCGCCGACGCCGGGCCCGGCCTGAAGCGCGTGATCCTCGAGCTCGGCGGCAAGGATCCGCTTGTCGTCCTCGACGACGCCGACCTCGACGCCGCCGCGGCGTTTGCGGTTCGCAACAGTTTCCGCAACGCTGGACAAGTGTGCGTCAGCACCGAGCGGATCTATGTCGATGCGCAGATTCGCGAGGAATTCCTGCGAAAAATGGCGGACCGCACCTCGGCACTCAGGCAGGGCAACCCGCGCGAGCCAGGCGTGACGGTCGGGCCGATGGTGTCGCCGCGCCAGAAGGCGAAGGTCGTCGCCCAGATCGATGCCGCCGTCGCCGCGGGGGCCACACTCGTCGCGGGCGGCGAGCCGCGGGAGGGCAACTTCGTCGCCCCCACGATCCTCGCGGATGTCGACCACACCATGGAGATCATGCGCGAGGAGACCTTCGGTCCGGTCGCGTGCGTTCAGGCCTTCAACACGGTCGACGAGGCCGTTCGCCTCGCCAACGACACGCCTTTCGGTCTCGGCGCTGCCGTGTTCGGACGCGATCTCTCGCGCGCTTCCGAGGTCGCCGCGCGCATCGAGGCCGGGATGGTGGGCATCAACCAGGGCTGTGGCGGCGTGGACGGCTGCCCGTGGGTGGGTGCGAAGGAATCTGGCTACGGGTTCCACTCCGGCCCAGAGGGTCACCGCCAGTTCGCACAGGTTCGCGTGCTCACGCGGGCCAAGCAAGGCTGAATGGGAGCGACGCGTGTTTCACCATGTCGGCATTGCCCATCGCTTCGACCCTGAGACCGTGCTGGCGGCCTACTCGCAGGGCATTTTCCCGATGGGCGACGAGGACGGCACGATTCACTGGCTCGTGTCGAACCCGCGGTTCGTGCTGCCGATCGGCAGCCTGCATGTGCCGCGCACGCTCGCGCGCCTCGAGCGCAAGAGACCCTTCGAGATTCGCGTCGACACGGCATTTCGCCGCGTGATGGAGGGCTGCGCCACCGACCGTGGCAACGAGAGCCTCAACTGGATCACGCCGCGGATGATCGAGGTCTACGAGGAGCTTCACCGCGGGGGTTACGCCCACTCGGTCGAGGCTTGGCGTGGCGGGGTGCTCGTGGGGGGGCTCTACGGGGTCGCCCTGGGCGGAGCCTTCTTCGGCGAGAGCATGTTCACGCGCATCGATCTCGGTGGCTCGAACGCCTCGAAACTGTGCCTGCTGCACCTTCACCGGTTGCTGAAGGGGCTGGGTTTCACCCTCCTGGACAGCCAGGAGAAGAACGAGCACATGGAGCAGTTTGGCGGCGAACTCATTTCGTTCGAGGCCTACCAGCAGCGACTCATCGACGCGCTAAGCCTTGATCCACATTGGGTTGCGTAGCTCGACACGCCTCGGCAACGCTCGCAGGGGGCGGAGGGCTTAAGTTCTCGGACCTTTAGTCGCCCCCGTGCGCCAGGGCGATTTCGGGAATTTCCTTATCCGCTCCTTGCCTTTGCCTCCCGACGAGGCATCTTCCGAGTTGGAGTGAGGGAGCGAGGGCGCGCCTGGCGCGTCAGTTCGTTCCCCGTTGTCGTTTTGGTCGTTCCACCCAAAACGCCGTTCCAAACGGACAACTGATGCACCGAAGCGTGGTTCGCAAAGACGCCGCCGTTCCATCGGCGTCTGGCGAGGTTCGCGATGGCTTTGTTCCAAGCCGGCGTGAACCGTGTGTGTCCCTGTGGTGTTCGCGGTCCTTCCTGTTCCTGTCCACGCAAGTCGTGGACGACCTTCCGGAGAGAGAATCATCATGCAGTCTTCCCTCGGGCTCCTCGGAGTCGCGTCCTGTGCGGTCGTGTCGACCTTTGTTGCGTCGACCGCCTCCGCCTCCGTCATCACCTTCACCCAGCAGTTCGTCTGGGAGGCGTATGTCGCCGCCCAGGGCAACACCGTCTATCTGGAAGACTTCAACGACATCGCCGACGGCTTCTACGCCTCGCCGTTCTCGTCGAGCATCGGCCCCGTCAACTGGAGCGCAACCGCGGCGAACGGCATCTTCGTTCAGGGCGGCCAGTTCTCGACCAACAATCCTGAGGCGCTGACCTTCAACTTCGGTCCGAATGTCCGGGGTGTCGGTGGCAACTTCTACGGCACCGATGTCGGCTTCAATGTCGTCCCGTCGATCGTCACGATCAGCCTCGCGGACGGCACCAGCTATGTCGGCCTGGTGAATTCCTCTGCGACCTACACGGGCTTCTACTCGACCGGCGCTGCGATCACCTCGCTCACGATCGCCGCGACCCCGAGCTCCGGTTCCGCCTTCGTCTACCCGACGGCTGACAACATGCAGTTCGCCGTTCCGGCTCCTGGCGCGATCGCGCTGGCTGGTCTCGCCGTCGGTCTGGCTGGCAAGCGTCGCCGCCGCTGATTCGGCTCGACTCGGATCTCGAAACCTTCGGAACACCTCACGGCCCCGCCTCGCGCGGGGCTGTGTCTTTTTCGACTTCAAATGGGCGGCAAGAGTTCGAGCGTTCTCGGGCATTGACCGAGAACGCGCGCAGAGTTCGCTGAAACCCTCGGAAAAACAGTGCGTTTGCCTTGTGGAATCAGATTCGTACTGCATAGTCTCGGTCGGAGTGAGGTAGATGGGACCGCGTTTTCGCGACCTATCCCTGCTCATTTCCCTCAATGAGTCCTGGGTCTGGATCGAGGTCACGCGCTGCTTCGGGTGTCGTTTGCCGTCGCAGAATGGTCGAGAGTGAGATCGAGTTGCCTGTCCCTTCGTTCCCTGGAGTTTCTCATGTCCAATTTCCGGTTGGTGTGGACCGCGGCTGCGGCTGCTGTTGTCGTCTCGAACTCCGCTTCTGCGGCGATCACTGTCTTCAATGACAAGACCCTCTACGACGCTCAGACGGCTGCCTTCGCGCAGTCGCTCGAGACCTTTGATTCCTACAGCGGCAACTACACGAGTCCGCTGACCGGCGTCGCTGGTGGCGTGACTTGGTCCGCGACCTCGTCGAGCGGCTTCACGGTCGCCGGTGGTCAGATGTCGACCCAGATGCCCGGCTCGATGGAGATCGCGTTCTCCGGCGCGGCGGTGCGCGGCGTGTACGGCAACTTCTTCGGCACCGATTCGACCGGCAACTTCGCCACGGGTCTCGTCTTCGTGACCCTCGCGGACGGCACCGGCTCGCTGATCTTTGTCGACAATCCGAATGTCTTCTTCGGCTTCTACTCGGACGGCCCGGCGATCACCAGCATCTCTGTCTCGGCGACCTCGCTGAGCGCTGGCCTCCCGGCAGTCCGCGCAAGCGTCGACAACCTCGGCTTCTCGTATGTGATCCCCGGCCCAGGCGCATTCGCGCTGCTCGGAGCTGTGGGTCTCGTCGGAATCCGTCGCCGTCGCTGAGCGCAGCCAACAGCACAACTAGATTCCGCAGGCCTCCGAACGAGAGCGGGGGCCTGCGGTGTTTTTGGCGGGGGAGCGGACCTCGAAGGCTGGCACCTTCCGTTCCGCAGGCTAAAGCCTGCGGGCACCCACTCAAACGCAACGCGTCCGAGCCCCGACCGCTCAAACAACGCGTCCCAGGCGGGCCTTGGATTCACTCCAAGGCCCGACCGCCAGAGGGAGCCGCCGCAGCGGCGACCGCTCAAACAACGCGTCCCAGGCAGGGCTCGGATTCACTCCGAGCCCTGACCGCCAGAGGGAGCCGCCGCAGCGGCGACCGCTCAAACATTGAACAGGAAGTGCGTGATGTCCCCATCATGCATCACATACGACTTGCCTTCGGCGCGCAGCTTGCCCGCCTCGCGGATCGCCTTTTCGCTGCCGAACTGCTCGAGGTCGGCCAGCGAGAAGATCTCGGCGCGGATGAAGCCGCGCTCGAAGTCGGTGTGGATGACGCCGGCCGCCTGCGGGGCGGTGAAGCCCTTGTGGATCGTCCAGGCTCGGATTTCCTTCTCGCCCGCCGTGAAGTAGCTCTGGAGGCCGAGGAGGTCGTAGGCAGCGCGGATGACCGCGTTGAGCGCGGGCTCCTTCATGCCCATCGACTCGAGCATCTCGTTGCGGTCGGCCTCCGGAAGCTCCGCGAGCTCCGACTCGATCTTGGCGCAGACGACGACGACATTGCCGCCCGTCGCCTTCGCGTGGGCGCGGACCTTCGCGACCAGCGGGCCTTCCGTTCCGATCTGCGCCTCGTCGACATTGGCGACATAGAGGGTCGGCTTTGCCGTGATCATGCCGAGGGTCTTGAGGACCTTCGCCTCGTCGCCCTCAAGCGTGATCGAACGGATCGGATTGCCGGCGTTCAGGCACTCGAAGCACTTCTCGAGGACGCCGAGGCGCAGCACAGCCTCCTTGTCGCCCGACTTCGCGTTGCGGCGCGACTTGTCGAGCGAGCTCTCGACCACCTGCAGGTCGGCAAGCAGAAGCTCGGTCTCGATGGTGCCGATGTCGCGCAGCGGGTCGACCGTGCCCTCGACATGGGTGATGTCCGGATCCTCGAAGCAGCGCACGACATGGAGGACGGCGTCGACCTCCCGGATGTGCGAGAGGAACTTGTTGCCGAGTCCTTCGCCGGTCGAGGCGCCCTTGACGATGCCGGCGATGTCGACGAGGCGCACGGCCGCGGGAATCACCTTCTGCGTCTTGATGTGCTTCTGGATCCGCTGGAGGCGGTCGTCGGGCACATTCACGACGCCGACATTGGGTTCGATCGTGCAGAAGGGGTAGTTTGCCGCCTCGATCCCCGCCGCGGTGAGGGCGTTGAACAGCGTGCTCTTGCCGACATTGGGGAGACCGACGATGCCTGCTTCCATGGTGTGATCCTGCTGAGAACGGAAGGGGGCGGATGGTAGCCGACGAACGGCAGGCACGGAGCGCCTTCCGTACCATGCGCGCATGGTCCGAGTCCTGATTCCGACGCTGTTCTCGCTTGCCCTTCCGTTCGCCGCCGCCGCGCAGGACGGTGCTCCGCAGGGGCCGCCGCCGACCCCCGTCAAGGTCGCGGAGGCGCGCAAGGAGTCGCTGGCGCCGCGAAGGAAGGTCTTCGGTGAGCTGCGGGCCCATCGCCGCAGCACGGTCGCCGCCGAGGAGGGTGGGATCGTGCTCGAGCTGCTCGTCCACGAGGGCGCTCGTGTGCGCGCTGGAGCGCCCATTGCGCGGCTCGACGGCACGCGGCTCGAGCTCGAGCTCGGGATCCTGGGGGCCAATGCGGCGGTCGCGCGCGCAACCCTCGTCGAGCGCGAGCTTGGTCGGGCGCGCTCCGAGCGCGACCTCGAACTGCTGAAGCGCGCGGCCGCGCAGGGTGGTACGAACCCGCGTGAACTCGCGAACGCAGAGTCGGATCTCGCGGTTGCCGCGGCCCTCGTGACTCAGGCGAAGGCCCAGGTCGCGGTCCTCGAGCAGCAGTCGGCGCTGCTCTCCGAGCGGCGAAAGGATCTCGAGATCGTCGCGCCGTTCGATGGGGTCGTGACCAAGCGGCATGCAGAGGCCGGCGCGTGGATCGCATCGGGCGGCGCCGTGGTCGAACTCGTCGACAGCGATCATCTCGAGGCTTGGTTCGATGTGCCGCAGGAGATGTTCGCCGTCGCGCAGCGGCTTGCGCGCTCGGATTCGGAGGGCGGCGCCCCCGAACTCAGGACGCTCGAGATCCAGGCGACGACAGGCGTCGGCGTCGTGGCCACCGGGCTCCGCATCGTGCCCGAGATCGACGCGCAGGCACGCACCTTCCACGCGATCGCCACGGTCCGCGACGATCCCGAGAATCTCGCGGCGGGCCTCGCCCTCAATGCGTTCGTGCCGCAGGGGCCGTCGTCGAACTGGACCGTCGTACCGAAGGACGCGATCGTCTACCAGGGCACGAACACCATCGTGTTCGTCGTACGGAACGGCGTCGCCGTCCTGACACCGGTCCGCGTCGCGTTTCCTATCGGCGATGAGGTCGCGCTTGAGCCCGGCGAGGTGGATGCCGGTGCGATGGTCGTCGTCGAGGGCAACGAGCGGCTCATCCCGCGCTCCAAGGTTGCACCGATCGAGGCGAAGTCCGACGCGAAGGGCGCAGCTGCGCGTCCGGAGGCTGGGCGGTGAAGCTCGTCGAAGGAAGCGTCCGGCAACCGGTCACGGTCATCGTCTGCGTGCTGCTCATCTTGCTCGCAGGCGTGCTCGCGCTGCAGCGCCTGCCCATCCAGCTGACGCCGACCGTCTCGAGCACGGTCGTGAGCGTGACCACCTTCTGGGAGGGCGCAAGCCCCGCAGAGGTCGAGCGCTCGATCGTCGAGAAGCAGGAGGAGAAGCTGCAGGGCGTCGCCGGCATCCAGCAGATGACGAGCGTGTCGAGCCAGAGCACGGGACGGGTGCGGCTCGAGTTCGCGGTGGGAACCGACCCCGACGCCGCGATGCGCGAGGTGAGCGACAAGCTCCGCCAGGTGGCCGCGTACCCGCCGAATGTCGACCAGCCCGTCGTCGAGGCGAGCGATCCGGAGAACAAGGACTACATCGCGTGGATCGTGCTTTACGGCGGTGAGGGAAGCGTCGAGTCCGACGGACATGCCTTCGATATCCGCACGCTGCAGGACTTCGCGCAGGACCGCATCAAGCCGCGGCTCGAGCGCGTCAACGGCGTCAGCGAAGTCAATGTCCTCGGCGGGCGCGAGCGCGAGCTTCAGGTGCGCTTCGACGCAGAGAGCCTTGCCCAGCGCGGCCTGACGGTCGACGACCTGATCGCGTCGCTCGGCGCCGCGAACCGCAATGCGAGCGCCGGCAGCGTGCGCGAGGCGAAGAGCGAGGTCGCGATTCGCGCGGTCGGGCAGTTCGAGTCGCCCGAGGCGGTCGAGGCCGTGGTCGTCGCCGTGCGCGATGGCCGTCCGATCCGCGTTGGCGATGTCGCGGAGGCGGTCGTCACCTACAAGAAGCCCGCTGGATTCGTTCGCAGCGCCGGCAAGCCCGTCATCGCCATCAATGTTCAGCAGGAGGTCGGCTCGAACATCGTCGAGGTCATGCGCGGCGTGCGCGAGGCGATCGCCGAGCTCAACGATGCGGGCGGCATGCTCGCGACCGAGAGCGCGCGCCGAGGCTTCGCGAAGGACCCGCTGCAGCTTGAACTTGTCTACGACCAGACGACCTACATCGACGATGCGATCGCCCTCGTCCGCGACAACATCTGGCAGGGCGGCCTGCTCGCGACGCTGACGCTGATCCTCTTCCTGCGGTCGTGGCGTGCGATCACGATCATCGGCATCGCGATCCCGATCTCGATCGTCGGCACGGTGGTGGTGCTCCTCGCGCTCGGCCGCACGGTGAATGTCATCAGCCTCGCCGGACTCGCCTTCGCGGTCGGCATGCTGGTCGACAACTCGATCGTCGTCCTTGAGAACATCTGGCGGCACATGGAGATGGGGAAGAGCCCCGCACGGGCGTCTGTCGACGCAACGAGCGAGGTGTGGGGCGCCGTGCTTGGGTCGACGCTCACCACGGTCGTCGTCTTCATCCCGATCCTCCTCATCGAGGACGAGGTCGGGCAGCTCTTCCGCGACATCGCGATCGCGCTGAGCGTCAGCGTCTTCCTCTCGATGTTCGTGGCGATCACCGTCGTTCCGTCGGCTGCGTCGCGGCTCCTCAAGCCGCTCGCGTCCGGGACAGCCTCGCTCACCGAGAAGGGTTGGCTTGGCAAGCTGTCGACGCTGATCTCTCGCCTGATCTTCCGCGTGACGGCACATCGGCTCGCCGCGCTCGGGCTCGCGCTCGTGTTCACGGCGGTCTCGATCGCCGGAACCATCGCGCTGCTACCGCCGCGCGACTACCTGCCGCGCGGCAACCGGAATCTCGTCTTCGGCCTCATCCTGCCGCCGCCCGGCACAAGTCTCGAGCAACAGACGGAGATCGCCGAGCGCATCGAGGCGCAGGTGCGACCGTACTGGGAGGCGGGGGATCTGCCCGCTGGCTCGTCCGAACGCACGGCCGCGGAAGAGGCGCTTCCGAGCGTGCCTGTCGTTCCGTGGATGGCGTGGAAGGTCGGTGACACGATCAAGCCCTCGGCCGTCGAGAACTACTTCGTGGTGAGTTTCCCCGGCGCCATGTTCCACGGTGGTGTCGCGACAGACGGATCGCGCGCCACCGCGAATGAATACCTCATGAACCATGCGACGCGTCCGGAGATCCTTCCGGGCACGCTTGCCTTCGCGTTCCAGGTGCCGCTCTTCCGCACGAGCGGTTCGTCGGGAAGCGCGGTGCGTGTCGACTTCACCGGCGACGATCTCGACGCGGTGACCACGGCCGCGAACGCGACTTTCCTGCGGCTGATGGGCGCATTCGGCCCAGGATCCGTGCAGCCGGATCCGCCGAGCTTCAACCTTCCCGGTCCCGAGGTGCGGCTGGTGCCGAACCAGCGTTCTATCGCGGAAGCGGGGCTCTCGCCCGCGCAGCTCGGAACCGCAGTGCTCGCCGCGGGCGACGGAGCGATCGTCGGCGAGTACCGGCTTGGCGGCGAATCGATCGACATGAAGGTGGTCGAGGTGCATGCGGCGGTTGCCGCCGCGGATGTCACTTCGCGTGACCTCGGTACGCTTTCCGACACACCGGTCGCGACCCCGCTCGGACGCACCGTGCAGCTGGGCGTGCTCGCGACGGTCGAGCGCGGCACGGCGCCGACGCAGATCAACCATGTCGACCGCCAGCGCGCCGTGAGCCTGCAGGTGACGCCGCCGCCCACGATGGCGCTCGACGAGGCGATCGTGACCATCGGCTCGACGCTCGATGCGGCGCGCGCGGAAGGCGCGATCCCGACGGGCGTTCGGACCGATGTCGCAGGCAGCGCGAGCAAGCTTGCGAGCATCCAGAAGACGCTGCTCGGCGACGGAAGCGCGATCGGACTCGTGACGAGCTCGATGTTCCTCGCGCTTCTTGTCTGCTACCTCGTGATGGTGGTGCTCTTCCAGAGCTTCAAGCTGCCGCTTGTCATCCTGTTCAGCGTGCCGCTTGCCTGCGTGGGTGGCGTCGCTGCGCTCTTCGCGGTGTTCCTGTGGAGCCTGAGCGTTCCGCTGATGCCGATGCAGACGCTCGATGTCCTCACGATGCTCGGATTCGTGATCCTGATCGGCGTCGTCGTCAACAATGCGATCCTCATCGTCCACCAGGCGCGCAACTTCATGCGCGGCGAAGGCGACGAGGTGCCGTCGGACCTCGCCTTCCGCGGCCTTCGCGGCGCGCCCGCGGTCGGGCGCGGCGTGGCGCTGCCCGCGCGCGCGGCGATCGCGGAGAGCGTTCGCACGCGCATCCGCCCCATCCTGATGTCGAGCCTGACGAGCGTGACGGGACTGTTGCCGCTCGTGCTCGCTCCGGGCGCGGGCAGCGAGCTCTACCGCGGCCTCGGCGCCGTGGTCGCGGGTGGACTTCTCGTGTCAACCATCTTCACGATCTTCGTCGTGCCGCTCGTGATGGCGGTGGTGGTGCGCGATGAGCCAGCGGTCGCGCGCGACTCGGCCTAGGACGCGCGTGGCGCACTCCGCCGCCGGCCTGACCGGCGGTCAATCCCTGTACGCGACGAACATCGAGTACGGCGGCAGCGTGACCGTGCCGCGCGCCGTGCCGAGCGGCTTCGTACCTGCGCTGGTCGCGTCGACCACCACGGTCCAGTCGCCCTGCGGCAGCGTGATCTCAAGCGGATTCGGCTCGTCGTTGTACGCGACGAAGATGCGCGACCACGGGTCGCCGGCGGCGTCGCCCTCGATCGTGAACGCGACCGTGCGCCCCGAGTTCTCGAAGAACACGCTGCGGCGCACCATCGCGTCGTCGGTCATCCGGAACGCCGGATGCGCGCGGCGCAGCTCGATCAGGCCCCTCGTGAAGGCGTAGATGTCGCCGTACTCGGCCTTGCGCGCCCATCCGAAGTCGTTGATCTCGTCGCCCGCGTTGTAGCTGTTGTGGTTGCCCTGCTTCGTCCGGGCGAACTCGCAGCCGCCGTGCAGGAAGGGGATGCCCTGGCTCGTGAGCACCACGCCGATCGCGAGCTTCTGCATCATGCGCCGCGTGCGGTCGCCGAGCGAGGGCTGCGTCTTCGCGATCTTGTCCCAGAGCACGAGGTTGTCGTGCGCGCTCGTGTAGTTGATCGTCTCGGTCGGCTCCTCGGTGAAGTCGTCGATCGAGCCCTTGATGCCGCGCCGCACAGCATCGACATCGCCGCCGGCGCCGGTCGCGAAGCCGATCGCGGTGCCGTCGAGGTCGCCGCGGATCGCGTTGCGGAGGTGGTCGTTGAAGACCGCCATCGGCAGGCCCTTCTGCGCACCCTTGCCGAAGTGAATCGGTCCGCCACCCGTCCACGGCTCGCCGTAGAGCGTGGCGTCGGGGCGAATCGACTTCACGCGCTCGCAGATCGCTTGCACGGTCTCGGGCTTGTGGCAGCCGAGGAGATCGAAGCGGAAGCCGTCGACGCGGTACTCCTCGAGCCAGTGGGTCACGCTGTCGACGATGTACTTGCGCGCCATCGGCCGCTCGTCCGCGAAGCCGTTGCCCGTGCCCGAGTCGTTGGTCAGTCGGCCGGACGGGGTGGTTCGGAAGAAGTAGTAGGGCGCTGCGGCGCCGAAGGGCGAGTTCAGCGAGGCGTCGGAAGTGTGGTTGTAGACGACATCGAGGATGACGCGGATGTCGTTCTGGTGGAGCGTGGTGATGGCGGTGCGGAGGTCGCGGATCGCGCTGAACGGATCGCTCGGGTTCGTCGCGTAGTTCGACTCGGGCACATTGAAGAGCGTGGTCCAGTAGCCCCAGTTGTACTCGTCGACCTTGGCGGTGAAGTCGTGGATCGGGAGAAGGTGCACCGCCGTGACGCCGAGGTCCTTCAGGTGCGCGAGTCCCGTCGTCGGTCCGCCGCCGGTCGGAACGCCCGGATGCACGAGGCCGAGGTAGGTGCCGCGCGCCGCGTCGGGTGCGTTCGGATCCTTCTGCGAGAAGTCGCGCACATGGACCTCGTAGATGATCTCGTCGGTCGGTTGCGCGAGCTTCGGCGCCACCGACGCGGAGAATCCGTCGGGCTGGAGCCGTGCGAGGTCCGCGACGACCGTGCGCGAGCTGTCTGCGTTCGCGGCGAAGCCCCACATGTCGGGAACCTCGCGTGCTGCACCGTAGTTGTTGAAGCGATAGCGGTACTCGACGCCGTGGAGGTCGCCCTTGACGGTGGTTTCCCAGAGCCCTTGCTGTCCGCGTGTCAGCGCAACCGTGCGACTCGGCGACGGAGCGCCGCGCGGTTCGTACAACAGGAGGTCGACCGAGTCCGAGACGGGCGACCAGGTCGCGAAATGCGTCCCTGCCTCGGAGCAGAACGCGCCGAGCCGCGTGTCGAGCGGGCTGAACGAAGGCGCCTCGAGCACGCCGCGCGCGTAGACCGTCACGGGCGCGAGCTCCGCGAGCGCGCGGTCGTTGGCGGCCTTCGGATCGAAGCGCAGCATCAACTGCGCGATCGCGTCTGGATCGATCTCGCGCGCAAGGTCGATCTCGAGCAGTTTCTCGCCCTCGACCGACTTGACGCGGTAGGTGCGCTTTGGATCGCGACGATCGTAGATCTGGATCGCCTTGCGTTCGGTGCGCTCGAGCGGTCGCGACAGCGCGAGCGTGATCGTGCGATCGCTGTCGAGGAATGCGCCCTCGATGCGGAGGCTGAGATCGACCTTCGATGGATCGGTGCTGTAGGCCTCGTCGCCCGCGGTGATCCAGATCTCCGTCACCGCGCCCTTCTTGAGCTCGACGAAACGGTCCTGATCGAAGTCCTTCTCCTCCCAGTTGCCACGCCGCACGAGGAAGCCGGCGCGCTTCGGGGTCTGCGCGAATGGCACGATGGCGTAGCGGCCGAAGGAATCCTCGCCGCCGAAGTTCACGGCCGATCCCTCACCGCCTTCTGGCCAGACCCACAGGTTCCACCCCGTGTAGTCCTTGGCAGGGCGGTGATAGTGGACGACAAGCACCGACTCTGCCGGCCGTCCGCCGACCGTGTAGTCGCGGATCTTCAGCTTCTTGGCAAGGGCGGGGAACTCGCCCTTGGGCGGCGCAGCAGATGCGCCGAGCGCGAGCGCGACGGCGCAAAGTGCGAGCAGGACGACCGACACGCTGCGAAGGAAGCGCATGGTGCCGAGTGTATCGCCCGATTGCAGCGTGGCTGCGGTACGCTTCAGGCATGACCGACGCACAAGCCCCGTTCGGGAAGCGCCCGGCGACGATTCCGCCCGCGCTCGTCGCAGAGATCGAGGCCAAGGCTGACGCGATCGCAGCAGCGGACGCCGCCGCCGCCGGCCCACACTGGGGCGCGCTGCACAAGGCGCTGCTGAAGGCAAAGGTCGATCCGCACGCGATCTTGCGGCTCGTGACCGCGCGCGACGCGGTTCAGGCGGCGTTGATGGTGCGATGGCTGAAGGGCGAGGAGATTGAGTTCGCCCCGCCGGCTGCGCCCGAAGCGCCCAAGGTCGACCCGGAGGTGATGAAGTCGGCGATGAAGGCGTTCCGAAAGCGCCTCAAGCTCGCGCGGCTCGACGCTGAGAGCCGGCTGGGCGTGCGGCCGACGACGACCGGCAAGAAGGCCGAGATCGACGCGATCATCGCGCCGAGCGACTACCCGCGCTCGGTGTGGGACGCGCTGGTCGCGGCAGGGCGGTTGCGTCGCGAGGGCGGCGGCTTCTACGCGCTGGTCGACGAGATCGCCGAGGATTGATCGACGAGCGCAAGGTCGATCGTCGCGCCCGGCGCGTCGACCGCGGGCTCGCCGCCGGCTGCACGCGTGGTCGCGCGCAACAGCGCCACCGCGCGCGCGAGGTCTGCCGCGAGCGGCGCGGTGAACTTCATCGGTTGCTCGGTCATCGGATGCTTGAACCCGAGCGTGGTCGCGTGCAGCGCCTGGCGCGCGAGCAGCATCGCGTCGCTCTCGCCACCGAGGTCGCGCTCGGTCGAGTGCTTGCCGCCGTACATGTCGTCGCCGACGATCGGGAAACCGAGGTACGAGAGGTGCACGCGGATCTGGTGCGTGCGGCCCGTCTTGAGCTCGAGCTCGACGAGCGCGTACTTCGCGCCCGACGGCGCCGTGTAGCGCTCGCGCACGCGCAGAATCGTGACCGACGGCTTTCCCGTCTCGTCGAAGCGCACCGCGTACTTCTCCTTGATCGACGGGTGCTTGCCAAGCGGGAGATCGATCGTCTCGACAGGCTTCTCGGGGTGGCCGTGCACCAGCGCGAGGTAGCGCTTGTCGGTGCGGCGCATCTCGAACTGCTTGCCGAGCCGCCAGTGCGCGGTGTCGTTCTTCGCGCTCACGATCGCGCCCGAGGTGAACTTGTCGAGCCGATGCACGATGCCCGGCCGCGCGAACTCCTCGCCGACCTTCGACAGTTCGCCGCCCGAGATGTGCTTGAAGCGCCACGCGAGCGCGTTGACGAGCGTGCCCGACTTGTGGCTGCGCGCAGGATGCACGATGAGCCCGGCTGGCTTGTTCACCACGATGATCGCGTCGTCCTCGTAGATCACCTCGAGCGGGATGTCTTCGGGGGCAATCGCGCCCGACGGCGGGGGCGGCAAGGTGGCGACGATCTTGTCGCCCTTCTTCAGCTTGGTCGAGCTCTTCGGCACGCGGCCGTTGACGGTGATCGCCTCTTCCTCGATCAACCGCTGGATCTGCGTGCGCGAGAGAAACGGCACGCGGTCGACGAGGTAGCGGTCGAGCCGCTTGTCGAGATCCTTCAGCAACTCGAACTCGACCGTGACGGGGGACTCATCGTCCTTCGCTGCGTTCTCTTCGTAGAGCGCGAACAGCGCGTCGCGATCGACGGCACCTCCAGCGCCGAGAAGAGACGCCGTGCGGTCCTGCCGCACGCGTTCGTCGTCGGGCGAGCTTGGAGTGCTTGGTTCGGCCACGGCCGCGTGCGATCAGCCGCCGGGCGCCGGGGCTGGGGCCGGGGCTGGCGCCGGAGCAGGCGGCACGATCGGCGCGGGTGCTGGCGCGGTTCCGCCCTGTTCGTTCGTGCGCTGCTCCTCGACGATCGAGCCGAAGAGGTCGTCTCCACCGGCTGGGGTCACGGGCGGAGTCACAGTGGTCTTGACGGGGATCTCGGCAGCGGTCGGCACAGCGATCGGCTTCGCGAGCGCGACGAGCCCGGTGAGGCGGGTCTTGGCGACCTCTGCGATGCGCGGCCACTTGTCGCCAGCGACGACCGACACTTCCTCGAGGTACTTCTTCGACGCATCGAACTCGCCACGGCTCTCGGCGACGGCAGCGCGGCCGAACAGGCTCGAGAAGAGGACCGGTGCGATGTGATCGCGATTGCCGCCGCCGAGTTGCTCGGCGATCTTGGCGGCCTTCGCGTAGTTGTCGTCGGCTGCTTCCTGCGCGATCTTGCGCGCGGCGTCGTCGAGCGGAACCGCAGGCGTGGTGCCGACGGCGGGCGAGAGCTCGCCGCGCTGGATCTGTCCGAGGCGGAGGTCGCCAGCGGCGATCAGCGCCATCATCGCGACCTGCGGGATGGCGGCGTGGTCCTTGGCGACCTGCTCAAGCGGCTCCGGCATGCGCGACTCGGATGCGTTCGAGAGGTCGGTCCATGCGGTGGCAGACTTCGCGACCTGCTGACGCTGGTAGTAGTTCCAGCCAAGCACGCCGCAGGCAATGAGCAGGACGACCAGCAGGTAGTTGCTGCCGTTCTTCTTGAGCCAGTAGACGAAGTCGTCGTTGAGCCGGCTTTCGGTGAGGTCGGTGGTCTGCACCTGACGGAGACGGGACTTGTCTGGGGCCTGCTGGTCCATAGTCGGGACACTCTATCGGCAGACGGGGGGGTGCGCCAAGGGCAGGCGCCCGAAGTCCCGCCCCGGCAGCAGGTTCCGTCGGGCGATGCGCCGCGAGGGTCGGAAATGAAGCGATTCTGCGCGTTTCCTAGCGGTTCGCCGCCAGCACCAGCTCGGCGGCGTCCGCAAAGCCATGGGAGTCGTGGTGACCGACCCGACGGTCCGCCACGGCCTCGATGCGCGGGTCGGCGTTCCCCATCGCGATCCCAAGGCCTGCGTCGCGGACCATCTCGAGGTCATTGAGCCCGTCTCCGACGGCGACGGTCTCGGTCGGATCGATCCCGTACTCGGCGCAGAGGGCCTCGATCGCAGTCCACTTGTTCACTCCGCGGCCGAACGCCTCGAGGATGTGGGTTGGCGATCCGGTTGCCGCCTCGGCGGTGAGCGCCGACCAATGCTGAACGGCGATCAGGTCGCCGAGCTCGCTGCGGAGGCGTTCGACGATGGGCGCGAGAAGCTCGCCGTGCGCCACGGTTCCGACGCGCACGGTGTGCCCTTGCTCATCGTGATGCGCAAGCGAGGGCACGCGCCGGTAGGTGAGCGGCAGCGTCTCGAACCACCACTCGGTCGCGGGGTCGAACCGCTGCTCGCCGACGATCACATAGTCGACCCCCGCCTGGGTGTGGTCCTGAAGCAGCTGGACGAGGTGCTCGTACTCCGAGAGCACCCGCGCGACATGCCGCACGGTGTCTGGGGACGGACCGCGGCGCAGCACCACCGAACCATCGCGGGCGTCGTGCACCAGCGCGCCGCCCGCCGTGATGGCGTGACCCTCATGTCGGATGAAGTCGAGCACATGGCCGCACTCGCGGAGGGCGCGGCCCGTCGCCGGAATCACCTCGACGCCGGAGTCCTGCAGCCGGCGGATCGCATCGAGGTTGCGCGCGCTGACGCGCCCCTGGCGGTCGAGCAGGGTTCCATCGAGGTCGGTGATGAGCAATCGGTAGCGCATGGTGGTGACAGGACGGAATGGCGGAAGGGGATGGTAGGAATCCGCGCGAATCCGCGCGGCCTTTCCACTATCTTCCCGTCGTGCAGCCGCCCGGAGCACTCAACGCCCCGCCGACGCCGCTCCATGTTGCGGACGGTCCGGTGTTCATGCCTGCGGTCGAAGCGATCCTGAAGGGGGTGCTCGAGTCGCAGGTCGCGGTCGGGCTCGTGGCGGCGGGCTCGAGCAACCGCTGGGCGTCGCTCCTGCCCACAGCCGAGCAGGACGCGGTGCAGAAGCTCCTCGCCCGGCATCAGACCGAGGTCGTCGTCGGTGGCGATGGCGCGCGGGCGGTGACGCTCGCGCTCGCAGCGGTGCGCGCGCGGCGGAGCGCGGTCGCGATGGTGCCGGCGTGGGACCTCGTGGGAGCGCTCGATGCGTTGCGCGCCGCGAAGACCGCGTTCACCGACCCCGAGCACGGGCTTGCCGTCATCATCGAGGACGATCCGATCGGCGAACCGCAGATCTGCCCGCGGCGACTCGCGCGCGACGCGGGGCTCGCGATCGTCGAACCGGGTGACCTCTCCGGGCTGCGCGACTCGATCGAGCAGGCGCTGCGGCTCTCGCGCGCGGGCGTCGTGCCGGTCGCCATCGTCGTCCACCGCGTGCTGTTCGAATCGTGCGAGACGATCCTCGCGCGTCCGAACCGCGTCGTGAGCGGCGTCGACGAACTCATCCTCCAGCGCAAGCTGCGGCCTGTGTCGCGCACGGTCGATGCCAGCGACCTGATGCGGGTTGCGCGGCGTTTTGAGCTGAATGTGGCGACGAGCCTTCCGAGCCCCGGCGAGCGTGAAGTCATCGGCTTCATCGCCGTCGGTGCGTGCGAGCGTGCGCTTGCGCATGTCCTCGAGGAGCTCGGCCTTTCGGGGCGTGTTCCCGTGCTGCGCCTCGGGCTCGTGTCGCCGGTCGATGACTCGATCCTGCAGCGGCTGCTCGACCGCGTGCAGCAGGTGGTCGTCCTCGAGCCGCGGCCGGGATCGGTTGCGTCGTTCGTGATCGAGGCGGCGGACCTGCTCCGTCGCCGTGGGGCACGCGTTCCGCCGATCGCTGCGCGCGAGCTTCCGCCGCGCGCCGATGGCGAGGTGCCGTTCCTCCGGCCCGGCGACGCGGTGCGCGCGTCGCTTCTCGTGCGGCGCATCATCCACCTCCTCCACGCTGTGCGGCCGTCGCTCGATGTCGCAGCCCGTCTCGAGAGCCGCGACGAGGAACTCGAGTCGATCCCCGTTCCGCCGCGCGACAGCGGGCTTGGTCCGCCCGGCGCGTTCCGGCTGACGCAGCAGCTTCTTCTCGAGCTCGACCAGGAGCTGCGTTCGCGCGGCATGAGCGAGGAAACAGGCGCGCAGCCCGCACCGCGGCTTCTGTCGCTCGAGGCGCTTCCGACGCGCGGAGACGCGGACGAACGCGTCGTCGCGGAGGTCTACTCGCGGCGTCGATTCCTGCGCGAGGGCGTCGAGGCGATCCAGCAGGCCGCGTGGGACGGGATCAACCGCCTCATCGTCGCGGTCGATGTCGGGGGCACCGGCGACGCGGATCTCGCGCGTCTCGCGGACGCCGCGATTCCCGCGGGCGCGAGCGGTCGGGTGCGCGTGGTGCGCGCCGATATCAACGACCGTGCGGGCCTGCGTGAGAAGCTGCTGACGGCGATCGATTCGCCGGGCGTGCATGTGGTCGTCTCCTCCGATGGCCCGCCCGCGCGGCTTGACCCAGAGGCGATCGAGCGGCAGTTCATCGAGCGCGACCGCCTCGGCTACCAGCCGCAGCAGCGGCTCGTCTGGAGCGCGGACATCGCCTGCGAGATCCGCCCGCCGGCGATCGCAGGTCTGCTCGACGACGCGGAGGAACAGGGTGCGACGCCGATCCAAGGCAGCTTCACGAGCGAGGATCTCGGCGTCCGCGTCGATGGGCTGCAGTTCCGCGCGATGACGATCTCGGAGCAGGTCGAGGTCGTGCGCACGAAGCCGCCGATCACGGCGTATTCGCGTGGTGCGATCGGCCTCGCGACGCCGAGGCCGGTGCACGCGGATCAGGGCGTCTACCGCGCGCACATCGCTGGCCTGCGCGGCTCGATGCCGGGACTGGTCGCGTCGATCCTCGCGGGCGCCGGCCGCGCGATGGGCTATCGCGTGGAGATCGCCTCGAGCGACGAGACCTGCGGGCGCGCGCGCCGCGCGTGGGCGCAGGTGCTCTTCGTGCGCATGCGAGGAAGCGACGGGCGCGCGCCCCGCACGGCATCGATTCCATATGGCGAGGCCGACCTGGTGCTCGGCGTCGACGGCGTCGAGACGCTGCGCGCGCTCGGGCCGGACGCCGCGCTGCGCGTCGCGAGCCCCGTGCGCACGGCGGTCGTCGCGAACGACGGGCCGCTCGAGGACCAGTTCGACGAGGAGCGCGTCGCGGCGTGCTCGTCGCTCGTCGGGGTCGTCGAACGAGTCGCGCTTGCGACAAACTCGTCGGTCGACGACTACGCGTCGCTCTGCCGCACGAACCTCCTCTCCGAGCGCCTCGTCGATGTCGCGCTGCTCGGTCTCGCCTTCCAGCGCGGGCTCGTGCCGGTCTCGCTCGAGGCGATCGAGGGCGCGGTGCGCGCGATGGAGATTCGCGGATTCGGCCGCAGTTTCGAGGCGTTTTCCTTCGGACGCCGCCTCGAGTCGGGCGCGGTCGTGCGACGCGCGGTCGAGGAGCGCGAACCTATCGACCGCCTCGTGCGGCGCCTTGCGCTCGAACTCGTGCGAGAGCGTTTCGGCGGCAGCCGCCGCGCCGAACGCTACGCCCTCAGCGCCGGCACGCTTGCGCTCGCGTTCGCGCGTCTCGGCGACGGCGAGGAGGTCGACCGCGCCACGCGCGCGGTGGTGACGGCGCTCCACCGCTCGATCGTGTGGGGCGGCACGCGCATGATGTATGTGTACGAACGGCTGATGAACGGCCTGCTCAAGTCGGATCCGTCGGGCGACCTCGCGGTGATCGCCGCGGAGCCGCTCGCCGACGCGCTCCTCGTGCGCGACCTGATGTATGTCCTCTCGATGTCGACGAGCCTCGAGCAGCGCCGCCGCATCCGCGAGCGCCTCGGCGTGCGCGCGTCGCACGGCGACAAGCTGGAGCGCCGTTTCCTCAGCCGGTTTGAACTCGTGATCGGAACCAAGCGCTATCGCCTCGATTTCCGATCGAGCGACTGGCCCGCGGAAGTGGTGCGCATCCTGCGCCCCGTCGTGCCATGGCCGCTCCGCGGCGATGCGCGCGGACAGGAAGTGCGCGCCTACGCGATCTCGCTCGCCGAGCGCGCATCCAAGGGTTTTGCCGACGATCCCGCGCACTGGGCGATGTGCATGCGCCGCTTCGCGATGCTCGCCTCCGACGGCGGACTCCGCACGCTCGGCGCCGCGGAACTGCGCGCGAGCGTCGAGGGGCTGTAGGGGCGTCTGCCGGTTCTTTCAGGGAGGCACAGCGGCACGGAGGAGGAGAGGCAAAGGCGAGAGGGCAATCTCGTCGAGCTCGGAGTAGGGTCTGACCTACGCTGCGCGGAGGCAGTGCAAGACTTGATCTCCGTGGCCTCGGTGCCGCCGTGAGAATGCTCTCAGGCTGGCGTCATCCGTTCCGCAGGCTAAAGCCTGCGGGTAGCCGCCTCATGCCGCAGCTGCCCGCACGCCGCCGCGATGTCGCGGCCGCGGCTCGCGCGGATGTGGACATTCACATGCTTCGCGCGCAGGACTTCCTGGAACGCGTGGACATCGCCCGAAGTCGGGCGCGCGAACGGCACGCCCTCGACCTCGTTGTAGCGGATGAGGTTCACATTCGCGCGCATCGAGCGCGCGAGGCGCGCGAGTTCCTCGGCGTGCTCGCGACGGTCGTTCACGCCGCCCAAGAGGATGTACTCGAGCGTGATCTCGCGGCCCGTCTTCACGAACCACTCCTGGCACGCGTCGAGCAGCTCGTCGATGGTCGAGTACTCGGCCCACGGGATGATCTTGCGGCGCAGCTCGTCGAACGGCGCGTGCAGCGACAGCGCGAGCGTGACGGGGATCTCGAAGCTGCAGAGCTTGCGGATCGCCGGCGGCAAGCCCACGGTCGACACCGTGATCTTGCGCGCGCCGATCCCGAGGCCCCACTCGGCGTTCATGATGCGGATCGCCTGCGTGACATTGTTGAAGTTCGCGAGGGGCTCGCCCATGCCCATGAAGACGACATTCGACACGCGGCCGACGCCCTCGAGGCGCCCGAGCCGCCAGACCTGCTCGACGATGCGGCCGGCCGTCAGGTTGCCGTCGAGGCCGCCGATGCCGCTCGCGCAGAACTTGCATCCGACCGGGCAGCCGACCTGGCTCGACACGCACGCGGTCTTGCGGTCGTCGGTCGGGATCATCACGGTTTCGGTCTGCCGCTCGCTCGCCGAGCCTGCGCCGCCCGCGAGGCGCATGACGCTGCCTTCCGGCGGCGCCTCCGCACCGAGCGTCGCCCACTCGATCAGAAGCTTCTGCGTGTCGTCGCTTGCGACCTGGTGGCGCACCACCGTGCCCTGCAGGGTGCAGAAGCGCGCCGCGATCTGCGCGCGCGCGTCCTTCGAGAGATCGGTCATCTTCTCGAAGTCGGTGACGCCCTTCTCGTAGATCCACTTGAGGAGCTGGCCCGCGGTGCGGCGGGGGAGCCCCATCGCCGTCACCTCAGCCCCGAGCGAGTCGAGGTCGAACTCGAAGAGCGAGGTGCGGTCGGAGGCGTTCGGAATCGCGTCGCTGCGCGGGGCTTCGCTCACGATTCCGTCTCCCGGATCGAAACCTGCACGGTGCGCGTCGGGATGTGCTTGCGCTCGAGCCAGGCGGTGGTGTCTGCCTCTCGGTCGATGCGGATGCGGCGCGACTCAGGGTCGATGCCGCGCTTCCTCATGAGGTCCTTGAGGGTCGACGGGAGGCCGAACTCGACGCGCTCGTCGTGGACATCGCGCTGCTCGACCTCGCCGCCGAAGCGGGTGATGAGCGCTTCGATCACGCCGTGAACGAGATCCTCGGGCACGCTCGCGCCCGAGGTGACAAGCACGGTGTTCACGCCTTCGAACCAGGCCGGATCAAGCTCGCCCGCATCGTCGACGAGCCGCGAGGGCGTGCCGTCGTTCTTGGCGATCTCGGTCAGCCGCACGGAGTTCGAGCTGTTCTTGCTGCCCACCACGAGGACAAAGTCCGCTTCGGGCGCGATCGCGCGAACCGCCGTCTGACGGTTCGTGGTCGCGTAGCAGATGTCGCTCGACGGCGGCTCGTTGATCTTGGGGAACGCCTTCTTGAGCGCCTTGATGATGACATTCGCGTCGTCGAGCGAGAGCGTCGTCTGCGTGAGGTAGACGAGCTTCTCAGGGTCGTGGATCACGAGGTTCGGGATGTCCTCCGGGCTCTCGACGACCTGGATGGCGTCGGGCGCCTCGCCACGGGTGCCGATGACCTCCTGATGGTCCTCGTGCCCGACGAGCAGGATCTGCCAGCCGCGCTTCGCGTAGCGGATCGCCTCGGCGTGCACCTTCATCACGAGCGGGCAGGTGGCGTCGATGGAGGTGAGGTGCTTGGCGCGCGCCTCGGCGCGGACGGCAGGGCTCACGCCGTGGGCGGAGAAGACCACGATCGAGTTGTCGGGAACCTCGTCGATGGACTCGACGAACACCGCCCCGCGGTCGCGGAACCGCTGCACCACATGGCGGTTGTGGACGATCTCGTGGTAGACATAGATCTTCTCGGAGTCGGTGCCTGCCCCGCAGATGTCGAGCAGTTGGTCGACGACATCGATCGCCATGTAGACGCCGGCGCAGAATCCGCGGGGGTTGGCGAGAAGGATCTTCATGAGGGGGAAATGATACGCCCACCGAGGGCCAAAGGCGCGGTACCTTTTCCATCGGACGCCCGTTGCATGGGCGTCCCGCATGGTTCTCGTCCAGATTTCCCGTGTCTGTCCTCGTTGCCGACATCTCCCGCTACGGTCCCGCGCAGACGGAATCCGTCACGCTCGACGCAGCCCGCGCCTATTGCCGGGGGCTGGCGCTCGGTCGATACGAGAACTTCTCGGTGCTGTCGCCGCTCGTTCCCGAGGATCGGCGCGACGACTTTGCGGCGATCTACGCCTTCTCGCGCTGGGCCGACGACCTCGGCGACGAGGCTGGGTCCCCCGAGCGCGCGACCGAACTCCTCGCATGGTGGCGGGCGGAGCTCGAGAAGATGGCGGCGGGCGAGGCGCGACATCCCGTGTTCGTGGCGCTCGCGCCGACCGTGTCGCGGCGCGGCCTCGACCTCGGGCTCTTCCGCGATCTGATCGCGGCGTTCGAGCTCGACCAGGTGAAGACGCGCTACGAGACCTGGGAGGAGTCGATCGACTACTGCCGTCTCAGCGCGAATCCCGTCGGTCGTCTCGTGCTGGCCACGCTTGGCGAGCGCTGTGACGACGCGCAGCTTGCTGCAAGCGACGCGACCTGCACGGCGCTTCAGCTCACGAACCACTGGCAGGACATCAAGCGCGACTGGGTCGAGCGCAGGCGCATCTATGTGCCGGCCGACATGCACGACATCGCGGACTTCGAGTCAAGGCTCGACCGCACGATCGCGCAGGGCTACTCCTGCGACGCGGCGTTCCTCGGCGAGTCGCGCCGCCTCGTGCGGCGGCTGGTCGCGAAGACCTGGGACCTGTGGCAGGCAGGGGAGCCGCTGACTCCGAGCGTCTCGCCGGCGTCGCGGCCGCTGATCTGGCTCTTCGCTGCGGGCGGACGCACGGTGCTTCGCGAGATCGAGCGTTGGAACTGCGAGACCGTGCTCGATCGGCCGAGGCTCTCGAAGGTGCGCAAGGCGTCGCTCGTGCTGCGGGCGTCGGCGAGCGCGCGATTTGGATGGCGCTTGCCGAGCCTGCCGCTTCCGAGCGCATGGCTCGTCGATCCCGAGCCGGATCCCGATGCCGCGAAGTACCCGCGTCGCGACGCATCGGCGCCGTCGGCCAGGCCCGCCGAGGCGGAGCAGGGGTCATGAGCGACGCTCGGATCGACGCCGCGCTCGAGGCGTGTGCGGAGATCACCCGCACCCAGGCGCGAAACTTCTACCACGGGCTTCGACTCCTGCCGTCGCCGAAGCGCGAGGCGCTCTACGCGGTCTATGCGTGGATGCGCATCGCCGACGACATCGCCGACGAGGAAGGAGCCACGGCCGAGGTGCGCCGCGCGCGGCTCGACGAGCTTGCCGCGGGCACGCGCCAGGCGCTTGCGGGCGATGCGCGCGACGGTGGACCCGTGCTCGTCGCACTTGCCGCGATCTCGCGGCGGTACGCGCTTCCCGTCGCCGACTTCGAGGGTGCCATCGAAGGGCAGCGCATGGACCTTGAGCCGCGTGTCTACGCGACCTTCGCTGAGACAGAGCTCTATTGCGACCGCGTGGCGTCGACGGTGGGGCGAATCTGCCTCGACATCTGGGGCGCTCGCGGCGGCGCCGATTCGGCGTGCGCGCGCGAACTCTCGACGAAGCGCGGAATCGCGTTCCAGCTGACGAACATCCTCCGTGATGTTCGCGAGGACCTCGCGCGCGGCCGCTGCTATCTCCCCGCGGACGAACTCGCCGCACAGGGGCTCGACGCGACGGCGCTCGTCGCGTGGAGCGATCCGGCGGCCTGCTCGCGCTTCATGAGCGCGCAGTGCGACCGAGCGCGGCGGTACTTCGACGAAAGCGCGGCGCTCGACTCGATGGTGTCGCCCGACGCGCGCCCGACCATCGTGGCGATGAGCGAGATCTACCGCGGGATCCTCGGCGTGATCGCGCGTGACCCCGCGAGGGCCATGCGGGAACGCGCACGGCTGTCTGCGGTCGCCAAGTCGTGGATCGCCGTGCGCGCGCGCCTCGGGCTCTTTTCCTCGGGAGATGCGCGATGAGCGTGGCCGAAGCAGCGCAGGAGGGAGTCCAGCGCACGGTCGCGATCGTCGGCGGTGGCGTGGCGGGCATCGCGGCCGCCGTCGCGGCGGTCGACGCGGGCTGGCGCGTCGAGCTGATCGAGACGCGCATCAAGCTCGGAGGCCGCGCCACGAGCTTCGACGATGTGCGCAGCGGCGTCGAGCTCGACAACTGCCAGCATGTGGTGATGGGCTGCTGCACGAACATGCTCGAGCTCTACGACCGCCTCGGCGTGCTCGATGAGATCGAGTGGCACGAGACGCTGTGGTTCGCGCGCGGCGGCGGCGCATTCGACCGGCTCTCGATCGCGCCGGTGCTGCCGGCGCCGCTCCACTACGCGCCGAGCTTCGCGCGCATGAAGCTCTTCTCGCTCTCCGAGAAGCGCGCGATCGCGCAGGCGTTCCTCGCGATCCTGCGCATGGGTCCGAAGGGGCGCGTGCGCTGGACCGGCCGCGCGTTCAGCGACTTCCTTTCCGAGACGCGCCAGCCTGCGAGGGTGGTCGAGCTCTTCTGGGATCCCGTCGTGATCTCGGCGTGCAACCTGCCGAGCGCGCGCTGCGAAGCCGCGCACGCGCTCAAGGTGTTCGACGAGGGCATGCTCGTCCATCGCTTTGCGGGCGCCGTTGGCGTGTCCCGCGTACCGCTGCGGCGGCTCTACGGCCGCGTGGAGGAGATCATTGCCTCGACGGGAGGCGCGTTGCGGCTGCGCACGAGCGCGAAGGCGCTGGCGTTCGACGGCGAGCGCGTGACGGGCGTGGTGTGCGACGACGGGCTCGTGAGCGCGCACCGCGTGATCGCCGCGGTTCCGCCCGACCGCCTCGCGCGGCTTTGCTCTGCCACGCTGCGCGGGGCCGACAAGCGACTTGCGAATCTCGAGAAGTTCACCTTCTCGCCGATCCTCGGCGTCCATCTTGCGTTCAAGCGCCGCGTGCTCGAGGTGCCGAACCTCTCGTTGTCGGGCCGCGCGACGCATTGGCTGTTCGCGCACGAACCGCCCGCGGGCGCGCCGTTCGCGCAGCGCCTCGAGGCGGTCGTCAGCACCGCCGACGCGTGGGACGGGCTCTCGGAAGAAGAGGTCGCCGCGCGCGTGCTCGCCGATGCGGCGTGGGCGCTCGGCGTGCCGGCCGACGACCTCGCGCGGGACCTCGCGTGGGCGCGCCCCGTGCTCGAGCGCCACGCGACCTTCGCGAGCACGCCCGGCGTCGACGCGATCCGTCCGCGCACGACGGCCGAAGCGGGGGACCTCAAGGGCGGCGTCGCGAACCTCTATCTCGCGGGCGAGTGGACCGACACGGGCTGGCCGAGCACGATGGAAGGCGCCGCGCGCTCGGGCTTCGCGGCCGCCGCCGCCTGCACTGGCATCGGGCGCGTGGTACCCGACCTTCCGCCTGCGACGCTTGTGCGGGTTGTGCGGGCGATCGGCTGAGGTTCTCAGTCCCCGCGGCGCGGTACTTGGCATTCAAAAAGCAATGATTGCTTCGAATTCCGCGGAGGGCGGCCACACTTGAGACCCAATCGGGGCTCATCCCCGCGTATGTCAGCATCAACCATGGAACAGCAGACGCTCAACCTCTCGGATCCCGGTGTGCTCGAGGCCCTGTGCGACGACGACGCGATGCGCGCGTGGTACCGGCTCCGCATGTCGGTCCACCCGCTCTCCGCAAGCGAGGTGGCGGAAGGAATCCGGCTTGAGCTCGGCCCGACCCACGCCGCGCTCGATCGGCTCGAGGCGGCGGCGCTGATCCGCAAGCTGCCGGCGCGCGGAAGTCGGCGCGTGATCAGCTACCAGGCCATGATCCCGGAACTGCGCGTGCTGATCCCCGACGACTGGCGGCAGGACGACAGGTCGGTGCAGCTCGCGGCGGCATTCATGCGCCGCGACCAGGCCTTGCTTGACCGGGCGAAGCGCATGCTCCAGAGCACGCGCAAGGAGTGGTTCTTCGAGCAGGTCACCCCGATCTTCGCCACGAAGGAGGAGTTCGAGGAATTGCAGCGCCGGCTCAACGAGGTCGGCCGGTATGTGATGGAACTTGCCGGGCGCACGCGCGGGCCGGAGGAACTCGTCGAGATCCCCACGCGGCATGTCGTGCAGCTCCGGATCGCTCCGCTCGAAGGCGAGATGCCGCCGATCGCGGAGATCCGCGTCGGCACTCGCCGGAGTTTCGAGATCGCCCAGGGGGATCGCACGGCGACTCCCAGCACCCTCGGCGCCCGCGAGGTGGAGATCGCGAGGCTCCTGCAGTCCGGACTCTCGCGGCCGGAGGTCGCGGCGCGGCTCGGCATCTCCGCGCAGACGGTCTCGACCTACTGCAAGCGCATGTTCGAGAAGCTCGGGATCCGCCGCGCGATCGAGCTCAACAGGTTCTCGTTCGACAGCGCGGTCGGAAAGCCCCCCCGCGCGCGGCGCGCCGTGAAGGCGTGACACCGACGCGCGCCGTGAAACTACACTCCGTGCCGATGCTGGCGTCCGCGCGATGTCTGCGCGGACCATCTTGATCCGGAGTGCGAATGAAGCCTTCCCTCGCAGTCGAGTCGAATGCAAGCCTGCTGCGCGCCTACGAGAGCTTCGATGCGATGGACGCATGGGGCGTGCTGCGAACCTCATCCACGCCGCTCACGCCCGCACAGCTCGCGGACCGACTCGGGATCGCGCTGACCGCAGTCCAGACGGCGCTCGACCTGCTCGAGGCCGCAGCCCTCGTGAAGAAGCTTCGTGCGGGGGGTGGACGACGCGCCATCACCTACGCGAGCGCGAAAGAAGCGATCGATGTCGAGCTGCCCGGAGGTCCCGACACCGATGCGACGATCGCGCGATGGACGGAGGCTGGCCTTCGCCACCAGGAGGCGATCCTCGCGCGCATGCTCCCGTACCGTGATCGGCTTCCGGGCGGAGATCGCTACTGGGCGTTTGCGGCGCAGTTCAAGGCGACCAAGTCGGACTTCGAGGAGCTGTTGCGCCGCATGGTGGCCGTCACGACCTTCTTCCGAGAGCTCGTCGAGCGGACGGACAAGCCTGCACCTGAGGGCGAGCAGTTGTCGCGCCCGCACGCGGTCTTTCTCCGAGTTGCCCCGTTGCGCGGAGCGATCCGCGAGGGCCCCGTGGTCAAGATTCAGACCGATTCGGTCGCACAGTCAATCCGCTCCGGTCGCGCGGCCGCGCCAGCGTCGCTCGCGAGGCGTGAACGGGAGATCGCACTCTTGCTCCAGCGCGGGCTCTCGCGTGCGCAGGTGTCGAAGCGGCTCGGGATCTCGGTCGAGACCGTCTCCTCGCACTGCAAGAACCTCTTCCGGAAACTCGGCATCAAGCGTGCGACCGAGCTGAGCCGCTTCTCGCTCGAGACCAAGCCAGTCAGTGCCTCGCCGGGCCGCGCGTCGGCTTCCCAAGAAGGCGCATGAGGTAGACGACGCCCTCGTCGCCGAGGGATTCGACGAGCGACACCTCGACCAGCTCGCTCACTCGCTGCGCGAGCACCGCGGCCGTTTCCCCGCGGGCGTCGGCAGAGGGCGCGGAGAGCAGCTCGAGGTCGACGCGCTCGATGAAGAGTGCCTCGACGAGGGCGCGGTCGTCTTCCGAGAGTTCGGCGAGGATCGGCCCCAGCAGGCACTCGCGCAGCCTTCGACGAAGACGCGACATGCGCATGCGAACGCTGTCCGCGCTCGCGCCGAGCTCCTTGGCGACCACTTCGGATCGGCGTCCCTCGAACACCACGAGTTGCACGAGCTCGCGATCGGGCGCGGGCGTTGCGCCGAGCAGTCGCTCGCGGCTCGCCGCGTTGCATTCGTCGAGGCGCGAGCGGTACTCGCGTCGCGCGATCACCGTGCTCGGGCCGCTCTGCGCAGCCGCTGGCTCGAATCGCGGTCCATCAGCCGGGCTTTCTCCGCCGAGCTGCTCGAGGTGCCGTGGATTTTCCTTGCGGCTGCGCAGCAGCTCCTTGATGCGATGGGTGACCGCGAGGCACATCCGCCCGTACAGCTGCTCGTCGTTGGCGAAGCGTCGGTAGGCGACGGTGCCCTCGGCGAGTTCCTTTGCGACCGCGTGCTGGACGACGCTGTCGGCCTGTGCGTTGACGAACTGGCGGCGCGCGCCGAGTTCGCGCGCGGCGTGCTCGAGCAGCACGGTCATCAGCGTGCGGAGCGCAAGGCTCTCGCGAGAAGGGTCTCTCGACTGGAGGTCGGCAAGGATGCGCGGCTGGTCGGTGGGATCCATCGGAGCTCCTTTGGGAAGCAGAACCAACGGGCAGAGAAACGCCCGAGAAGCGTACCCGATGGATTCATCGATTCGTCCGCGAAAAAGCCGTTACAGCCGCCCGGGGCTGCGCGCTTGCTTGATGTGGAGGCCGACAGATCGGTGGCGGCCCTCGGATACGAAACCAACCCAGGAATTTGACAAAGGACTTGAGCCATGAACGACCGCGACACCAACAACGAACTCTCCGCCTCGCACCATGGATATGCCGAGACCGCAGCGCTGGTCGCTGCGGATGGCGGCCACACGGGTCTCTGGGCCTACCTCGCCGAGGTTCGCGTGATCGCGAACGGTGGTTGCCGCGCCGAAACCCGCATCGTCCGCGGGCTCTTCTGCGCGAAGAACCACCACGAGGCGCGCGCCCGCGCCTCCACGCTCGCGGCCGCGAAGGCTCGCGAACTCGGCCATGTGATCGACATCAGCCTGAGCCGCCTCTGGTGAGACCGCCTCGGGATCGACCGAATCTCTTCCTCGCTCCGCCGCGCGCCCGCTCGTACCGGGCGCGCGGTTGTTCATTCAGGGGCTTCACAATCAGATAAAGTGCCTTGCGTACCTGCAGGGCATCGCCGACACTGTGCGGACCCATGTCGACCGAGCAGGGATCCATCACGAAGCTCGTGAATGACCTCCGGGTCGGGACCAATCCGATCGAGGGCACTGCGCTCGACTCGCTCTATGAGTCGCTCGCGGTCATGGCGCGCGATCGGGTTCGGCAGCTGGGCAAGCCAGGCGAGATCCGAACGGGTGACCTTGTGAACGAGGTCTACATCAAGCTGTTTGGGCGCGAGACCGCGATCCCTTGGGAGAGCCGCCGTCACTTCTACGGCGCGGCGGCCCGCGCGATGCAGCAGGTCATCGTCGACCTGGCCAGGCGGCTGGCGGTGCGTCGCGAGCACGCACCGCGGATCGCTGTCCCGATCGAGCAGGGAGAGCGAGAAGCCCCGACACTTGCGCTGCCGGTGCTGGTCGAGATGCTCGATGAGCTCGAGCGAGTCGATCCCTTGGCAGCCGAAGTCGTGCGGATGCGCGTGTTCGCGGGGTTGAGCGTCGAGGAAGCCGCTCGGGTCCTTGCGATTCCCCTGCGGACCGCGCAGCGGAAATGGACGATCGGGCGTGGCTTGGCGCTTGCATGGCTCTCCGCGCGTATGGAGTGATGAAGGCATGTCACTCTCCGACCCCCGCAACCCGCCCAACCCCGTGGACCCGATCGACGCCGCGGCGGGAGGGGAGCGCGCCGCGAACGCGCGTCGCATCGATCGCAGGGTGCTCATCGCCGTCGAGGCGGCGCTCGACCTGCCAGTCGGGGACCGCCGCTCCTTTCTCGAGGGCTGCGAGTCGCTCGATGCTGGGCTTCGCGCGGACGCCGCCGCGCTTCTCGGCGAGTGCGAGCGTGTGGAGCAGTCCGATGTCGCCGGTGTCGGTGCGCCCAACGCCGACCTGATCTCGATCGATCTTCCACACCTGCTTTCACAGATCGAACCCGACGCGTACGGGCTGCATCGACTCCAGGGTGGATCGCAGCTTGGCTGCTATCGCATCACGCGCTTTGTCGCCGCAGGCGGCATGGGCGAGGTCTACGAGGCGGTAGACACTCGCGTGGACCGCCGCGTGGCCATCAAGACGCTTCCGGCGTTCGTGCGGCCAGAGCGAGCGGAGCGCTTCGCGCGAGAGGCGGTCATGATGGCGCGGCTCGAGCACCCCTCGATCGCGCGACTCTACGAGTGGTCCAGCGGTGATGTCACCGCCCAGACCCCACCGTACATCGCGATGGAGTTCGTCGATGGGGTTTCTCTACGGGATCGGGTCGCCGCGATCCGCGCCCGCGGCGGCGATGCGGCCGAAATCATCGAACTGCTCCTTCCGGTGGTCGATGCGGTCGCGCACGCACACGCTCGCGGCGTCCTGCATCGCGACATCAAGCCGAGCAACATCCTTGTCGACGCCAAGGGTTCGCCGCGGCTTCTCGACTTCGGCGTGGCCGCGATCATCGATGGCGATGCGCAGGCCGTCTACACGATGACCGAGGGTGCGACGCCGGGGACGCTCACCTACATGAGTCCCGAGCATGTCCGCGGGGGATCCGCGCGGGTGACCACGCGAAGCGATGTCTATGGCCTTGGGCTCGTCCTCTACGAGATGCTTTCTGGGCGCCCAGCGGTCGAGGCCAAGAGCCGCGGGATCGTCGAAGTGATCGACGCCGTCGTCCGTATCGATCCAACGCCACTGCGCGCATGCGCATCGGGAGTCTCGGCCGACCTCGACTTTGTCGTGAGGAAGGCGCTTCGCAAGGACCCTGAGTCGCGGTACCCGACCGCCGACGCGCTCGCGGAGGACCTGCGCCGAATCCTGCGCGGCGATGCTCCGCTCGGGCGTGATGTCGGCATGATCGAGCTGCTGCGCGGCCTCGCGTGGCGGCACCGCCGGCACACCGCCATCGCCGCCGCGGTGCTTCTCGGCATCGGCACGGGAGTCGCCTTCAGCGCCGTGCAGTTCATCCGCGCGCGCGAGGCGGAGGCGCGGGCCGATGTGATCGTCGGTCAACTGCTCGAGGGGTCCAAGCCGCTCATCGCGGATCTTCACCGAAGGCTCTTGCAGGAGGACCAACCCCTCTCCGCGCGTCGAGCGGCGCTCGAAGCGACCGTGAACTACCTCGAGTGGCTGCTTGGCAATGCACCACAAGACGACCGTGTTCGGATCGAGGTCGCGCGGCGCTATCGCGCGCTCGCCGTGGTCGCCGGAAGCGCGGGCGACAACAGCTTGGGCGACTCGGCCGCAGCGAGCAACTGCTACCTGCGTAGCCTTTCGATCATGGACGAGATCCTCGGTGGTGGAGCGGGGCACGGTCAGGGGCGGTCGCTCGATGCCCAGATTGAAAGGGAGCTGCTCCTCGATCGCAGCAGCGTGCTCCGCGAGTACGCCGGTCTCCTCGACTTCGAGCAGCGCGCGCCGTTCTTCGCACGGGCGAATGCGGATCAGCGGGCGGCGCTGGCGCTGATGCCCGAGGGCGCTGAACGGATCAAGGCCGAGCGCTTCCTGCTCTTCACCGAGATCCAGCACGCAAGACTCGAAGAAGACCCCGGTGGCTTCGAGGAGCCGATCGCTGGCCTGCGGCGGATCGCATCGAGGCCAGACCAGGCGAAAGACCCGGAGCTCTTCAGTGAGATCGGGCTCGGCGAGCGCTATTGGGCGGATGTCCTCGAGAAGCATGGGCAGGTCGGGGCCGCCGTCGCGCACGCGCGGGCAGCGCAGGGGGCTCTCGAGCACTCGATCGCGCTCGGCCAGGACGAGTTCACGAATCGCCGACACCTTGCGCGGGTAGAACTGCTGATCGCCAGCCGAACCTGCGCGGAGCGCCCGCCCGAGGCATCGCTGGCACTGCTGCTGGCGGCGCTTGAGCGATCGCGGGGCGCGACGAATCTGAAGCCGACGAACTCGTTCTACCGGCACTCGCATCTCGAATGCCTGGTGTTGTTCGCCGGTGCTGCGCGCGTCGTGGCCGAGCACGCGCGCGAGCAGGGTGACGCAGCCGCCGCGAGCGCCGTCGTCGCGCGCAGCATCGCGGCGATCGACGAGCACCTCGCGTTCACCCTGGCCCTCCCGACCGAGGGCGCGCCGCACCGAGGCGAGCCGAAGTGGCTCGGGGACCTCGACGCGGCGCGGGGAGCGCTGACGAGGCAAGTCGATGGGCGGCCCGAGGGGAACTGACGGTCTCCGGCGACCAGAGATCCTGCCGAAGCGCGGCTCTCGGACCTCACTTGGCGGTGCCCCTGTCGCCCTTGGCGGACTCGCTCGGGCCGTCCGTATGACCCCCTACGGTCAAGTCCATGCGTGCCGAGAGATGTCCCACCTCGGATGCGTGTGGTCTCAGACCTCACGAGCCGAAGATGAAGGATCTCCGAGAACTCCTCAGACAGGGTCAACGCGAGGCAGCGATCACCGCGCTCCGAAGGTTGGCCAACATTGGGACATTCTCGTCGCAGACCACGGCGAGCGACTCGCAGGCGCTCTCGGGACCCGCCTCGCCAGTGCTTTGGGCTGAGGTCCTGTCGAGGCTGGAGCGGTCTGGAGCGCTCGAACGGAGCATCTCCGACGGTGAACTGGCTCGCATCGTCCGCGAGATGGTCGCCGAGTGCGTGCGCGATGCGATCAGCGCGGAGGCGAGCACGATCGGACGCGCGGGCGCGTCCGCCAGCCCGACGCTTCCGGTCGAGGACCCGAGCGGGTCGTTCTCGGTCGGTTCGGCGGCGCGACCTTCGCTGGATCGCATCGGAGGTTACATCGTCGTCCGTGAACTCGGTGCAGGTGGCTTCGGCCGCGTCTACCTCTGCGAGAGCGACGACGACCTTCGGCTTCCCGTCGCCGTCAAGGTGCTGCACGAGGTGGACGAAGAGCAGACCCGTCGCTTCGTGGCCGAGCGCAGCATCCTCGCCAACCTTCGCCATCCGAACATCGCGCGCTACGAGTCGAGCGGCACGCTGGCCGACGGGCGTCCGTGGATCGCGATGGAGTATGTCGAGGGACTTCCGCTGATCGCGTACTGCGATCGCGAGCGGTTGTCGACCGACGACCGACTGGTGCTCTTCCAGAAGATCTGCGATGCCGTCCACGAGGCGCACAAGTGGGGCGTGGTCCACCTCGACATCAAGCCTGCGAACATCATGGTCACGCTCGAAGGCGAGCCGAAGCTGCTTGACTTCGGGATCGCGAAGATCGCGCGGTCGCTCGATCCGAGGACACGGACCACGACGACGCGCGGCGCGCTCACCTACCTCTACTCGAGCCCCGAGCAGTTGCGGAACGAGCCGGTCTCGACCGCGAGCGATGTCTACAACCTCGGGCTCGTGCTCTATGAGCTCCTCACGGGCTCGCGTGCGCGCCAGTCGGCGGCCATCGAGGCGGATGCCTTCGTCCGCGAGGTGCTCGCGCGCGAACCCGAGCCGCCGAGTAGGCGCGTCGAGGCGGCCGCCCGCACACAGCGCGGCGCGGCGCTGCTCGAGCGCTCGACCACGATGGACACGGCGACCGCATCGCAGGGCGGCGCATCACGGCTCGCACGGAAGCTGCGCGGCAACCTCGACACGATCGTGCTCATGGCGATGCGCCTTGAGCCGTCGCGGCGCTACGAGTCTGCGAAGCAGCTCGCGGAGGATGTGGCGCGGCATCTGGCGCAGGTTCCGATCATCGCGCGCAGGCATAGCGTCGGGTATCGCCTAGGCATGCAGCTCCAGCGTCATCGGCATGCCGTCATCGTCGGAATGCTGTTGCTTGCCACCATGGCCGTTGGCTCGCTCTGGCTGATGACCGAGCGTGATCGGCGTGCGCAGGCGGAGATCATTGCGCGGCAGGAGGAGATCAACCGGCAGAAGGACCGGATCATCGAGGTCGAGGCGCAGGCGCGGAAGGCGCGGCGGGACCTCGAGCGCGGACCCGATCGGCAGCTTGGTTGGATCCAGCTGGACCTCGAGCGCAATCCTGAGATACGGGCGCTGCTCGAACGCCGCGTGAAGGACGAGCGCATCGGGTTCGACCTGGTGGTCGGTCCGGCGGGAACCAGCGCAGGCATGCAGCTGAGCGCGGAGCAGCTGCAGGGGCTGGTCGAGGCAGAGCTCAAGTTGGCGCTCCTGCAGCGGCGCAGCGGGGTGGAAGAGGATCGCGCCGAGGCGCTTCGGTCGATTGCGGGTCTTGCACAGCGGTTCGCCCGCGTGCCCGAAGGGGTGATCGACGAGGCGAGGTCGCTCAGCATCAAGGCTCGACTGCTCGAGAGCCGCGCGGAACTGCTCGGAATCCGGACGAAAGATGGCGTCGCCGCCCTCGCGGAGGCGTTGCCGCTTCGAAAGCAGGCGCTGACGCTCGCGGATTCCGACCTACAGTCTCGGTACGACTACGCGAAACTCCTGCCGCGCTTCGTCGAGAACGCCATCGACTCCGGAGATCCGGCCGCGCTTGCCACCGCGGTCGAGATGCTGGCGCTGCGCGAGTCGATCCTGACCGACGCACGCACCGAGTGGGAAGCGAAGATGATCGATCGCTGCGAACGCGATGTCGCGCTTGCGCACCGCTGGATATACCTCGCTGCGCTCGCGGCCAACGATCTCTCGCGCGCCGAGGCGGCAGTTCTCGAGTACGGGCGGATGATGGCGGAGCGGTTCGGTCGGGCGCCGAAGGGTGATCGGAACCCCGAGCCCGAGTGCGATCTCGCGCTCGCGCTCGATGACCGCATGACGGTGGCGATGACGCTCGGTCGCAGCGCCGAGATTCCGCAGCTCGCGGCCGATACCGAGCGTCACGCGATGTCGGCCGCCCGGCGGTGCATCGCCAATCCTCGCGAACTGCGCAGGATGCTCGACCTCGTCAACAAGAGCGTGCTCCTCGCGCTGCTGGGCGACGCGCCGAACGCCGCGCAGGAGGTCGATCGCCGCATCGTTGCATTCCTGCGCGATCTCGAAGCCGCACACGATGGAAACGAGGAGTCGAAGCTCCGAAGCGGAACGGACATCCCGCTGCGGCTGGAGCGACTGCAGTTGCTCCAAGCCGAGGCGCGTTCATCGAGCGGACAGACCGCAGAGGCAAGGGACATCGTCGCGAACCTCCGCTTCACGCTTGAGTCGCCTCAGGCGCTGGTTGGGCAGGCCGCGGATCGTCCGATCTGGCTGGTTGGACTTGTGCTCTGCCGAGACGAATTGAGTCGTGGCCAGACCAAGGCTGCGGAATCATGGGCCGATCTCGCGGTGCGCGCGGTGCTGCGCCGCGCGGAACCCATCGAGCGCGCGGTGTGCGGACTGGCCCTTGAGCGCATCATGAGCCACGGCGGAGGCGGGGTGGGAGAAGAACTTTCGCCGTCGCTCGCGCAACTGCGTCGAGCAGTCTCCTGGACGCCAATGAGAGCTGATGGAGTCGGCAGGGGCGGACAGCAGCCGGGGGGGACCGGCGAGCGGGGTCGTGACGAGCCGTGAGACAGCGAGCGCCGCGCGCAGTGACATCGCCCGAAGAGTCTAATGAACGGAGTATGCAATGAATACACATCTTTCCGTCGGAACGCACGCATCAACACTCGTCTGCGGACTTGCCGTCGGCACGCAGCTGCTCTTCGGCGCGGGGCGAGCGTCGGCACAAGGTACTCTCGAGGCATGGGGCGACACTGCCGTCTGGTCGCCGATTCCGAGCGGTCTGACCGATGTCGTCCAGATCGGGGCTGGTGAGAGACACACCGTGGCGCTTCGGGCGAACGGAACCCTTGTCTCCTGGGGCCCGAACAACTACAACGCCTTTCCCCCAGCGAATGTGGGGTCAGTGCAGACTCTCAAGGTGGGAATGCTCAACACGCTGATCCTGCTTTCGAGCGGCGAGGTGCTGAACTACGGCAGCCCAGGGCTTAATCCTCCGACCAATCTTGGGCCTTGCGTCGCAATCGATCCCGGTGGGTACCACGGGATGGCGCTGAAGGCTGACGGACGAGTCGTCTGTTGGCAGTCTGGCGTGGCGACGCCGACACCTCCAAGCGGGGGGAATCTGGGTGCCGTGAAGATCGCTGCGGGGTACACGGACCTCGGGGTGCATGGGTTCCTCGCTGTCCGTTCGGATGGCCAGCTCGTCAATTGGGACTCCACTGGTCAGGCGGGGACGATTCCGCCTGCAGCGCAGACGGGGTCGATCAAGCAGATCGACCTCGGTGGCTATCACTCCGTCGTGCTGCGAAACGATGGTTCGATCCACTGCTGGTTTCATGGAACACCGAACATCGCGGAGAACCAATGCGAGGTTCCCTCGGATCTACTGCCGTGCGTCGCCATCTCTGCCGGTTGGCACCACACCCTTGCGCTTCAATCGAACGGCATCGTGAGGGCATGGGGGCGCTCGGTCGAAGGACAGACAACCCCGCCGTCAGGCGTTTCATTCGGCCGCATTTCAGCGGGCTGGGGTCACTCGATCGGGATTCGAGGCAACCCGATCGATGAGGGCGATTGCAACAACAACTTGATCCCCGACTCCGAGGAGATCACGGAGGCGCCCTGGCTCGACTGCAACGAGAACGGTCTCCTCGACATCTGTCAGGATGTGGCAAATCCGTCCGTGCCGATCAAGTGGACTGCGGTCGACGGAGGCGCCTTCCAGGACCTCTCGAGTTGGTGCTTGACCGCGCCGACGACGACCAGTTCGATTTCCTTTCCCTACAACCTGCAGTACGACGTCGTTTTCTCGCAGAACAGGAGCGTGCGAAACATGCAGGTCGGCGCGGGCTTTGCGACGCTCAAACTGAACGGGCGGACGCTCACGCTGTCGGGATCGACGCTTCCATCCCAGTCGTTCCTCCGCATCGGCACTGTCGAGAACACCGCTGCTTCGCTTGGCTTGCTGGGCGGCACCGTCAGCGCTGCATTCACCGAAGTGGGGCAGCTCGCGACTTCAGAGGGCAGCCTGTTCATCGGAGCAGGCGGTGTCGCCGCAAGCACGCAGGAGATCTGCGTCGGCTGCAGCGGTGTCGGCACGATGAACGTGGTCAGCGGCGGCCGTGTGGTGTCTCAGAAGGGCGTGATCGGAAAGACCGAAGCAGGCCGAGGCGAGGTGCTTGTCCAGGGAGTCGCTGCGAACCCGCAGAACAACACGCCACCGATCCAGTCGACTTGGGACTCGACCCTCGGCGTCGATATCCGCAACGGGACGCTGACGGTCGGGCCCGAGGGCGTGATCAACTCGCCAGCTGTCGGCGTCGTGCTCTATTCCGGCGGCGTGCTCCAGGGAACCGGCAGGATCAACGGCACGGTGACCAACTTCGGCGCGGCCGCGGGCGGGTGCGGGAACTCGGGCGTCAACGGAGTACCAGGGACGCCTCGACGCGGCGGCCTCGTTCCCGGTGGATCGGCGGGCGACACGCAGTCGGCGCAGGGCGTGCCCACGATCGGCACGCTCACCATCAACGGCATCTACCAGCAGATCGAGGCAAACCCGCTTCTCGGCACGAACAGCGGGTCGCTGCTCATCGAGGTGATGCCGGGCGCCAATGGTCCTGAGTACGACCGGCTGGTCGTGAACGGAACGGCCAGCTTCGGTGGCGGTCTCTTCGTCGAGTTCCCCGGTGGGGATCCAGGCTCGTTCGACGCGCTTCCCATCATCACGGCTTCAAGCGTCGATCCGGACCGGAATATGTTCGATGTGGCCGTGATGCCTGGTCTTCCGGACGGGCGCTTCGTGAAGGTCGATCCTGTGCAAGGCCTGAAGGGTGGCGGCGGGGGCATCAGCATCTCGACCTCGACCCTGAGCGAGTTGCTTGGATTCGGAACTGCATCGAGCAGCGGTCTGAGCCTCGAGCCGCTGGCCGCGGCCGTGGCGGACTTCGACGGCCAGAATGGTCCCGATGTCGCGGTGACCACGAAGGGCGTGACGGCGACGAGCCCGGGCAACCTCTTCATCCTCTTCAACGATGGACAAGGGGGACTCCAGCAGGCCGTGCAGTGGCCGGGCCTCCTCGGAATCGATCCTGTCGACATCGTGGCGGCGCCGCTGCGCGCGAACACCAATCTGACGGATCTCGCGGTGGTGAACAAGGGCAGCGATACGCTCCAGGTGCTCTACAACGAGGGAAACGGCACATTCACCTCGCAGGGCGTCATCAATCTCGGTACCGGTACTGGACCCGTTGCTGTGGCGGCGGGGTCGATCTACTCCGAGCAGGGGCTGGCCGGGGCTGCGAAGGACCTGATCGTCGCCAATGGGGACTCGAACTCGATCCTGGTGTTCAAGGTCTTCGGACCGTTCCCATGGGGGCTTCCGCTGCCGTTGCCCACGCCGATCCGCCCGTCCGATGTCGATGGCGTCGACATCGACAACAACCGCACCTGTGACATCCTCGTGACTGCCCGAGGGGCGTCGACCGTGACCGCGTACACATTCGATCGCAAGGAGCAGCTATTCAGCGACGGGATCGACTTCCTGACTGGCGAGGATCCCGTGTCAATGGCGCTGGCCGACCTCGACGGCGATGGACGGACCGATGTCACGACGGTCAACTCGGAGAGCAATTCGGTGAGTGTGCTGGTGAACCGCACCCTGCCCGATGGTCAGGTGAACTTCGCTCCGGCCGTCAGCCTGCCGACGGGACCCGACCCTGTGTCGGTTGTGACGGGCGACTTCGATCTCGACACGCTGCCAGGGGATCCGCCCGATCTTGACATCGCGTTGACGGCGCGGGCGTCGTCGAACAGCACCTCGCGCGTGGTGAAGATCCTGCGCAACGATCGCCAGGACGGCGTGCTCGTCCTCGCACCCGCGGAGGATCAGATCGTGCCCGGTTCGCCGAAGATCGTGCTCGCGGCCGAGATGGACCCTGTCGAGGGCGTCGACCTCGTGACGGTGGGGCAGAACAGCGCCGCGACGGCCAACTTCAACTCGTTCCTCGGGAACGCATCTGTTCGCCCCGCCGTACGGAGCAAGAAGCCGTGCATCCCGGGCGATGTGGACTGCGATGGCGCGGTCGACGGCAACGACCTTGCAGCGCTGCTTGCAGCGTATGGCACCTCGGAACCGTCGGCGGACTTCAACCGCGATGGCGTCGTCGCGGGAGAGGACCTGGCGATCCTGCTCGCCGCATGGGGAAGCGGCACATCCTGATTCCGATCGATGCAGAGGATGCATCCGCCGCGCGCCCGCTCGTCCCGGGCGCGCGGTTGTTCTTTTGCGTCACGCTCAGCCCGTCCAGCGGACCAGCAGCGTCGTGAGATCCTCAGCGTCGACATCGCCGTCGCCGTCGAGGTCGCCGTCTGCTTGGCCGATGGGGTTCGGCGAGCCCCAGGTGACGAGCAGGTTGGTGAGGTCCGTCGAGTTGACGGCGCCATCGCCATCGACATCGGCTGGGTTCGACTGCTTCGAGCTCACCACCTCGACGCGCAAGGTGGTTCCCGTCGTCATGGGGACGGGCAGGAACCCGTTGGTGAACGCGTCGGGGACGGCTGCGATGAAGTGGTGGCTGCCCGGAGCGAGTCCTTCGGGTGCGCGCACCCAGAGTCGAAGCAGCTGGCCTTCCTCCGCGTACTGGAAGAAGTCGAAGGTCGCGAACTCGATGTCCGCCGTCTCGATCGGGTATCCCGGGCCCTGCAGCGTGGTGTCGTTGACCACGAGCGGCAGGGGGGCTCCGTTGAGGCTGTAGTCGAACTTTCCGCGGGTTACGAAGGGCGGCGACCACTCGTACTGGTCGAGTTGCATGCCCTCCTCGGTGCAGATCACGCGGAGCTGCGCTGCATTGAAGTCGACCGGAAGCGTCGACCGCACCGACAGGTTCACCTGGAAGCCCTGTCCCGGTGCCACGATCGCAGTCGTGGCACCGTTGGTGAGCTTCATGTCGAGGTACGCGGTCTGCGCCGAGAGAGTGCCCGTGCACGCGGCCGCCGCAGCGATCGCGAGCGAGGAGAGGCGGACCGACACATCACGCTGGGTCTTGAAACGGAGAGGATTCACTGCATGGCCTCCTGTTCGGAAACGGCTGGGATGGACGCTGCACGGGCTTCGGTTTCGGTCTCGGCGCCGGGTTCGGAAGCAGACTCGGAGTCCGGTTCCGATTGTTCCGGTCCTTCGACACCGATGGGTTCGAGCCGCAACGACACCTCGCGGCACTCGGTGCGCTTGGCGAAGCGGTTGAAGAGTGCGTAGAGCGCATTGCCGCGGAGCGGCGCAACGCTCACGGTCGTCCGGTCGCCGACGGCCGTCAGGCCGTACGAGGAGATGCCCGCGCTCGAAAGCGTGCGCGCGACGATCTCATCACGCCAGGTCGCCGGCATGATCTCGCGCCAGGCGATGGTGATCTCGGGCACCACCGCGACAAGTCGCGGCTCGACCGAGGCGCCATCATCGACGAGCAGCACATCCGCGCACTCGATCGCCTCGTTGGCGAGCAGGAGCGCGAGGGCCTCGCGCGCTGCGTCGCTTCGGGCGATCTCGGGCAGGACATACGCCGCCCATCCGCCTTCATCGACGGCGGGAACCGCCTCGGCGAGACCGAAGAGGGCCGCTGCGAAGGCGACGGTAGCCGCGTTGGCGTTGCTGCCGTCGCGAGCAGGCCTCAGCGCGATCAGATCGATGCGCTCTTCGCCCCGGACGGTTGCGCCAGCGACCTGAGCGACCGGGATGTTGCCCTTGCCACGGCCGGCCGATGCGAACGAGCCGCCGCGGCCAGTCGCGCCCACGCCGCCGCGGGCGATGCCGCCGTCGGCGGTGCCGGCCTGTGCGCCGTCCCCATTGCCGCCGCCGTTGTCCGACGGTGCGATGCGGAATCCGGAGCTGAGATCGGTGCACGGGTTGACCGCGAAGCGGAAGTCACGACCGATGGCGGCGACGACCAGGTTTGCGTCTGCCATCGTGATCGCGCCGTCACGGTTGACATCCGACCGCACGTGATACGGATTGAGCGGATCGAAGGTCGCGCCGACGAGCGAACCGATCGCACCCGCATCGTTGACGGTGACGCGGAGGTCGCCCGTCACATCGCCCGCGAGCACGACGAGATCGATCGAGCCCGAGTCCTGATCGATGAGGTTGCCCGCGAGATCGGTCGCGCCGACCAAGCGGATGCAGTAGCGCCGCGCGTCGGGCAACGGCGTCGGGAACTCGATGTCGGCGTACTGGTCGCCGAGGCGCAGGGTGACGGTGCGGTCTGCGACCGGCACATCCACCTCGACGCCCGACGCGTTGTACGCGGTGACCACGACATCCACCGGACCGAACGACTCTGGGTCGATCGGCTCGCTGAAGCTGAGGGTCAGCTTCGTGATGCCGCCCGAGCGCGGCTCGCTCGTCGCGGCGCCCGAGGACGCCTCGATCGAGTACGGGTCGATCCCGTGCGGCTTCATGATCTGCCACGAAAGCACCTCGGGCGGCGTGCTGTCGCTCGCGTAGGTCACGGTGTAGACACCCGTGCCGCCACGATCGAACAGGTGCAGGAACCGACGCGCCTCCGGCTCCGGTGTGTCGCGCGTGATGTACGAGGTCTGCCACGCGTTGTCGCCGAGGCGCAGCACCTTGCCGTCCGAGCGGACGACCGAGGTGATGGGCCGCGAGCACGCGAACGGATCCTCGACGCGGATGTAGCGCCAGCCGAGGAGCTCGGGCACGGTGACGGTGGCCACGAGGCCGCTGACCGAGACCGATGGGTTGGTGTCCGCCGTGACAGGCTCGACGGCGCCGGTGCTGAGGAACACGCGGTTCGGGAGCGTCTCCTCCGCATCGTCCGGCCGCGCGAGGAAGTCGGGCCGTCCGTCGTCAAGCGGCACATCGGCGCGCACGACATGCACCATCGGATTCACCGCAGCCTCGTCGACGATCGAGAACTCAGGATCGTTGAAACCGTTGACCGAGCTGACCGTGGCCGAGTACTCGGTGAACTGGCCTTGCAGCGACGAGGTCATGAGCCACTGCGCCACGGACACCTCGCCCGGCAGGATGTCGCCGAAGTTGACGAGCAGGCTCGGCGAGACCGGAGTGTCGTTGACCTGCGTGCCGATCAGCTGGAAGTCGATCAGCGCGCCCGTCTCGTTCTCGGTGATCACCGGCTGCGCGCTCTCGATCTGCACGCTGCCGGCCGTTCCGCCGCCGCTGTTCTTCGCCCAGAGTCCGAGCGAGAACGGCACCGTCGGCTCGATCTCCGGGGTAAACGGATCATCCGAGTAGACCTGCGTCTCGAGGAAGTACTGGAGCGAGAGGCTGGCGTTCGGATAGACCGTGATCGCCACGGGGAAGAGCGGGATCGCGATGACATTGCCGTTCGACGAGTAGCTCATCGTGCCGCTCACCGTGTAGACCGTCGGTCCGGCCGGCGCAGCGGAGTCGCCTGGGACGATCGTCCACTGCGCGCTGCCCTCGCCGCCCGGCGCGAGCACGCCGTTGCCGCTCACATCGTTCAGACCCGTGAGATCGGGCCCGAGGATCGCGAACTTGCTGCGGGCGTCGGCGCCGGTGGTGTCCTGGATGCGCAGGTCGATGCCGAGCGCCTCCATCGCGCTGCCGGTGCCGTTCTCGAGCGAGAGCGTCGCAGCGAACGCCTGGCGCACGAGGGTGAGCGTCTGGTTGAGCTGCACGGCCACGGTCACGCACTGACCCTGACCATCCTGCGAACTGCTCGCATTGTTGATCCGGTCGATGTACAGGTCGATTGCGGCGAAGAGTTCGTCGCTCTCGTCGTTGAAGCCGAGGGCCTCCCACGAGGTGCGGATCTCCTCGGCACGCGCCTCGAACTCCGCTGCGACCTCCTGGTCGATGAAGTCGATGCTCATGCCTTCGGGGACATCGTCACGCGTGGTCCAGCCGTTCGCGTAGTACTCGAGCGACCGGTTCCAGCGGTCGATCGCGCGGGTCACGCGGCTGTCGTTGAGGTTGCCGGGCTTCGGCAGGGCGAGGATCGCAGCCGCCTCGGTGGCGTCGATCTGCTCGCCGCCGCTCGAGCCAAGTTCGCCCGCCGCGATCATGGCGTTCACGATCTCGAAGAGCGGAGCCTCGTCGTTGACGCCGTAGTAGACCCAGTGGGGGCGACCGAAGCGGTACCACTTCGGAACCTGCGATTCCCAGTACCGCTTGACGGCATCGCGGAGATCGCGACCCTGCCAGTTGTTCGCAAGCGGCATCGGGAACTCCCAGACGATCTGGTCGGTGTCGTCCGACGCGCCGAACTGAAGATCGTCGCCGCCGAGCTGATCGGCCGCCTCGCCGAGCGCATCGCAGATGAAGTCTGCGTGCTCGCCGAGCGGTCCGTCATCCTCGCCGCCGCCGCCGCCGGCGCCGCCGAACGCGCAGGCGCAGGCGTTTGCAGCGCCACACGCGCCACCTACCACATCGCCGAGGCCAGGCAGCGAGGTGTAGCTGTGGAGACCGAGCAGGCCGTCGATGAGCGCCGGTCCGCAGGCATCATTGCAGCAGAGGTTGACGGCCTGGCCGTTGCCGCCCGGCTGTGAGAGCCCGCCGGGTCCGGTTTCGCCACCGTTGCCACCGCCACCGTTGCCACCGCCGCCGCCACCGCCGCCGAAGCCGCCGAGGCCGCCAAGACCGCACGGATCGAACTCAGCCGGATCGATGCGCACGGGGACGGTCAGGTCGTTCTGCCGCAGGCGGTCACAGAGCAGCTTCCAGAGCGCCTTGAGCGCGGGCGCAAGGCACTCGGCGATCGCACCCGAGCCCGCCGAGGGACCGTTGTCGACGAGGAGGATCGGAAGGATCTTCGTCTCGCCGGGCAGGAGGTCTCCCATCGAGGAGTAGAGCGGCACGATCTCGTAGCGGGCGGTGTTCGACCAAGCCCACTCGACATCGAGCGCCGTCACAAGACCATGGTTCTTGATGCGGACCTCGCGGTACTCGGTCGGGCTCTGCATCGTGGTGAAGTCGATGAAGGGCGGGTCAACCGTAATGACCGGTGCCGGGACATTCGTCTCGAAGATGAAGTTGAGCGTGATCTCGTATCGATCGCTGAACGGAATCGGCACGACCGACCACTGGTAGGTCACGAGCTGACGCGCCATGAACGCCACGATCTCGTTCTGACCGGGATCGACGCGGCGAACCTGCGTGAAGCCGCCATGCTGCGGCGCGGTCGAGCGGATCTCGTAGAGGCCCGCGGGGAGCTTCTCGAAGACGATCTCGCCCTGAGCGTCAACCGTTCCCGACGCGAGCAGCGTGCTTTCGCCTGCGCGGCGGAGCTCGACGAGCGCGTTCGGATAGGTCGGCGGCGTGCCGTAGTAGCTGAACTCGTTGCGCGCCATCACCTTGAGCGAGCCGAACTCGTCGCTGATGGCGTTGAAGACGCCATTCACCGACGCGCTGGAGGAGCTGTTGGAGAGATCGGTCGCCACGAGGAACGGCGTCGCCGAGTACGGCCCGAGCGGCAGGTCGTCATCGGGCGACAGGCGGATCTGGATGCTTGCCTCGGCGCCAGGCGCGAGCGGCGCAAGCGTCGCAGGCGACACGAGCGAGAGCCAGGGCGCGCTCGAGATCTGGAGACGGATCGGACCGGTCGCCAGCTGTCCGGCGTTGCGGAGCGTGACCGCGACATAGGTCGTCGTACCGACGAGCATGTCCTTCACGAGCGGAGTCGGCGTGATGACAAGATCCGATTCAAGCGGCACGACATTCACGGTCGCGACACGCTGCTGGATGCCGAGGTCGTCGATGACGGCGCTGAAGGTGGCGGAGCCATCTTCGGCGGCTGGAAGCGCGGTCGCGGTGTACGGGATCGCGCGCGTCTCGAGAGGCCCGAGCACATCCGATCCCGGGACGAAGAGCTGGATGTCGACGCCCGGCGCTGTCGAGAGCACCGACGCGGCGAACCCACTGGCAGGGAGGTCGGAGAGGTTCTGCACCGTCAGGACGCCCGAGGTGCCGGATCCCTGTGCGACCGTGATCGTCGACTGGTCAAGCGTGATCGCGAGACCGACGACGAGCACCTGGTCCTGAACCGTCGGCGCGTCGCCACCCGCCACGCCCGCACCGAAGCCGTAGAGGCCCGCGACGCCCGGGGTCGGGGTGATCGAGAGCGCGAACGAGCCATCGGCGCCCGTGGTGACGAGGGTGTCGGTTGCCGTGCCGCGGACGAAGGTGCGCACACGCACCCGCGCATTCGGCGCTGTCGCGCCCGAGCCTGCGACGGTCGCGAGACCCGTGAGTGCGATCGGCTGGCCAAGCGTCGACTTCTCGACGGCCGCGGAGACCGTGGCCTCGACACCCGCGATGCCGAGCAGCCCCGGCGCGAGGCGCGAGTTGTCACCCTCGCCGGACGGCGAGGTCTCGGACAGGTTGTTGAACGCATCGGTGACGACGATGACGCGGTAGGTGCCCGCGGTTCCGGGCAGCGTGACGCTGACCGAATCGCTGTACGACGCGTCGGCCGCCAGCGGCGTGGTGCGCGGCTTCTGACCGAGGAGGATGTCGTCGGGGCCGAAGACATCGTTCGTCGACAGATAGACGGCGTCGATCCACTGGCCGCTTGCATCGGTGGTGGTCGACGCGTTGCGGACGGTGTAGCCGATCGAGACGGTGGAGCCGGCGATGCCCGTCGCCGGTGCGGTGACGGCATCGACGACGAGGTTCGCACGGGGCGCGCCCTCGATCACGACCGGAGTGGACGAGACAGCGGTGTTGTTCGCCGTGTTCGGCTCCGGGAGCGTGTTGGAGGCGTTGGTCGTCACGATGACGAACTTCACGCCCTCGATGTCGGCGGGAACGCTCACGGTCTGCACTCGGTTTGCGGTCGCGCCGACCGCAAGCGCCGAAGTGACGGTGACGCTGCCGACGAGTCGGTCATCTCCGAGGACATCATCGGTGGAGAGGTAGATCGACTCGGTCCAGAAGCCGACCGCGCTGGTGTTGCCGTCGTTGCGCACCGAGTAGCTGAGCGTGAGCGGCGTCCCTGCGATGCCTGACGGTGGCGCAGAGACCGACACGGCGACGAGATCCGCGCGCTGCATCGTGATCGGGGTGCTGTCGGCGCAGTTGTCGACCTCCACCGACTCGACGATCTGCTCGCGGCTGTCGGCGCAGGCACGGAGGACGATCTGCTCGCTGCTCGTCACCGGCAGCGAGACACTGCGGGTCACGAGCTTGGTCTCGCCTGGGTCAAGATCGACCGAGACGAGGAAGTCCTGGAGCAGGAGCGGGCTGCCGGAGCCGGTCATGGTGATCGACACGAACGGATTGCCGACGACGGGCTCTGCGCCGTCGTTGCGCAATTCGAGCGTGACATCGAACGGCGCACCGGGACCAGCCGTGGCCGGTGTCGAGATGACCGATGCGGTGAGGTTCGGAAGCGGCGGACGGGCGATCGTGACCGGTCCGAAGACCGCCGTGTTGTTGGTGTCGCTCTTCTCCTCGAGCGAGCCGTTTGCGTCGGCTCGCACCACGATCCAATACTGACCTTCGGTCAGTTCATTGGTCAGCGGGAGAGTGGTCGTGACCGTGCGCGCGATCGAGCCGCTCGGTGCGATCGTTGCGCCGCCCGAGGGCAGGATGCCGACGGGTACATCGAGCGCCGAAGGCGTCGGCGTGCGCGCAAGCAGCACGAGGTCGGTCCATGCCGTGCTTGCTGCGAGCGTGCCCGTGTTCGACTCGGTCCAGTTCACCGTGATCGGTGCACCGAAGGTCGGAGTCGCGGTCGCCAAGCCCACCGCGCTCGGCACGAGGTCTGCGGCGGGCGTGGGCAGCAGGTTGAACGGCCCGAAGACGGCGATGTCTGCGCCGCTACCGGCCTGTTCGACAACGCCGTTGATGTCGGTGCGGACGATCAGGTAGCGCGGACCGCCCTCGTAGTCGGTGGGGAGCTCGACCGACACCGATCGCGAGTACGACGCGGTTGGTGCGAGGGCAAGCGAGTACGGCTGCAGCCGCAGCGGGATATCCGCCGCGGTCAGCGTGGCGTCGGTCGACAGATAGGCGCCGTCGGTCCACGGACCCGATGCAGAGGCCGCGCCTTGGTTGGTGATGCTCCAGCTGACCTGCGCCGACGAACCGGCCTGCCAGGTGGCGGGGGTTCCGGTGATGGCCGCCACGAGGTCGGGGCGCGCCGCAGGTTCAATCACGATCGCAGCGTCGGTCGCGCGGGAGTTGTCGTTCTCGCGCGTGCCTTCCTCGACGGCATCGAGCGCGTCGGCGACCACGATGACGAACGCGGGCGTCGGCCCGGCCGGCAGGGTCACCGGCAGCGAGCGCGTCCAGTTGCCCGCTGGCGGCACCGAGCCGCCCTGGATGTACGAGCCCAGGAGCGCATCGCCAGCGCCGAAGGTCGCGTCGGCCGAGAGGTACACGCGGTCGACGAAGGTGCCGGTGGTCGCGAGGGTGCCGGCGTTGGTGCCGGTCCACGAGACGACGGCGGAGCCGCCTTCGGTGAACGCCGTGCCCGACGAGGGAACCACGGCCACGGAAGCGATCTGCAGGTTCGCAAGCGATGGCTCGCCGATCTCGGTCGGCGTGTCGGTCGTGCGCGAGTTGTTGGCCTCGCGCGAGGGTGCGCCCTCGTCGATCTGCGAGTCGACATCGACACGCGCCACGACATTGGCCGTGCCGATGAGCGACAGCGGGACGGCCACGGCCGCGTTGTAGTTGACCGTGGCGCCGGCCGCGATCGGACCGACGCGGTAGAACTGGCCGACGACCGTCTCGACGCCGTCGAGCGAGATCGCGATCGAGTCCTTCCACAGACCGGTCGCAGGCGTCTCGCCGTTGTTGGTGACCGAGTACGACACGCTCATGAGCTGCGTGCTGGTCGCGGTCGACGGAGCGCTGATCGCGCTCACGACGAGGTCCGGGCGGTCCGGCCACTCGACGACGATCGGGCCCGCCGGCGCGGAGACATTGTCCGCCTCGCCGTTGTATTCGCTCGTCTGGTTCGAGTCGTCGGTGCGGACGAAGTAGTGGTAGGTGCCGTCGGTCGAGGGCACGGTGAGCGTGCGCTTGAGCGAGCGGCTCGAGCCCGCGGCGAGCGGGCCGTTCGCGACGACGATGGCCACGGTGGTGTCGTCGGCGTCACCGAACACCGCGTTCGCCGACTGGACGACGCGGTCGCGCCACTGCGTGCCGGCGGGGAGCGGGTCGCCGCCGATGTTCGAGACGGTCCAGCCGAGCTCGAAGGTATTGCCGATGACCAGCTCGGACGGGGCCGAGACCGCGCTGACGACGAGGTTCGGCGTGGTGGCGACGGTGATCACGACCGTGCCGACGACCGCGGTGTTGTTCGACTCGTCCGATTCGAAGCGCGCGGAGGTCGCATCGGTCTGGACGATCACCGAGTAGGTGCCGGCGGGCACGGTGTCCGGGAGCGTGAACGACGCCGAGTGCGACGCGTTGGCACCGGGCGCGAGCGGCGAGGTGCAGGCGCTCGAGCTGCCGAGGAGATAGTCGCCGGCGTCGAGGGTTGCATCGGCCGAGAGATACGCGCGGCTCGTCCAGCATCCGCCGTACGAGGATCCGAGGCCCGTGTTCGTGGTCGACCAGTCGATCACGGCCGGGACGAGCTGCTCGATCGACGACGGGATCACGGCGCCCGAGGCGACGAGGTCTCCCGCGACGACGGTCACGGGCACCGCGAGCAGGTTGTTCGACTCGCCCGAGGCTTCCGCCACGGTGTTGTTGAGGTCGGTCGTGACGCGGACAAACGCATTGCCGACGAAGTTCGGCACGGTCGCCGTCGCGGTGCGCGTGGCGGTTGCGCTCGGTGCAAGCGCGTCCGACGACGCCACATTGCCGATGAATCCGATCTCGTTGCCGCCCGAGGCGCTGTCCGCGAGACGCGCCGCATCGACCCACGACGCGAGCGTGGAGCGGTCGCCTTGGTTCGCGTTCGTCCAGTTCGCCGTGAACGGAGCACCCGCGTTGATCGTCGCAGGCACCTCGATCGCGGTTATGACGAGGTCTGGCGCGCCGACGGAGATCGGACCGGCAGCCGCGGAGACATTGTCGCCCTCGTTGGTCGACTCGCCGATGGCGTTGCCGACATCGGTCTCGATGAAGACATAGGTCGGACCCGTCGCCGCAGGCGCGCTGATCGTGCGCGTGCGGGTGTACGAGGCGCCCGCCACGAGCGTGACGGCATCCGAGTAGTTGCCGATGGTCGTGTCGCCGCCGAACACATCGTCGGTCGACAGGTACAGCCGGTCGGTCGAGGCGACGGTGGTCGCGCGGTTCCCCGTGTTGGTCACGGTCCACGAGATCTCCATCGTGCCACCGACGGTTGCCTCCGACGGGACGAGCACCGAGGTGACGACCAGGTTCGGGAAGGTGGCCGGGGTCACCGTGACGCTGCCGGCGACCGCGGTGTTGTTCGACTCATCCGACTCGAAGCGCACGCCCGCGGTGTCGGTCGCGATGATGAGGTTGTAGGTGCCTGCCGCGAGCGATTGCGGCAGCGTGAAGGGAATCGAGTGCGCCACCGACGCGCCCGCCGCGAACGGCGAGGTGCAGTTCGAGACATTGCCGAGCAGGTAGTCGCCTGCATCGAGCGTGGCGTCGGCCGACAGATACGCGCTGCTACCCCAGCATGCGCCGTAGGAGTCGCCGGCGCCCGAGTTCGTGGTCGACCACGAGACGGTCGCAGGCTGCAGCTGCTCGACCGTCGACGGCACGGAGACACCGGTGGCGACGAGATCGCCGGCGATCACGGTGACGGGCACGGTGAGCGAGTTGTTCGACTCGCCGCCTGCCTCCGCGACGGTGTTGGTGTCGTCGGTGGTGACGCGCACGAACGCGCTGCCGACGAGGTTCGGAACGGTGCCCGAGACCGTGCGCGAAGCCGTTGCGCTCGGTGCGAGTGCACCGCTCGAGCTGGCGTTGCCGAAGAATGCGATCGGCGTGCCGCCGGTCGCGCTGTCGACGAGGCGGGCGGCATCGAGCCATGCCGCGAGGGTCGTGCGATCGCCCTGGTTCGCGCCAGTCCAGTTGACGGTGATCGGTGCGCCGGCGTTGATCGTCGCCGGAACATCGATCGCGCTCACGACGAGGTCTGGTGCGCCGACGGCGACGGGGCCCGCGGCCGTGGAGACATTGTCGCCCTCGTTGGCCGACTCGCCGATCGCATTGAAGATGTCGGTCTGGACGAAGAAGTAGATCGCGCCCGTGGTGGTGGGCGCGCTGACGGTGCGCGTGCGGGTGTACGACGCACCGGCGGCGAGCGTGGTCGCATCCGAGTAGTCGCCGATCGTGGTGTCGCCACCAAAGGCGGCGTCGGTCGACAGGAACAGACGGTCGGCGGCCGCGACGATGGTCGCGCGGTCGCCGGTGTTCGTGACCGTCCAGGAGACTTCGATCGTGCCGCCGACGGTCGCCTCGGACGGGACGAGCACCGAGGTGACGACGAGGTTCGGGAAGGTCGCCGGGGTCACCGTGACGGTGCCGGCGCTGCTGGTGTTGTTGGCCTCATCCGACTCGAAGCGAGAGTTCGCTGCGTCGGTGACGATCAGCAGGTTGTAGGTGCCCGCCGCGAGCGACTGCGGCAGCGTGACCTGCATGGAGTGCGACGCCGATGCGCCCGCCGCGAAGGGCGAGGTGCAGAGCGCATCGGACGCGAGCAGGTAATCGCCCGCATCGATGCTGGTGTCGGTGGAGAGGTACGCGCGGGTCGTCCAGCAGCCGCCGTAGGACGCGCCGGCGCCCGAGTTCGTGGTCGACCACGAGATGGCCGTCGGCACGAGCTGCTCGATCGACGAGGGCACGGAGACGCCCGTCACGACGAGATCGGCGGTGCGGATGGTGACCGGCACGGAGAGTTCGTTGTTCGACTCGTTGCCCGCCTCCGCCACGGCGTTGAAGGTGTCGGTGGCGACGCGGAGCGACAAGGTTCCATTCAGGTTGGGTGTCGTGCCGCTTGCGGAACGGGTGAGCGATCCAGCCGCTGCGAGCGTCGAGCCCGATGGAGTGATCGCGAACGGAGCGACCTCGAGTCCCGTGTCCGGGTCGTGGAAGCGCACGCGGTCGGACCACGCCGAGAGCGTGGCGCGGTCGCCTTGGTTCGCCACGGTCCACTCGACCGTCAGCGGTGCGCCGGCATCGAACGCGGCGGGAACATTGATCGCGTTCACGACGAGGTCCGGCGCGCTGACGGCGATCGGACCGGCGGCGGCGGAGACATTGTCGCCTTCGTTGGTCGACTCGCCGATCGAGCCGGCGACATCGGTCTGCACGAAGAAGTAGATCGCGCCCGTGGTCGTGGGCGCGCTGACGGTGCGCGTGCGGGTGTACGACGCGCCCGGTGCGAGCAGCGATGAGTCGGAGTAGTCGCCGATCGTGGTGTCGCCGCCGAAGGTCGCGTCGGCGGACAGGAACACGCGGTCGGTCGACGGAACGATGGTCGCGCGGTCGCCGGTGTTCGTGACGGTCCACGAGATGTCGATCGTGCCGCCGATGGTCGCCTCGGACGGGACGAGCACAGAGGTCACGACGAGGTTCGGGAAGGTGGCGGGGGCGACCGTGACGGTGCCGAGGACCGCGATGTTGTTGACTTCATCCGACTCGAAGCGCGTGTTGTCGAAGTCGGTGACGACGATGATGTTGTAGACGCCTGGCGCGAAGGTCTGCGGCAGGATCGGGTTGACCGAGTGCGGCACGGTCGCGCCCGCCGCGAGCGGGCTGACGCAGCTCGACGAGGAGCCGAGCATGTAGTCGCCAGTGCCGATGACGGTGTCGGCCGAGAGGTAGGCGCGGCTCGTGAAACAGGTACCGAGCGATGCGCCTTCACCCGAGTTGCTGGTCGACCAAGAGATGGTCGCCGGCACGAGCTGCTCGATCGACGACGGCGCCGAGAGGCCGGTCGCCACGAGGTCCGCTGCGCGCACGGTGATCGGGATGGTGAGCGAGTTGTTCGACTCGTTCGCGCCCTCGGGGATCACGCTGAATCCGTCTGCGGTGACGCGGAGGTAGTAGGTCCCGCTCACATTCGGGATCGCGTAGGAGCCCGAGCGCTCGGACGATGCGCCCGGCGCAAGCCCCGTGAAGGAGAAGTAGGTGCTGCCGAAGTCGACGGGATTGCCGCCGCTCGCGGCGTCGTACATGCGCACGAAGTCGGTCCAGCCGACGAGTGCAGCGCGGTCGCCCTGATTCTGCACGGTCCAATTGACCGTGACGGTGGAGCCTGCATCGGCCGCAGACGGTGCGGTGACCGCGGAGACGATGAGGTCCGGCGCGCCGATCGCGATCGGACCGGCCGCTGCGGAGACATTGTCGCCTTCATCGCTGCCTTCGTCGATGGCGTTGTAGACATCGGCTTGCACGAAGATGTAGATCGGGCCCGTGGTCGACGGCGCGGCGATGACCGCGTTGCGCGTGTACGACGCACCCGGCGCGAGGAGTTCGCTGCCCGAGAAGTTGCCCGCGTCGGTGTCGCCGCCGAACAGATTGTCGGTCGACACGAAGACGCGGTCGATGGAGGCCGCGGTGGTCGTGCGCGTGCCGGTGTTGGTGACGGTGTACGAGAGGTTGATGTTCGAGCCGACGGTGCCCTCGGACGGGAGGGCGACCGCCGTCACCACGAGGTTCGGCTTCGTGGCGGCGACGACCTCGACGGTGCCGAGGATCGCCGTGTTGTTCGCGTCGTTCGATTCGAAGCGGACGCCGCCCGAGTCTGTGGCGACGATGATGTTGTAGGTGCCCGGCGCGAAGGTGATCGGCAGGGTCGGGGTGACCGTGTGCGTGACCGACGCACCGGCGGCGAGCGGTGAGCTGCACTCCGTCACGGAGCCAAGCATCAGGTCGCCCGTGCCGATCTCGGAGTCGGCCGAGAGGTACGCGCTGCTGATCCAGCAGCCACCGTAGGAATCGCCGGCGCCGGAGTTGGTGGTCGACCACGAGATGGTGGCGGGCACCAGCTGCTCGATCGACGACGGCGCGGAGAGATTCGCCGCGACGAGGTCGCCTGCCACGATGGCCACGGGGAGCGCGAGCGCGTTGTTCGCCTCGCCCGACGCCTCGGTGATGGCGGCGCCCGCATCGGTGGTGACGCGGACGAAGGCGTCGCCGATGAAGTTCGGCACGATGCTCGAAGCGCTTGGCGACACGGTCGCACCCGCTGCGAGCGTTCCGCCCGACGACACATTGCCGATGGATCCGATCTCGGCGCCACCGACGGCGCTGTCGGTGAAGCGGGCGCTATCGAGCCATGGGCCGAGCGTCGCGCGGTCGCCTTGGTTCGTGATGCTCCAGCTCACCGTGACCGGTGCGCCCGCGCTCAGCGTCGCAGGCGCCGTGATCGCGTTCACGACGAGATCGGGGGTGCCGATCGTGACGGGACCGATGGGCGTCGAGAAGTTGTCGGTCTCGTTCGTGCCCTCGTTGGTGTTGTTGTAGACATCGGTCTGGACGAAGAAGTAGACCGGCCCGGTGGTGCTCGGGACGCTGATCGAGCGCGTGCGCGTGTACGACGCGCCGGATGCGAGCAGGGTGGGGTCTGAATAGTCGCCCACGACGGTATCGCCGCCGAGCACGGCATCGGTCGAGAGGATCACGCGGTCGACGACCGTAGAGGTGGTCGCGCGATCGCCTGCGTTGTTCACGGTCCACGAGAGCTCGATGGTGCCACCGACGGTTGCTTCGGACGGAGCAGTTGCCGCCGAGACGACGAGGTTTGCGGCGCCGACAGAGACGGGTCCGGCTGCAGTGGAGGTGTTGTCGCCCTCGTTCGCGCCCTCGTTGACGCTTCCGTAGATGTCGGACTGGACGAAGACATAGAAGCTGCCGATCGAGCCCGGCGCGCTGATCGTGCGCGCCTGCGTGACGCTTGCGCCGGCCGCGAGCGAATCGAATGTGCCGAAGTCGCCCGCGTTGGTATCGCCGCCGAGGGTCGCGTCGGTCGAGAACACGACGCGGTCGTAGAAGCCGCCGAGGGTCGCGCGGTCACCGGTGTTGGTGACGGTCCACGACACATCGACGGTGCCGCCGAGCGTCGTGCTCGGGCTGACGGTCACATCGGAGACGACGAGGTTCGGAGCGCCCACGGCGAAGGGGCCTGCGGGAGCGGAGACATTGTCGCCCTCGTTCGTACCCTCGTTGGCGTTCCCGTAGATGTCGGACTGGACGAAGACATAGAAGCTGCCGGTCGAGCCCGGCGCGTTGATCGTGCGCGTCTGCGTGACGCTTGCGCCGACCGCGAGCGAATCGAACGTGCCGAAGTCGCCCGCGTTGGTGTCGCCACCGAAGGTCGCGTCGGTCGAGAACACGACGCGGTCGTAGAAGCCGCCCGTCGTCGCGCGATCACCCGTGTTGGTGACGGTCCACGACACATCGACGGTTCCGCCGAGCGTCGCGCTCGGGCTGACGGTCACATTGGAGACGACGAGGTTCGGGTAGGTTGCCGGAGCGACGGTGACGGTCCCGGCGACGAAGACATTGTTCTCGTCGTTCGACTCGAAGCGATTGTTGAAGGCATCGAGCTGGAGAATGATGTTGTAGGTGCCGGGCGCAACCGTGAACGGAATGACGTAGTTGAGCGATGCCGCCACCGATGCGCCGCTGGCGATGTTGTAGGGGCAGAACCAGTTGCTGCCGATCTCGATGTCGCCGTTTTCAATCGTGGTGTTGGTCGACAGGTAGAGGCGGTCGTACCAGCAGGATCCGTAGGAGGTGCCGTTGCCGGCGTTCTGGACGGTCCATGCGATGGTTCCGGCATCGCCCGGCGCCACCGATGTCGGAACCGAGGGCGAGGTGACGACGAGGTCGGCCGCACGGAACTCGACGGCGATGGCGTCGCTTCGGTTGTTGGCTTCGTCACTCTCGGCGACATAGCCGTAGCTGTCGGCCACGGCGCGGGCGTAGAAGGTGCCGTAGAGGTTCGGAACGGTGGTGCTGATCGTGCGTTCGGCGGACTCGGCCGGGGCGAGCGGGCTGTTGATGTACAGATACCCAGCTTCGTAGTAGCTCGTGCCCGTCGGCGTCGTGAAGAAGCGCAGGGAGTCGTACCAGGCGCCAGCGGTCGTCACGCTGCCGAGGTTCTGGGTGGTCCAGGTCGCACTGAGCGGCGCACCTGCTTCGACGACGGTTGGGATCGAGAGCGCAGAGGCGACGAGATCGACGGTGCCGACCGAGATCGGCCCGCCCGCGGCGGAGACATTGTCCGACTCGCCGGGACCCTCAGGAACATTGTCCCAGTAGTCGGAGACGATGAAGATGTAGTAGGTGCCGGGTGTCGAGGGCATGTACGCGCCCGCGCCCACGGCCGTGGACTGGCCCGGCAACAGGTCGTACCAGTTGTTGCCGTAGCCGACATAGAGGTCGCTGCCGTCGAACACATTGTCGCTCGACAGGTAGACGCGGTCGGTGTAGCTCGTCTGCGTGGACCCGACGCCGATGTTGGTGTCGGTCCAGTAGATGCTGATGTAGTCGCCGGCAGCAGCCTGTGCCGGAGCGGTGATGCCCGATGACACGATGTTGGCGTACTGCGGCTCGGTGACGGTGATCGGGCCCGCATCGAGGAGGTTGTTCGCCTCGTTGGACTCTTCGAGGTAGTTGAAGCGGTCGGTCGCGACGAGAATGCGGTAGACACCCGGCGTCACATCGAACGGAACTGCGCCCGACCAGTTCGCGTTGACGGTCGAGCCCGGCAGGAGGCCGTTGCCGAGGTTCACCGTGCTGCCGAGGTAGCGGTCGCCTGCATCGAGCGAGCCGTCGGTCGAGAGGTAGACGACCGATTCGGCGCCCGGCCACCATGCGCCAGGACCGTTGTTGCCGATCTGCCAAGTGCCGCTCATCGGACGGCCGGCGACCTGGGTGGTCGGGAACGAAGCCGACTGCGCGAAGAGATCAGGTGCAAGCACCGTGAGGGTGCCGAGCGTAAGGCGGTTGTTGGTCTCGCCTGCAGCGCCTTCCGTGACCCAACCGTAGGCGTCGGCATCAACGACGAGCGTGTAGGTGCCAGGCGCGAGGTAGAGATTGATGTAGGCGGCGCGTGACCGGCTCTGCGACGGAAGGATGGGGCTCCACTCGTAGTAGTCGGAGAGTGTGGTGACGGCGAGCGTCGATTGGTTGATGGCTCGCAGCGACTCATACCAGCCACCGGCTGCAGTGGCGGTTCCGTTGTTTGCCGTGCTCCAGAACACGCTCAGCGGCGCGCCGGTGCTCTCCGTTGCAGGAGGCAGTGGCTCGGCGGCGGTGGAAACGAGGTCCGGGAGCGGCGGCTCCGCGAAAGCGACTGCGATCGAGGCCGACGCGTTGTTTGCGTCGTCGGCTTCAGGCACGCTGTTCCCCGAGTCGGCGAGCACGAAGAGGTACTTCGTGCCGGCACTGGCCGTGATCGGAACCGTGACGCTGGTGGACTGGATGTACGACTCGGTCGGCGAAAGGCTCGCCGATCGAGGGACGGTCGTGAGCATCGTGTCGCCAGGTCCAAGGACGCTGTCGTTCGAGAGCCAGACGCTGTCGATCCAGGGCGCGACCGCAGTCGCGGTGCCTGAGTTCCCCACGGTCCAGTCGACGACGATCGATTCGCCGAGCAGGGCGGATGCCGGCGCGCTCGCGGTCGTCACCGAGAGTTCAGCGATGAGGCCACCGCTGAAGCTCGAGGCAGAGGCAAGGTTGTTCGACTCGCTCGGCTCGACGACGAAGTCGCTCGCATCGGTCTTGACGAGGATGTAGAAAGACCCGGTACCTGCGCCTGCCGGGAGCGTCACCGTCTCGGTTTGCGTGTAGGTCTCCGAGGGATCGAGTCCGTTCGGGCGCGTGAAGTTTCCGAGCGGGATGTCGTTGCCCTCGAGCGCGTCGGTCGAGAGCAGCACTTCGTCGTACCAAAGGCCCGCGAGCGGGGTCGTACCGCCGTTACGGACCGTCCACTCAACCTCGATCGAGTCGGGGTTCTTCGCGCTCGGCGTGAGCGAGACGGAGTCGACGAGCAGGTCGCCGGCCATCGGATCGATGCTGAGGAACACCTCGTTGTCGCTTCCGACGGGTTCACGGATCGCGTCGACGCCGCCGTCCGCGTCGGCCTGGTCGATGGCCACGATGAGGCGGGTCAGGTTGGTGGGCGCGTTGGATGGAATCGAGGCGTAGAGGCTGCGCTCCACGCTCTCGTTGGGTTGAAGGCCGACTTCGCTGCCGGAAGAAACCAGCGCGTCGGTGTCGTTGGCAACGGTGAGCAGGACATCGCTCGCATCGAGCACGCCATCCGCAGAGGCGAAGATCCTGCTGACGACTGGGCGGCTCACCATGTACGGGCTGAGCGCGGGCAGCACCGTCGAGAGGCCGAGGTTGCTGTAGATGTAGCGCACCTCGATGTATGACCCCGGAGCGAGGGTCTCGGGCTGGCGCACCGCGACCTCGATGTCATTCGCGCTGATGCTCGCGGCCGGCCCCTTCGCCGCGTTGTTCGCCTCGCCCTTCGTGCCCTCGACCGTGTCGTCGTAGACGTCGGTGACGACCTGCCATTGGAACGAGCCGGGGGTCCACGACGGCAGCACGAGCGTCACGGAAAAATCAGCCGAGGCGCCGGCGGGAATCGCGTCCGCGAAGTAGAAGTCGCTGCTGAGTTCGACCGCTGTGCCCTTGTTGTCGGCGCTTGCGCCGACCAGTGCGAAGATCTGGTCGCCGCGGGACTCGCTCGATGCTCGGGATCCTTGGTTGGTGATGGTGTAGGACACCACCACCTCGTCGCCCGCGTAGGTCGCGGGCGTGACGGCGATGTTCGACACGACGAGGTCCGGCTTCTCCTCGGTGATCGCAAAGGGCGCGCTCGCCCAGATCTCCTGGTTGGACTTCGGTGTCTCGAAGATGGCGTCGCCGCCGAGGCCGTTGTCGTCCGCACGGTCGACGGCGACGAGGATGTGGTAGTTCGATCCGGTCGCGAGCGTCGACGGCAACTGAACCCAGGAGCTCGACTCGATGCTCTCGCCCGGCTGCAGGCCGAAGTCGTCGCCGGAGTACGCCAACAGCCACTCGTCATCACGATTCCCGAAGAGCAGGGTGTCGCCCTTGTCGAGCGTGGTGTCGGCCGAAAGGTATGCGTCGGCGCGGACGGGGAGCAGGCTCCATCCGTCGATGGGAGCGACCGAGCCTGCGCCGATGTTCGTGTAGGTGTAGCGCAGGTCGAAGCGCGCGCCCGGGTACTGGTCGCCCGGGTTCGCGACCGCGACCGTGATGTCGGCTGGCTCGATCGCGGCCTGGTTGCCGAGGCTCTGGTTGTTCGCCTCGCCCGCCGCGCCTTCGTTCAGCCAGTTGTCTGCATCGACGGTGACGCCCCATTGGATCGCATCCGGGGTGTTCGATGGGATCGTGAACTCGACCGTCCGCGTGGCCGAGCTGCCCGGCGCGATGAAGTCGTACGACGGGTTGTAGCGCGCGATGACGACGTCATCGCTGTTGCCGGCGGTGGAGTCGAGGCTCGCGAAGATCTGGTCGTTCCGCTGGTAGACGGGCAGCGTTCCCACATTGGTGACGGTGTAGGTGACCGTCACCGTCGCGCCAGAGAGCGCGGACTTGGGACCGGTCACATCGCTCACGACGAGGTCCGCGTAGCTCGCGGCAATCGTGAAGGGCGCGCTCGCCCAGATCTCCTGGTCGGTCTTGAGGGTCTCCGCGATCGCGTCGATGCCGTTCGGGTCGATGTTGTCGGCACGGTCGATGGCGACGAGCAGCCGCCAGCTGCCTGGAGCGATGTCGTCGGGAATGTTCGCCCAAGTCGAGATCGGAACCGTCTCGCCGGGCTGGAGCCCAAGCACGCTTCCGGAGAAGTAGAGGTCGTACTCGTCGTTCTGCCACACGAGAATCTCGATGTCCGAGGAATCGAGCGTGTCGTCGAGCGAGAGATAGGCCCGCGTCTGCACCTGCAGGTAGAACGTGCCGTCGATGCGCGGATAGACGCTGCCCGGGCCCGCGTTCGAGTACGCGTAACCGAAGTTGACATATGCGCCTGGGTACGCGTTGGTCGGCGTCGAGATCGCGATCGCTACATCAGCGAGGCCGATGGAGGCCGTGTTTCCGAGGGCGAGGTTGTTCTGCTCGCCCTTCGCGCCTTCAGCGATCCAATCGTTGCGGTCCAGACGCACGCCCCAACGCACGGATGCAGGGACATTCGACGGAATGCGGAAAGGCACGCTGAAGAGCCCCGACTCGCCGGGATCGAGCGCCACGGACAGATTTGCGAAGTCCGCGACGACGATGTCGTCCTCGTTGCCGATCTCGTCGTCGAGGCTGGCGACGATCTGATGGGAGACGCTGTCCTCGACGGGCGAGGCGCCCTGGTTCGTGAGGGTGAACGAGACGCTGACAGCCGCACCAGCGCTCGTGGTCGCAGGGCCGGTGACCGCTGTCGCGACGAGATCGGGGGTCTCGTCTGTGATCTCGAACGGATCGCTCGCCCAGATCTCCCGATCGACGGCAGGTAGCTCGTGGATCGCATCGACTCCGAAGTCGAGCTCGTCGGCTCGATCGACCGCCATGATCAAGCGGTAGGTCCCGAGCGGTACCGACACGGGCAGATTCGCGATGCCGTTCACCGTCACGCTCTCGCCCGGCTGCAGCCCAGAGGCGGCGCCTGAGTACAGGAGCGATGCCGCGTCGTCGCGGTAGATGATCTCGATATCGCCTGCGTCGAGCGTCTCGTCGGTGGAGAGGTATCCCTGCACCACGACGCTGTTCAGGCTGAAGGCGTTCGTGACCTGCGGCGAAACGGAGCCGGGGCCACTGTTCGTGTAGGTGTACGAGAAGTCGAGCATGCCCCCGGGATAGGTCGCCGAGGGCGTCGCGACCGCCAGCCCGATGTCGGCGGTGCCGATGGTCGAGCTCGTGCCGAGCGTCGCGTCGTTGAGTTCGCCGAGCGGGCCTTCGTAGCGGAAGCTCCACGGGTCCACCCGCGCCACCCAGCGCACATTCGCCGGGGTCGAGGAAGGCACGCTCAGGAAGATCGTCTGGGTACGGACTTGGCCCGGCGCGATGATGCCGTCGAACGAGCTAAACACCCCGGTGACCGGAACATCGTCGGCATTGCCCGCGATCGCGTCGACGCTGGCGAGGAGCTGGTAGTAGTTGTAGCTGGAGCCCGTCGAGACCGTGCCCTGGTTCACGACCGTGAAGTTGATCGCGACGGTTTCGCCCGCTGCGGCGAAGGACGGACCTGAGACCGTGGTGGCGACGAGATCCGAGAAAGCGGGCGTGATGCTGATCGGCATGGTCGCGATCAGCGCGTTGTTCGTCTCATCGCTCTTGGCGACGAAGTTCGCAGTGTCGACATCGACGACGAAGCGCTGCGTGCCGACCTGTCCCTGCGGCAGCATCACATCGCGCGATCGTGTGTAGCTCTGTCCCGGCGCAAGCGTCGCGGTGATGTTCACATTCGCGAGGACGCGGTCTCCGCCGATCGACGAGTCGTCGGAGAGAAGCAGGCGGTCTGTCCAGGTTCCGCTGACGGTTTCGTCGCCGGAGTTCGTGACCGTCCATGAGACGGTGACGATGCTCGCTTCAAGAGCCGTCGCAGGTCCCGAGACCGAGTTCGGCACGAGATCGGCCGCCGAAAGTGCGGGCGCAGTTGCGCCCGCTGCGAGCAGCGTTGCCATCAAGGCATGGAATGTGCGAGACAACAGCTTGCCAGCAACCGAAACTCGATCGAGCTGCATTGCGATCATCCTTCTCGAATGTGCACTCGGGACCCAACGGAAGCGGGGGGGACGGCCCCGCTCCGTACAAGGTACGCCCCGATCGTGCGATCGCAAGCATGAACTCGCTGCCCTCCTCGATTCGACGAAAGGGCTGAACGCGTTCCGAATGGACTTGCGCGCGTCGCCGCTGCCCCTGCGCCCTCGCTGGACGCAGGCAAGTCGAGCTGCGGAAGAGCGTTGCGTGCGGAGCGCGTCGCACGCCGACACGCGGATGCCGAGATTCTCTGAGGAATCAGCGACGCTTGGGGAAATCCGAGGCGAAACCTGCGCGAGGACGTCCGCGTTGTGACGGGACAGTCCGCGGGGCGCCAGTTCAGGGCAGGCGCGCCACCGACCTCGCCGCCGCGCGGACGATCGCGTCCTCTGCGGAGTCCGCGGCGATCGCCTTCGCGCGCGTGCGGATCGCAGCCGCCTCGGCGGCGGGGGCGGCTCGCAGCGTGCTCGCGAGTGCAAGCAGCGCGTTCCGCTTCATCATCGCGAGGCTCGCGCGCTTGATCGCGCTCGAGACCACGAGTCGCGCGCGGTCCTCTTCGGTCCAACCGAGGACCTCGAGGAGGTCGACCGAGTCGAGCCGCGGTGCGTACGCGGGGTTCGCACCCGTGCGGCGCGAGGCGCGCGTCGGCTGGCTGTGCGGGCAGACCGCCTGGCAGACATCGCAGCCGAACCACCAGTCGCCGGTCTTGCCGAAGAACTCCTGCGGGATCTCGCCGCGGTGCTCGATCGTGAGGTACGCGATGCACCTGCGCGCGTCGACCGACCAAGGCGTGATCGCCTCGGTCGGGCACGCGTCGATGCAGCGCGTGCAGCTTCCGCAGAGATCGCCCTCGGGAATCATGCGCGCGCGCGGCGCCTCGTCGCTCGCGGCGATGTCGGCGTCGGTCACGATCTCGCCGAGCAGGAAGAAGCTCCCGCGCGCGGGGTGGATCAAGAGCGTGTGCTTGCCGATCGCGCCGAGGAGCGCGCGCGCGGCCTGCTCGCGCTCGAGGATCGGGTGCATGTCGCCCGTGAGCCGCGTCTCGCAGCCGGGCGACAGCTCGCGGATCGCGCGCGCGAGCCTGCGCAGGCGGTCGCGGATCATGTCGTGGTAGTCCTTGCCGCGCGCGTATCGCGCGATGCGCCCGCGCGGCGCGCCTGTCTCGGCGCGGTCCGGGCGTCCGTCGTGATAACGATCGGCGACGCACACGATGCTCCGTGCGTTCTTCAGCATCGTGCGCACATCGACCGCCTGCTCGACGCGCTCGGCGATCCACGACATCTCGCCATGCTTGCCGTCGGCGATCCAGCGTCGGAGTTCGGCGCCACGGACACTGGGCGCCGCGCGCGCCACTCCGACAAGCGCGAACCCGAGCTCGTGCGCGCGCAGCTCGACCGCCTCGCGCAGCGCCTTGCGGTCCGCCGCCGGCGCCTCTCCGCTCATAGCGGGCGGTACTCGTAGAGCGGCCCGATCACGCCAAGGAAGCCGAGCAGCAGAAACGCGAACGGCAGCAGAAGAAGCAGTGTCGCGACCGTCATCCAGAGAAGCGGGTGGCGCGAGCCGCGGATCAGCGGAATGCAGGAGGCAAGCGCGGGAATCCCAAGGAGCACCCCGATCCATGGCTTCTCAAGGAAGAGCACCGCGAAGCCCTCCACCTTGAGGTTCTGTTCGATGGCGATGCGCTTGAGCAGCGGCTGCAGTCCGATGCACGCGATCATCGACAGGATCACGGTCAGGATCAGGAACCCGGCCTTGACACGGCCGATGAGGGTCCAGCCCGCATTCGGCTTCGAAGGGGAGCTCGGCGGCATCATGCAGGCAGCGTAGCCGAGCAGGGGCGGGGCGCGCGCGTGCGCCGTCAAGCAAAGCGGCTCCCGATTCAGGAGCCGCTGGGTGCATTCTTGTTGTCGGCGCGTCGGATCAGTTGCCGAGGCCGCCTCCGCCGCCACGGCGTCCGCCGCCAAATCCGCCGCCCATCGACTTCATCAACTCCTCCCGGAGCTTGGTGGCGAGTTCCTCGGGCTTGATCTCGCCGGAGCGGATCTTGGCGGCGATATCCTCGGCCGCGGCCTTCATCGGGGCCGTCATCGCCTCCATCATGGGGGCGATGCGCTCAAACATCTCCGACATCTCGGGCGGCAGGCTGGCGCTCATGTCGAGCTTCCAGCCGCCGGAGGTCTTCACGAAGATGAACTCCCCGCCCTCGCCGGTGTCGTAGACCGCGGTCGTGCCATCGTTCGACTTCTCGGTGAGCTTCGTGTAGAGCGCGCCTCCGAAGCCACCCAGGCCGCCGCCCATGCCGCTAGCCATGCCACCGGCCATGCCACGGCCACCGAGGCTCGACTGGAGACTCTTGCGCGCCTCCGCGGCCGCATCCGCGCCGTACTTCTCGGTGATGGCGTCGATCACGGGCTGCATCGACGACGACGACGCGGACAAGAGCGACTTGAACGACCGGCCGAGCGGCTTCGAGTCGTCGATGTAGGTCGTCAATGCCTGCATCACCTTCGCCTCGTCGCCCGCGGCGGCGTTGAGCTGATCGATGATCGACTCAAGCGACTCGCCAGAGGCAGCGCTGCTGCCCGACATCGATCGACCGCTCGACTTGGCGGCGACCTGCGGCTTCGCGACGGGCGCCGGCGGCACCATGAGCTTCTCGACGGTCATGCCGTCGGCGTTCTTCTTCACCTCGTCGAAGTACGCCTTGATCGGCGCAAGCGTCGGATCCTCGCCCGCGTTCGCGAGCTGGTCGGCCGCAGCCGTCGCCTTCTCCTTGACCGCCGCGATCACGGTCTCAGCCGAAGCCTTGGCGTCGGAGTAGCCCGGAGCCGACTCGCCCATCATGGTCGCGAGCGCGCGACCGTGCGAGCCAAGGCCGTTGAGCTCGGTGAGCTTGAGGCGAAGCTCGTCGGTCATGATCGTGTAGTTGAGGTTGCCGCTCGCGCCGCTGTTCCCGAGGTCGGTCGCGGCAGCGTCGTACGACGCACGGAGGAGGCCGGCGCGTTCATCCGCGATCGCCTTGACAAGCGCCTCGGCCTGCGCGCGAAGCGTCTTCGCCATGTCGGCGCTCTTCTGCGCGCTCGCCTTGACGTCGCTCTCGAACGATCCGAGGAGTTCAAGCGCTTCGCCGGCAGCTGACTGCAGGTTCTGCGCGGCGGCGAGCGACTTCTCCGCGAGGGTCTTGTCGATGGTGAGGGCGCCGGCCGCGATGCCGTCGTTCGACATCGATGTGCGGGCCGCGCGCGCCTCGGTCTGCACCTTGGCGGCTTCCTCGACAAAGGTCAGCGCGACCTCGGGATTCGACTCGCGCGCCTTGCGGAGGAGCACGGCGTTCTCCTGGTCGAGCGCGGCAAGGCGAGCCGCTGCCTCGCTCATGCGCGAGGTCGCTGCGTTGAGCGGGGTCTCGAGCGAGGCGACGGCAGCCTGCAGGGCTCGCGCGGCCTGCGAAGCCTCGGTCTTCATTCCCTGTGCTTCGGAGCGCGGGTCGCCGAGGTCGAGCCCGCTGGCGGCGTTCGCGATGGCGTCGAGGTCGTCCGCGAGCGTGTCGGCGGCGATGGCGAGGCTGCGGTCGACTTCATGGCGCGCCTCGATGGCGGCCGCGCGCGACAGCGCGAGCGCGCCGGCGGTGCGGTAGATGCTCGAGGCGAGCGAACGGGCCGCGGCCTCCTGGGTCGGCGAGCCACCGCTCATGCCCTTCGCGCGGTCCGCGAGGGCGCGCAGCGCGGCAAGACTCTCGTCGGTCGGGGTCGAGGAAAGGAGGTCGGCGCGCCCGCTGAGGGTCTTGCCGTAGTCGGCTGCGAGGGCACTCAGTTCCTGGTCGAACTTTGCCTGGCGCTCCATGCTCGGATCGGAGCAGCCGAGAGGGCCGTTCACGAGCAGCACGGTCGCAAGGCAACCGGCGACGACAGAGGAGAGCGGGCGCGCAAGACGGATCGAGGAGTACGCCATGTGGATTCCTAAAAATTCCCTGCTGAAGGGTGAGCGGGGAGTGTAACGGAAGCCGAGGCGGACGGGGTCGCTCGGACACCGCGGGTCACAGCCTGCACGGGGTTCGCTGCGTCAGCGGTCGGGGCCGCTCGGCGACTGGCGCTCGGGGCGCTTGAGCCCCGGCGGGGTGTACTCGATGGTCGGGTACTCGCCGCGCTGGATCTTCATCGAGCGCACCCAGTCGACGAAGTCCTCCTGCAGCCCGCGGCGACCCGGCGTGAAGACAGGCGACCAGCCGCGGACATCGGGGTGCGGCCGACGAGCCTCCGTCTTCGGCAGCGCGTACTGGAAGACCAGGCTGTCGGTGGGCTTCTCGAAGTCGACGAGCGGAAGCCCGTCGAGCGTGGTGCGGGTGAGGATGAGGAGGTTCGTCATCCGAGTCTCGTCATCCTTGAAGTTCTTGTTGTGGAGGTAGAGCCGCCCGCCATCGGGACCGCCGTGGCAGCGGCTGGTGGCGCAGTTGTTGATGAGCCACGCGTTGTGCACGCGCTGGCGGAAGATGTTGAGCGACTCGGGCTCGCCGAGCACCTCGATCTCGCCGTACAGATCGCGCGCCTTCAGGGCGAAGAGCGTCTTCACGATCTCAACCGGCTCCTTCGAATAGAACGACTTGCGGTCGTTGCTCTTCGCGGGGATCAGCTCGCTCTCCGAGTAGCGCTCGAGCATCGTCGCGATGAGCGACTCGGGGATCTGGATCCGCGGCGGATCAGTCAGGTCGATCTCGTAGACACGGATCAGATTGACTTCGGCGGTCGACAGCAGCGGCGACTTCGGGTCGTCCTTCTGGCGCTTGGTGCGGTCCTCGCCGCCACCACGGGAGGGGCTGCCGTCGCCTTCGCCATCCCGCGGGGAGAGGAGCCTCAGCTGCGCATTGACTTCGTTCAGCAGCTGCTTCGCCTCGTAGTGGTTCGTCGCCTCGAGCAGGCTCTCGAGCTCGCGCTTCGACTCGAGGTACATCTTCTTCTGGTAGAGCCAGAGCGCGAGCGTGTAGCGCGCGCCGAACTGGTCGGGCTCGACCGTCGTGCGGAAGCGCTCGTAGAGCTCCTGGTCGGTCGGGTAGGGGAGCACCTCGTTGACCGCCTCGCGCGGGTACTTGGCGGTGATGCCCTCGATCTCGATCGACACGGCCTCGTAGCCGTCCTCGACGAGGTTGCCCACGAGCACGCGGGCGTCGTTGAAGATCACGCGCACGCGCCGGCCGGCCGGACCATCGAGCAGGTACTTGACGGCAAGCACGCGGTTCTTGGTGAAGCTGCGGACGCGCCCCTTTGCATCGCGGAGCACGATGACGGCCTCGTCGTCGCTCTCGATCGTGCCCGCAGCGGTCGACACGCGGTCGACCACGATGTAGGCGCGGGTGAACTTCTCGGGGGGCAGGTCGCTCGCGCTCGGGACGAGCGGCTTCGGCTTCGTTGCGGGTGACTCGGGCGCGGCGGCGGGCGGGGTCGCGGGCGCATCGGCTGGCGGCGCAGCGGGCGCATCGGCTGGCGGCGCAGCGGGCGCGGCTACAGGCGCGGCGGCTGGCGGAGTCGCAGCGGGCGAAACCTCCGCGGGCGGCGTCGACTGCAGGCAGAGAATGGCCACGAAGGGCGCGAGGAACATGGTGCGCATGGTACGCGGGGGCGATGCTTTGCGATGCAGCTTTGCGTCGGTTCGCCGCCGCGACCCCGTCCGACGGCGATCGGTGGTAGTTTTCGGGCGCTCGGCGGCGTCTCGGCCGCGGGTCACGACTGGTTCCGTGACGCCCGAAGGAAGCTCGAACGAAGGTGGAGGTCCCATGAAGCTTGGAGTGATGGCGGCGCTGTTCGCAGGTCGGAAGCTCGAGGATGTCGCGCAGTACTGCGCCGAGATCCGTCTCGATGCGATCGAACTCCCCGTCGGCGCCTATCCCGGCAAGCCGTTCTTCGACCCGGCCGCGGTGCTCGCCTCGAAGAAGGAGCAGGACCGCATCAAGGGCATCCTCAAGGACCACGGGCTCACGCTCTCGGGGCTCGCCGTCCACGGCAACCCCGTGCACCCCGACAAGCGTCACGCCGCGAAGGACCACACCGACTTCGTGAACGCGGTGAAGCTCGCACCCGTGCTCGGCACCGATGTCGTCATCACCTTCTCGGGCTGCCCCGGCGGCTCGAAGACCGACAAGATGCCGAACTGGGTCACCTGCGCGTGGCCGCCGGACTACCTCGCGATCCTCGACTACCAGTGGAAGCAGGTGCTTGTGCCGTACTGGTCGGCGCAGGCGCGCCTCTGCGCGAAGCACGGCGTGAAGGTCGCGTGGGAAGCGCACCCGGGCTTCTGCGTCTACAACCCGGACACGCTGATCCGCCTGAGCGCGGCGGCGATGAAGGCGTCGGGCCTGAAGGGCAAGCCGATTCTCGGCGCGAACCTCGACCCGTCGCACTTCTTCTGGCAGGGCATCGACCCGATCGAGAGCGCGCGCGTCCTCGGCGAGGCGGGGCTCCTCTTCTACTGCCACGCGAAGGACACCGAACTGCATCTCCACCAGGGCCGCATCAACGGCTACAACGACGCGCGCCCGTACGGCGACCTCAACAACCGCTCGTGGAACTTCCGCACATGCGGCTATGGCCACGGGCACGAGTTCTGGAAGCCGTTCATCTCGATGCTGCGACGCCAGGGCTACGACCATGTGCTCTCGATCGAGCACGAGGATGCGCTCATGTCGGTCGAGGAAGGCCTCGAGCGCGCGGCCGCGTTCCTGTCCGAAGCGATCATCGTCGAGCCGGCCGTGAAGCCGTGGTGGTGCTGATCCGTGCGTCCTGAGGAATCCAAGGCGCTGTTCGACGGATACGGTGCGAGCGCCGCTCCGCAGAGGCGCGGTCCCATCGTGGCCGCGGCGGCGGTGCTGCTCGCGACGGGCGTTGCCGTCGGCGCGGGTGCGTACGCGTGGTTCGAGCGCGGCCGTGCGCAGGACGCGGAGCTCGCGCGCGGCCAGGCGGTCACCGAGCGCGAGGCCGCGCTTTCGGCGAAGTCGCAGGCCGAGCGGGAGACCGGCGAGGCGATCGCCACCGCTGAGAAGGTGGCGAAAGCGGCTGCCGAGGCGCTCGCGGTCGCCGAGCAGCGCGTGGCGGCCGCCGACAAGCGCGCCGCGGATTTCCAGGGTTCGAGCGAGCTCCTCGAGGGCGTCGTTCGCATCTGGGCGGGCGGGACGCCCGATCTCGCGCCGCCTGCGGTGCACGAACTGCTGCGCGGCGAGGTGCTCGCGCAGCTCGCCGAGCGGCTTCCGCCCGAGCGATATCTCGCGCTCTCGGGTGCCGCGGTGCGTGCGATGGCGATCGATGTTCGCGCGCGCGACTCGTCGCGCGTCCGCGTCGACTTCGACTTCGTGAAGGGCTACCTCGCTGCGGCGCAGAAGGTCTATGCGGCGGACAGCGCCGAGATGGCCGGGGCGCTTCGCAATGTCGCTGCGATGTGCTTCGCGTACCAGTCGATCCCCGCGCTCGACGAGCCCGCGCGCGCCGCGCTGCGCGAGAACGCGCGCACCTGCGCCGAGCGTGCGGCGGCGATCGATGCAGCGGCCGGCGGGCGCGTGTACGCCGAGTCGCTCGCCGTGCTCGGTCGCCTCGCGCGGCTCGACGGCGACGCCGCCGGCGCGGTCGATCGATTGTCAAGGGCGTTGTCCGCGCTCGGCGCCGATGCGTCGGCGCGCGAGGCGTCCGCCATTGCGATCGATCTTGCGCGCGCCGAGCTCGATCTCGGCAAGCGCGACGAAGCGCTCAGGCGCCTTGGCGAGATGGCGGACCGGCTTGCACGCGAGGTTCCGTTCGGGGATCCGCTCGAACTCGATGCGCGTGCGCTACGGCTCACGCTGCTTGCAGGCGATGAGGGCGCGGCGATGGCCGAGCGTCTCGCGCTCGGCCGCGTGCTCGTGCAGCTCGGGCGCGCATCGGCCGGCTACGACGCGCTCGCGCAGGCCGCGCGCTCGTATGCGAACGATTCCACTCGCTTCCGCGAGCGCCTCGAGGCGTCGGTTTGGCTTGCGCGCGCGCTCGACCAGCTCGGCTCGACCGACGCCGCGCTCAAGATGCTCGACCAGCCGCAGCTCGCCGAGGACGCCCGCGTCTTCGGCCGCGACGCCGTGCTCGTCAAGGAGTACGAGACGCTGCGCGCGATGCTGCGCGCGCGGCTGAAGAAGTAGCGAGGCATGGGTGCCAGCAGGCTTCAGCCTGCTGAGCGGAGGTCGTCGGAGTCGCTTGCTGGATTCGTCGTCTGGCGCCGCGGCGCGAGAGGTTTCCGAAGGGAAGCCTTTCGTGGTCGCGACACAGGATGACCTCGTCGGGCTTTGCCCGGCCAAGTCACGGCAGACTGAAGTCTGCTGGCACCCAAGCCGGCGGCGGATGCCGTGGGGACTCGGGCGTCGTTCGAGTCGTCAGATTCCCGCGCGGGCTCCGCCTCGTTCGAGGAGCAACGCGATGTGCTCCTTGTCCGCGAGGTTCGACGACCGCACCTTGGCGACGATGTCGCGGTTCGCGAGGTCGCTCTTCATGTAGCGGCGCGCGAGATCCGCGATCTCCGCGGCGGTGTAGCCCTCGAAGAAGTCGAGTCCCTCGCGGTACGCCATCGAGCTCGCGAGGCGGTTCGCGATGATCCAGGTCTGGTACGACTGCGGCAGGCTCTTCCACACGCGGTCGCCCGCGAAGTCGAAGAGAATCTTCGGCAGGTGGTCGCGGATCATCTGCTTGGCAAGCTCGCGGTCCTCGGCCGGCCAGCTGGGCACGCCCGCGGCGATCGCAGCGGCGCTCGTGTTGATGACCTTCGAGAGCTCGACCGAGATCTTGGGAAGCGACAGGTTCGGATACGACTTCGCGGCGCGCATGAGGAACTCGGCCTCGACGCGCGCAAGCTCGCGCAGCCGCTCGAGCACCTGCGACACATAGGTGTCCTTGATCGAGAGGAATTCCTCGTCGGTGAGCACCATGCACGCGCTGATCTCGTAGCTCGAGCAGATCACGCCGCACTTGTTCGCAGACGAGTCCTTGATCACGGTCGCGCCGCGCTTGGCGATCTCCTCGCGCGCGCCCGGCGTGATGAAGAGGTTCGCGCCCTCCGAGATCACCATCGAGCTCGGCTTGCCGTCGGCGGTGAGGAAGTCCTGCCAGTTGCCCTCGTGGATCGTGGCGGGGCGGCCGCCGCCCGGCACGAACGCGTCGGTGACGAGGCGGTTGTGCATGGTGTTGCGCAGCTGCGCGCCCTCTGGCTCGTCGACCGACACGATTCGGCCCTTCGCCGACAGCTTCTTCTTGTCGAAGCTCGCGATCGGCAGGCCTTCCTTGAAGAGACGCAGGAGCTCGGCGTGGTCGAGGCCCTCGGGGTCCTCGCCGCAGCCCGAGCCGTCGCCGATGCCGACGATCACGGCGTTCTTGCCGTAGTCGCGGTCGAGGATGCGCATCATGTTGCCCGCGACATCGCCGTCGGGACCGCCCGTGATCTTGATCGTGAACCGCTGCTTGCGCGGGTCGATGCCGCGCGCCTTGAGCGCGATGTCGAGGAAGACATTCACGCCCTCGCTCGTGACGCCGTAGACCTTGTGGTTGATGCCCGCGCCCGGCTTCGAGCTCATGAACGCGGTCGGCATCGAGTAGCCGCGGCGGCGCGCCCGCTCGACGATCCACTCGATGTGGGAGGGGGTGATGTTCTCGTCAGGCCCGAGGTAGATCAGCTCGTCCTTGCCGAAGCGGTCGACGACGAGCTTCTTCACCTCGGGGACCTGCACGATCAGGTCGAGGATCGAATTGACGAACGCCTTGACGCAGCGGTCGACCGTCGCGCCCGGCTCGAGCAGGATCGCGGCCTTCGCGCCGCCCTCGGGAATGTCCTTGTTCTTCAACTGCTGCGCCCACGAGAGGCCGTAGACCTCGTCGAACAGGCGCTCGCTCTCGCGCGTGTGCTGCGCGGCGGTCGTCGTGCGGATCACGCGCAGGCCGCCGCGCAGCACACGCGCG
>JBEAUK010000121.1:0-15360 GCA_041161465.1 Planctomycetota bacterium | reverse complement strand
TATGTGCCGCTCATGGCCACGCTCGCGGCGGGCGCGGGCGCGATCATCCTCTGGCGCGGCGCGGGCGAGGTGCTGTCGGCGCAGGGAATCACGCTCGGCACGCTCATCGCGTTCATGCAGTACGCGGCGCTGTTCGCGCAGCCCGTGCAGGAACTCGCGCAGCGCTTCGCGGACATCCTGAGCGCGTCGAGCGCGGCCGAGCGCATAGCGACGCTGCTTGAGACGGAACCGGCGATCACGGACGGGCCCGGCGCAACGGCGCCGAATCACGCAGGTCGCATCGAGCGCATGCAGTTCGAGGCGGTCGACTTCTGGTACCGCGAAGGCGTCCCCGTGCTCCAGGGCTTCTCGCTCACCGCGAGGCGCGGCGACACGATCGCACTCGTCGGCTCGACCGGCGGCGGCAAGACCACGATCGTGTCGCTTGCGACGCGCTTCTACGAGCCGCGCGCGGGCCGCATCGCGGTCGACGGCGTCGATCTGCGCGACCTCCCGCTCGCGTGGCTGTCGGAACGCATCGGCATAGTTCCGCAGGTCGCGCACCTCTTCGCGGGCACGATCCGCGACAACATCCGCTACGGCCGCCTCGAGGCGACCGACGCGGAGGTCGAGCGCGCGGCCGAGCGCGTGAAGGCGCACGAGTTCATCGTCGGGCTCGAGAAGGGCTACGACACCGAGGTCGGCGAAGGCGGCGAGCGGCTGTCGACCGGTCAGCGGCAGCTCGTGGCGCTGGCGCGCGCGGTGCTGCGCGACCCCGACATCCTCGTGATGGACGAGGCGACGAGCTCGATCGACACCGCGACCGAGCGGCTCGTGCAGGAAGGCGTCGACGAGGTCCTCAAGGGACGCATCTCGTTCGTCGTGGCGCACAGGCTCTCGACGATCCGCCGCGCGACGGCGATTCTCGTGATCGAGCGCGGCAAGGTCGTCGAGCAAGGCGCGCATGCCGAGCTGCTCGCGCGCCGCGGCCGCTACTGGGAGCTCTACACGAACCAGTTCGCGGCCGACCGCGAGCGCGAGCTCCTGCATCTTGCGGATGCGCGCGAGGAAACCACCGTCGCAGGCCTCGTCGGCGACGGCGAAGACGGCGCGTGACGCCGCGCCGCAGCGCATCCACGGCGCATCGTCTAGGATCGCCGCGCCATGACGATCCTCATCATCAGCGTCGCGATCGCGCTGCTCGTCTCGTTCATCTGCTCGCTCGCGGAGGCGACGCTCCTGAGCCTGACGCCGAGCCAGGTCGCCGAGCTCACCGAGAAGCGGCCGCTTCTCGGCACGATCTGGCGCGACTTCAAGGCCCGCATCGACCGACCCATCGCGGTCATCCTCCTCCTCAACACCACCGCGCACACGATCGGCGCGACGGTCGCGGGCGCGCAGTTCGACGAGCTGTACGGCGACCAGTGGATCTGGGTCTTCTCGATCGTGCTCACGATCGCGATGCTGCAGTTCACCGAGATCCTGCCGAAGACGCTCGGAGTCCAGTTCAATCGCCAGCTCGCGCCCGTGCTCGCGGTGCCGCTGTCCGTCGCGGTCAAGATCGCAAGCCCGCTCATCAAGGTGATGCATCTCTTCAACAAGCCCTTCGAAGGACGGAAGGCCGAGCATGCGGCGCGCGCGACGCGCCAGGAGATCTCGGCGCTCGCCGCGATGGCGCGCATCTCGAAGGACATCGATTCGCACCAGGAGCGCATCATCCGTGGCGCGGCGCGCCTGTCTGAGCACAGGGTTCGCGAGCTCATGATCCCGATGGAGCAGGTCGTCACGCTGTCGACGAAGCAGACGCTCTCGAAGGCGATCATCGCGGCGCATCTCGACGCGCACACGCGCTTTCCGGTCTGCGAGGACGGCGACCGAGACCGCGTGGTCGGGTATGTGAACTTCAAGGAGATGATCTACTTCATGAGCACGAATCCGGCGGATCCGAGCCTGAACGGCATCATCCGCCCCGTGCACTTCGTGGAGCCCGACCGCCCCGCGACCGAGCTGATGCAGGTCTTCCTCGACGAGCACAAGCACATCGCGATCGTGCGCGACCGCGCGGGCAAGTCGCTTGGCCTCGTCACGCTCGAGGACATGATGAAGGAGATGCTCGGCGAGCTCGGCGACGAGTTCGACCGCCTCCCGAAGTCGGTGCACGCGCTGAGCGGCGGAACCTTCATGTTCGGCGGGGGCGTCTCGATGAACGATGTATCGTCGGCGCTTGGTGGCGTGCTGCCGCCCGGCCCTGGCACGCTCGCGGCGTGGCTTGAGGAAGCGATCGGCCAGACTCCGACGGGCGGCCAGACGCTGCGGCACAATGGCGCGGACATCCTCATCCGGCGCGTGCGGCGCGGACGGGTGTTCGAGGCTTCGGTGACGACGACGGGAGTCGCAGGCGGAGTCGCAGGTGGAGGCACAGGTGGAGGCGCGGCGGCGGGCTGAGCCTCAGCCGACGCTCAATCCCACTTGAAGACGCCCTTCTTCCACGCGTAGATGTACGCGATGACGCTCGTCGCGAGGAAGAAGAGGATACGGCCGAGGTAGAGCTTGGCTTCCGCGCTACCCGGGTCGAGCTGCGAGTAGCTCACGGCCCACGGGTAGAGGAAGATGATCTCGACATCGAACAGGAGGAAGGTCACCGCCATCATGTAGAAGCGCACATTGAAGCGCTTGCGGGTGGTGCCGATCGGGTCCATGCCCGCCTCGTAGGTCGTGCCCTTGATGGCGCCCTCGGCGCGCGGGCCGAGCACCGTGCTGAGCACGATGTTGGCAACCACGAACACGATCGCCATCATCGCGATCATGGCGACGGGCAGATAGCTGGCAAGCGAGGCGTCGGGCGAGAGTGACACGGGAGGCATGGAAGGCGCAGGATAGCAAAGCCCTGCAGACCCTTCACGCCCCTTGCATCCACGGCATTTCCGGCCGCTTTTCCGCGACCGCGAGCCGCCGCTCGAGCGCAGCGCCGACCTCGATCAACCGTTGCTCCTCGAAGGGCCGGCCGATCAAGGTGATCGAGCGCGGCGCATTCGGTGCATCGAATCCGGCGCGCATGCAGAGCGATGGATGGCCCGTCGCGTTGGTGACGACGAGCATTCCACCTGCAAACGGCGGCAGGATCAGCGCGTCGACATCGGCGAGCACCTCGCGCATCCAGCGCATGAAGAGCCGACGGAGACGCTCGACCTGCACGACCTCGACCGCAGGAAGGAACGCGGTGCGGCGGAACGAGTTCGGCCACGCCTCGTCGGCCTGCCACGAGAGCTGGTCGTCCGCGTTGGTGCGCGTCATGTCCTCAAAGCTCGCGGCGGCCTCCGCCATGAGGCTCATCACGAGCACGCCAGGATCCGCGGGCGGCGTGATCTTCTTCTCGACGAGCTCGAGGCCAAGTTCGCGCGCGGCGGCCAGCGTGTCGGCCAGCGCTGCGTTCGGCCCCTCGAACCAGCTCGGGTCGTAGCCGAGCCGCACATCCTTCGTGAGCGCTGCGTGCGGGGCGAGGAACGGCTCCGTCACGCTCGATGGATCGCCCCTGCTCGCGCCTTGGATCGCCTCGAGCACCGTGCCGGTGTCGAGCACTCCGCGCGTGATCGGGCCGATCTTGTCCCATGACCAGCAGAGCGCCATGCAGCCGTCGCGCGGCACGCGGCCGAAGGTCGGGCGAAGGCCGGTCGTGCCGCACCGCGTGCAGGGCGACACGATCGAGCCGAGCGTCTCGGTGCCGATGGCGAACGGCACGCATCCGGCGGCGACCGCCGACGCGCTGCCGGCGCTCGAGCCCGACGAACCCTGCTCGGGATTCCACGGGTTGCGGCAGGTGCCGCCAAACCAGATGTCGCCATAGGCGAGCGCGCCGACGGCGGTCTTCGCGACGAGCACCGCGCCCGCCTCGCGCAGGCGCTCGACGATGAGCGCGTCGCTCGCCGGCACCCGGTCACGCCATGGCTCAGCGCCCCAAGTGGTGCGGATTCCCTTCGTGTCGAACAGATCCTTGAGTCCGTATGGGATGCCATGGAGCTTGCCGCGCGACTTGCCCGCCCGGTGCTCGGCGTCGCACGCGTCGGCCTCGGCGAGCGCCTGCTCCTCGACGAGCGTGATGACGCAGTGGAGCGTGGGGTCGGCCTTCTTGAACCGTGCAAGCGAGCGCTCGACCAACTTGCGTGAGGTGACGGCGCCAGACTCCATCCAGCGCGCGAGCGTCTCGACGGTTGCGAAGTCGATGTCTGCATCATCGCGCGGTGCATCCGGCGCCGCGCCGAAGCGCAGCCGCGACGGCAGTGCGCCGCCGCGGATCTTCGGCTGCTCGCCGGGGAGGAGCACCCGGAAGACCTGAGCGGGCGGCAGCTGGTTGTCGAGCGCGCCGAACGCGAGGCGTGCCTTCATCGAATCGACCTGGTCCCCGACGGTTCGGGCGATCTGCGCGCGTTCGGTTTCGGTAAAGGAAACGCCCGCGAGCTTCTCGGCCTCCGCGATCGTGGCGGTCGTGATGGCGGTGGCGACAGGCGCATCCGCAGGCTTGGCCGGCGGTTCGGACTTCGCCTCCTGCTGCGACGCGCCCGCGTTCCGTGCGAGCGCCGCTGCAGCCACCGTCGCTCCAAATGCAGCGACCGTCGCGAGCGCCTCGCGTCGGGTCGAGAACACGATTGTTTCTTCGGGGTTGACCATTGACGAAAGGGTAGCGGCAGGTACCTTTCCTGCGAGGAAACTCCCATGAGTCCATCGCAGAACCCCGGCGGTCCATTCAAAGGCTTCACTCCGCACGCAACTCCAGCGGCTGCAGCGCCTCGACAGGCTCGCCCAGTCGCGGCCGTCGCCACCGCAAAATCGGGCGGTGGCAGCAACACGCTCTCGGTCGTCGCGCTGATTCTTGCGATTCTCGGCCTCGGCTGCCCGCTGGTCGGACTCACGGGCGCGATCCTCGGCATCGTGGCGATGCGCACGCAGCCCAATGGCGTGGCGCTCGCATCGGTGATCATCGGTTCGCTCACCACGCTCGCGGTCGCCATCGCCACGATCGTGATGTTCAACAGCGGCCTCCGCGATGCGGACAGCTCGGTTCCGTACTACGCGGCGACCGACCCCTCGAATCCCGCCTTCGTGCGCGAGGCGAGCATGCAGGAAGCCATGCGGTTCACGGAGGTGCAGGCGAACGATGTCGCGCGCCTCATCTCGAGCTACGAGATCGAGCACGGAAGCCTGCCCGACGATCTCGAAACCGTGACGGCACCCTACGGCCGCATCACCGACGGCTGGGGCACCCCGTACAAGATCAGCGTTGAGGAAGCGAAGGCGGCCGCGAGCCAGTCGACCGATGCGAAGCTGATCGCGTTCATCATGACGGCCGGACCCGACCGAACCTGGGGCACTGCCGACGACTATGTCGCTTCGTCGTCGCCCTATGTGGATCTCGTCGAATACGGCATGAAGACGCGCCCGTGAGGCTCCGAGAAGCCTTCCACGCAGTGCGTTTGCGTCGGGCATGAACGCCGGCGACGGCGATGCCGCTACAATCTGCCCCTCGACGGGGCGTAGCTCAGCTTGGTAGAGCGCCTGCTTTGGGAGCAGGAAGTCGTCGGTTCAAATCCGGCCGCCCCGATTTGCCTCTTGCAAGACCCGTCAAGTTCGCGCTCGTCGCATTCGTGCTGGCCGCGCTGGCGGTCGTCGCGGGAGGCATGATCTACCTCGCCACCGAGCGCGTTCGTCTGACTGACGATCCGCTTGCGCTCACGAGCGCCGATGAAGTCCGCGCTGCGTGCGAGGTGCTGATCGACCGCTCGCTCTCGCGCGGCGGATCGCACATCAAGTCGCAGTTTCAACTTGAAGTGACGCTTGTCGCGCTGCGCGACGACCGCAGCAAGCTCGAGCCGCAGGCTGCGCATGCACTGCTTGCCGATCTCTACGACCGCATCGCCGAGCGCGTGACCGCGCCCGAGGCCGCGAACCGCGAGGAGATGCTCGCGGTGCTCTCCGCCGCGCGCCCGACCGCCGATGACCCAGCGCTCCTCGACCGCTACCAGCAGGCGCTCGCGAAGCACGGGATCGCGGCCGTGGCCAATTGAGCGGCGCGGCCGGAGTTCGGGCAATTTTCACTTTCGCCTTGCAGTGGGGCCGAAACAACGGTCATACTGTGCATGTGCGGTGGGCGACCGCACGGGAAAGATCATTTCTCCCTCGCCCGATTCGGCGCCGCTTCCAGCGGTTTCATCTCAATCGTTCGCCGTCCGTGATGTGCGCGGCTGTGTTCGTTTTCCCGTCAACCCGGGAACGACCAGTCCTCGGCTTGCGTGCGGCGGTCCGTGCATCGTCGGTTGCTTCGTTCCTTCGAAGGAGGTCGAGCATGTCGTGCCCTTGCTGTCGTCCCGTTGGCTCACGCGCCAGGCGTGGGTTGTCGCGTGTGGATCTTCTCTTCGGCGCAGCGGCTGTCGCCGTGATCGCGTGCGTCGCGGTCACGATGCCGATGCGCGGCGGCGGCGGGCTCGACTCGCAGTACAAGCTTGCGGAACTCGCGCAGGCGAACGAGTGCTACGCCAACGACTTCGCGGGACGGCAGTTCGGCGTCATGCCCGCAGACGCCGGGCAGTACGGCGACAGCTGCTACGCCTACACCTCGGCGGTCGGCTGCGTGCGGCCGATGATCTTCGGGCGCGATGCAAACGGCGCGTACTGGGGATACTTCATCCCATCGACCGCAACTTGCGAGAACGGGCTTGGGGGTGCTGCAAGCGTCGGGACCTGCGGCAACTGGGAGGCGTATCGGCCGATCAACTTCAGCGGTGCGGCCGCGGGATATGGCTCGTTCGCCATCCCGAATGTCCGCGGATTCCGCGAGTATCTGTCGCGGAACTTCTACTCGCCCGAGTGGTACGCCGAGGACGATCCGACCTATGCGGGCGTGCCCGCGCTGTCGACGGCCGAATCGGAGTTCACCTTCCCGGCACCAGGGATTCCCGGCGGCTACCAGGACTCGAGCTACTGCTTCTCGCCTGCGGCCATGTTCGATCCATCCGTGCTGCGCCCCCGGGCTGAAGGCGGGTTCCGCGCGCCTGCGTCGTTCGCGCACAGCTATCGCGCGCCCGCCGTCGCGAAGTGCGTCCATCCGTCGCTGAAGACGCGCATGTGCGAGTACGGCTGGTACCGCGACGAGCCGAGCGAAGGGCTTGCGTTCAACGCGGGCCGGAAGAGCGCGCCCTACACGCTCTTCTTCGACGGCAGCGTGCAGTCGATCTCGATGGCGCACGCTGCGGCCGACGACATCATCGCCCGCGAAGGCAGCCAGTCGGGCGACGGGCTCTGGTCCGACGACACGCCGCTCGGGCCGAACGGATGGCAGCCATCGGGTTCGGTCGATGGCACGCGCACGAGCTTCCACATCCTCACCACCGGCGGCATTCGCGGCCGCGATCTCCTGTCGCGTGATTGAACGGAGAACATCCCTAAAGGGCACATCAGAGGGCACATCCATGAAGAGCACACGAAGCAGCTCCATGCACGGCGCGCGGCGCGGATTCACGATCACCGAGGCGGCTGCCGTCGCTGCGGTCGTCGCGGTCGCGGCCGCGGCGGCCGTTCCCATGTTCCGCCGCGTTGGCTGCAGCTCGATGCGCGAGCAGTCGATGTCGCAGCTCGCCACGCTCGCCACCGCGCACGCGCAGTACGCGGCCGACTTCAACGGCAGGCAGTTCACGGCATGCCCCGACGATCTGGGCGCGTTCGGCGGCGACTTCGCCGCGTACCAAGCCGCGAACGGCTGCATTCCGCCCATGCTGCTCGGCGCGAGCGTGAGCGGGCAGAAGACCGTGCTCGGCTACGGCACGGGCGCATGCGGGGGCACGGCCGACGGCGGCGCGTTCCAGGTGCCGCTCGACTTCACGACGACTTCCGTCGCGCGCGGCTCGTTCCGCTGGATGAATGTGCGCCAGTTCAACACCTATGTCGGCGGCCGCTTCTACGACCAGACCTTCTACGCGCCCGACGACCCGGGCATGAAGGGCCGGGCGCAGAAGTGGATCAACGAAGGCCGCGACTTCGAGCAGGACTCGCAGACGGGCATCGTGAACTCGACCTACGACTACTCGCCCGCCGCGATGTATCACCCGCGGGTGTTCGGCGACGGCACCTCCGCAAGCTACCCGCTGTACCAGAGCCCCAACGCCGTCGCGAGCGGCCAGGGCTACCGATCGCCGTCGAATGCGCAATGCCTGTATCCGTCGCTCAAGACGCGGCTTCTCGAGCGGCACTGCATGGAGCCGAACCTCGGCATGAATCCGTATGTGCCCGGCGGCGAGACGCCGTACCAGTGGAACCACAGCTACTTCGCGCGCTCGTACGCGGCGTTCTTCGATGGCTCCGTGCGGCTCTTCACGACCGCCGAGGCGATGGGCGCGCAGGACCGCGCAACGCGGTTCCCGCTCGGCGGCCAGCGCCTCTGGATCAGCAGCTCGCCGTTCGGGCACGAGTTCTTCGGGAACATCGCGGAGGACTTCCTCGTCAAGACGGGCGCGCACTACCTCACGACGAACGGCATCCGTGGCCGAGACACGCTGCCCCCGCCATGAGCGGGACGCCCGGCGCGGTCGGCGTCACAAAATCGCGTGATTGCGTGAATTCGCGGCATCGATCATGGGCGCCAGACCGTACTTTCAGCACGACAGCTGCCCAGCCATCGTGAAGGATCGGTGCATCCATGACAATTCTTCGCCAACTTCAGCACGCTTTCTCGACTTCAATCTTCGTCGTTCCCCCGCTGCTCATGCTTCTCGCGGTGCTCGGGCTCGCCGCACCCGTGCGCGCGCAGACGAGCCTCTGCTGCCCAGCCGATCTCACGGCCGACACGCAGGTCGACCCCGCCGACCTCGCGCTGCTGCTCTCGCAATGGGGCGGCCCCGGCACTGCGGACATCGATGGCGACGGCACCGTTCGCGGCTTCGACCTCGCACAACTCCTGAACGCCTGGGGCGCGTGCCCGTTGCCGTGCCACCTCACGCGCGTCGTGGGCACCGTCCGCCTCGAGGATGGCTCGCCCATCTACGCCGGTGTCACCACCAATCTCGGTGGGTCTGGCGCCGCAGGTCCGAACGGCGAATTCTCGTTCCTGTGCGAGCTTCCAAAGGGTGTCGCCGAACTCACCGTGACGGCCTCGGTTCCGATCGAGAACAGGATCTACGCAGGGAGCGCGGTCGTGAGCCCGGTCGTCTACGACGGCGTCACGGATGTGGGCGTGGTGACGCTTCTCGAGCAGCCGGGCTGCCTCGACGAAGAGTGGCTGCCGACCTTCGGCACGGTGCCCGGCTTCGAAGGCACCGTCCTCGCGCTTGCGATCCACGATGACGGTTCCGGCCCGATGCTCTACGCCGCGGGCAACTTCCGATTCGCAGGCACGACTTCCGTCGATCGCATCGCGCGCTGGGACGGCTCGGCGTGGAGCCCCGTCGGCTTCGGCATGAACGGCACCGTGCATGCGCTCGTCTCGTACGACGACGGCACCGGACCGATGCTCTACGCGGGCGGCGAGTTCTCATCGGCCGGTGGCGTTCCCACCAGCAAGATCGCGCGCTGGAACGGCACGAACTGGAGCGCCGTCGGCGGCGGCATGAACAGCAGCGGCTCGGTTCGCAAGCTTGCCGTCTACGACAGCGGAAGCGGGCCCCAGCTCTACGCCGCGGGCTTCTTCTCCTCGGCGGGCGGCGTGGCCGCCAGCGGCATTGCGCGCTGGAACGGGTCCGCGTGGAGTTCGCTCGGTTGGACTCTCAGCGGGATCTCCACGCTGCTCGTCCACGACGACGGCTCGGGCGCGAAGCTCTATGTGGGCGGCAGCTTCACCAACGCGGCCGGCGTGCCGGCCAATCGCATCGCGCGCTGGGACGGCACGGCGTGGAGCGCCGTGGGCTCGGGCATCGGCGGTACCTCCGGGTCGGTTCACGCGCTCTGCACCCACGACGATGGCTCTGGACCGAAGCTCTTCGTCGGCGGAAGCTTCACGAGTGCGGGCGGCGTGCCGGCACAGAACATCGCCTCGTGGGATGGCGCCTCATGGGATGGCGTCGCATCGAGCGCGCCGTCGACTCCGGCGCTGCTTCCGATCGATGAACTCGCAAGCTACGACGACGGGTCCGGTCCGCGGCTCATCGCCACGGGAAGCCAGTACAGCGCCGCGTTGCTCGGCTCGGTCGCGCAGCTCGCAAGCTGGAACGGCAAGCAATGGACGGTTCACCCGAGCCCGCCGACCGCGCCCGTCGAGGCGTTGCTTGTCCGCGACGAAGGCGCCGCACAAGTGCTGTTCGCCAGCGGACAGTTCACCGTGATCGGCGGCACTCCGGCGCGCCGCATCGCGCGACTCGATGCGACGGGCTGGCAGCCGCTCGGCGAGGCGTCCCCAACGCAGGCGCTCAGCGGTTCGGTCGGCGCCGTAACCGTGTTCGACGACGGCACGGGTCCGAAGCTCTACGCCGGCGGGACCTTCCGCTTCGCAGGCTCGACCGAGGTGAACAGGATCGCCTGCTGGGATGGCAAGTCGTGGCGCGCGCTCGGCAGCGGCGTCGACGGCGAAGTGCTCGCGCTCGCAGGCTACGACGACGGCTCCGGGCCGAAGCTCTACGCCGCAGGCCGGTTCAGCAACGCGGGCGGCGTCCCTGCGCGCCGCATCGCGTGCTGGAACGGAACGAACTGGATTCCGCTCGGCAGCGGCCTCGATGATCCGGCCACGGGTCTCGCGGTCGGACTCGCGCTCGCCGTGTACGACGCCGGCAGCGGTCCAGAGCTCTATGTCAGCGGACTCTTCACGAGCGCGGGCGGCGTGCCAGCGAGTCGCATCGCACGATGGAACGGCTCGACCTGGTCGGCGCTGAACGCCGGCACGACCGATCCCGATGGCGTCTCCGAACTGATCGTGTACGACGACGGAACCGGTGCGCGGCTCTATGCGGCGGGTGAGTTCTCGTACATCGGCGGCGTGACGGCGAGCAAGATCGCTTCCTGGGACGGATCGCTGTGGCGTCCGCTGGGAAGCGGCATGTCCGCCACCGTGCGTGCGCTGGCGGTGCACGACGATGGCACGGGCCGGAAGCTCTATGTCGCGGCGCCGTTTGCGGGTGGCGGCAGCGCCATCTCTGTCTGGAACGGCAGCAACTGGGCGGCCACCGCGTTGCCGGCCGTCGGAGTCAGCATCCTCGCGCTGGCCGTGCACGACGGCGGCACGGGTCCAAGGCTTCACGCCACAACCCGCAGCGGGACGAATCCCGTGACGGGGGTCATGCGGCTCGACCCGACCGGCTGGACTGGCGTGGGATTCACCGTCGTCGGGCCTTCGACATTCGCGATGCCTGCGCTGATCTCGTACACCAGCGGATCGGCGCCCGGCCTCTATGTCGGTGGCGGCTTCGAGGCAAACCAGAACGCAGAGGCGTACCTCGGCCGACTCGGCTGCCCGGGCAGATAGCGCTACTTGCGCCTGAACACCATCAGGTGCTGCTGCGGAAGCACCGAGATGTTCTCGACGAACTCGAGCTGCCCGCGCGTCGCATCGCCGATCGCGGCCATCTCGAGCTTCGCCTGCGCCTCGCTCATCTTGTGGCGTTCCTTGATCGGCACGGTCGGATCCTCGAGGCGGTACTCGACGAGCATCACGCGGCCGCCCGGCTTCAGGGCGTCGAGGATCGACTCCATCATCTCGCGCGGATGCGAGAACTCGTGGTACGCGTCGACGAAGAGGACGACATCGACCGAGTTCGGCTCGAGGCCGCAGTGGTCGATGTCGCCGAGGACGGGCATCACATTGAAGAGCTTCAGCTCGAGCGCGCGCTCGGTGACGATGTCGAGCATCTCGGGCTGGATGTCGGTTGCGTACACGACGCCTTCGGGCACCATCGGCGCCATACGCATCGAGAAGTAGCCGCTGCCCGCGCCGATGTCGGCGACCGCGTCGGTCGGCTTCAGCTTGAGCGCGTTGACGAGGAGATCGGTGCGCTCCTCGCGCTCGCGCTCGGGACGCTCGAGCCAGCCGACGCCGAAGTGGCCCATCACCTCGGAGATCTCGCGGCCCATGTAGGTGCGGCCGCTGCCGCCTTCGCCGCGCTCGCAGGTTCCGTAGAGCTCTGAGAAGTCGTACTTCGCGCGCGCGGCTGCCGCATCGGCGGGCGCGGGCGCCGGTGTCTCGCGTGGCTGCGGCACGACGCCGCGGCGCGTCTCGGCCTCGGGCGCGGGCGCAGCCGACTCGGGTGCCGGCGCATCGGGTGCAGGCGCCGCGCGCTCGGCGCGATCACAGGCGACGAAAGAAAACGCCGCGCCCACAAGGAGCGCGGCGATCGTGGTGTGTCGGGTGGCGTTCATGGCGTCAGTCGTTCTGCGGCCTGCGCGGCGCGGTCGAGGCCTTGAGCTCGACATTGAGCTCGATCTCCTTGCCATCGCGAAGGATGCGGATCTTCGCCACATCGCCCGGCTTCGATGCACGCAGCTTCGACATCATGTCCTGGACCGATCCGAGCGAATCGCCGTTCCACGAGAGCATGATGTCGCCTGGCTTGATGCCGCCATCCGCCGCGCTCGTACCGGGACTGACGCTCTCGACGAGGATGCCCGACTCGCCGTCGCCCGCGAGGCCGGGCTGGATTCCGAGGCGCACCGGCGCGTAGCCGCGGTCGTTGCCGCCCGGCGCCGTATCGACGACGACAGGCGCGGGTGCTGCAGGCTTGGGAGCGCCGGTCGCAAACTCGAGTCGATCCGCGCTCGATGCGCGCCACATCGCGATCTCCTGGACGAGATCGAGGATGGCCGGCACTCCGCGCGGGTCGACCGTGAAGCCCTGGTCGCCGGGCTTGTGATAGATGTCGTGCACGCCGCTGAAGAAGAAGAGCACGGGGATGCTCGCACCGAAGAACGGCGCATGGTCGCTCGGACCGCGTCCGCTTGGATCGGCGTAGATCGTGAGTCCGCTCTTCCTGAACATCGGCTCAAGTGCCTCGCGGAAACCCTTCGCGCTTTCGACGCCACCAACGACGAGTTCGCCATTGCGCATGCGGCCGATCATGTCCATGTTGAGCATGACATCGACCTTCTCCGCGGGAATGGACGGGCTCTTCACGAAGTGACGCGATCCGTTGAGGCCCATCTCCTCGGCGCTGAATGCGAGGAAGAGCACGCTGCGCAGGTTCGCGTCCGTCGGCGCGGTCGCGTAGGCCTCGGCAAGCCGGCGCGAGAGCACCAGCATGCCGCTCGTGCCGCTTGCGTTGTCGTCGGCGCCGGGGTGCAGCTTGCCACGGTTCGCGGGGTCTGCGCCGAACATGCCGTAGCCGACATGGTCGTAGTGCGCGCCGACCACGACCCACTCATCGGCGAGCGAGCCCCTGCCTCGCAGGATGCCGCCGACATTGTGGGTGACGATGCCGCCCGTGTCGATGCTCGCCTTGAGCGAGACCGGTGCATCTTCCTTCATGCGAACGGCGCGAAACGGTGCCGCCGCGGTGCCCGCATCCGCGAGCGAACGCAGCGTCGAAAGATCGCGACCCTCGGGGTCGGCCTTCTTCACGATCGTGTCGGCCGCGGCACCGTCGACATAGAAGACCGGCACGCCGAGCGCGCCGCCGAGGCTCTCGGTGCTCATCGTGGCGAGGTCGATCTTCTTGCCCGCATAGCCAGGCGCGTCGGTGACGATGATGCCGTTTGCGCCGCGACGCTTGATCGCGTCGAGCTTGCTCGCGAGGCTGGAGGCGCTCGTGAACTTCTCACCGCCCCATGCGGACTTGCCTTCGGCGGTGAGCGGCTCACCACGCATCACCATGACCACGGTTCCCTCGAACCGCTCGTCGGGCGCGAAACTGCTGTAGCCGTCCTTTCCGTCCTCGATGCCGTAGCCGACGAACGCGATCGGGCCTTCCATCTGCCCGCCGCCGGAGTTCTTCATCGGGCGCGCCGCGCTCGGCTCGAGCGCGCTGCCGCCGAACGAGAGCGTGCCGCCCTTCACGCGGCGCTCGCGGCCCGGAAGATCGAACGGCTGGCGCCACGGATTCGACGGCTCCGACGATGACGCCTCGCGGCCGTTGCTCGCGTTCGCGAACGCCGGCTCGAGTCCGGTCTTTTTCATCCAGAACTCGAGGTAGTTGGCGGCATGCTCGATGCCAGCCGAGCCAGGCACGCGTCCCTCGAACCACGGGTTCGAGAGCGTCTGCACATGCTGATACCACTCGATCGAGTCGGGACCCATGTCGGCCAGCACCTGTGCGATCGAAGTCGTCTTCGGATCGGCGGGCACGAACGACTCCGCGGGGTCGAAGTTGTAGACATTGACCGAGCCGGGAACGATCTTGCCTTCGGTCGAAGGCCGCGCGGGCGCGGTGGCACGCGGCTTCGGCGTCCCCTTCCCTGGCTGCGTCAGGTCCGCAAACAGACCGGGGCCTGTGCGCGGTGCCTTGGCCGGCTTCGCTGCGGGTGCGGGGGTCGCCGCGGGTGCGGTCGCGGTGCCCGAACCACCCGACGCGGTTCCCGCAGTCGCGGTGGACTGTGGCGCGACCGACGCTGGAGGGGTCGCGGAAGCGCTCTTCGCAGGCGCAGGAGCCGTCGGCTGCGATGCGCAGGCGGCGAGAACCGCAAGCGCGAGGGCGCCGAGAGCGCGGGGTGCGGTCGCGAAGGCCGAAGCGCGGACGGAGGGGCGCTGGAGCAGGGTGTCTGGCATAGGACAAAGCGTACCAACGGGGCTTTGCCGCCGCTGCGGATTCGCGCGCCTTCCGCCCTATACTCGTCGTCTTGCGGTTGGCCCGATGGCCCCGCGCGCCTCACTTCCGACCACAGCGATGACCACCGTGATGACCGCCCCGACCACGACCGCGTCCGCCACCACCCTCGGCCCGACGGACACCTTCTACCGTCGCCACATCCCGCACACGGTTGCGGAGACCACCGACCTGCTCGGCACCTGCGGCTACAAGTCGATCGCCGACTTCATCGCGGCCGCGATCCCGTCGTCGATCCGACTCGGGCGCGACATGGTGATCGACGACCCGACTCGCACCGGCGCCCACGAGGAGCGCGGCGAGGCCGAGACCCTGGGCGCGCTCAAGGCGCTCGCCCGACGCAACAAGGTGTACCGCTCGTACATCGGAATGGGCTATGTCGACACGATCGTGCCGGGCGTGATCCTGCGCAACATCCTCGAGAACCCGCAGTGGTACACGGCCTACACGCCGTACCAGGCCGAGGTCGCGCAGGGCCGCCTCGAGGCGCTCCTCAACTTCCAGACGATGATCTCCGAGCTCACGGGCCTGCCGCTCGCGGGCGCGTCGCTCCTCGACGAAGGCACCGCCGCCGCAGAGGCGATGAACATGTGCCACTCGATCACGGGCGAGAACCGCCAGAAGTTCTTCGTCGCCGAGGACTGCCATCCGCAGACGATCG